>DLAJ01000013.1 GCA_002493905.1 Lachnospiraceae bacterium UBA7050 | reverse complement strand
GTCTTTTGACACCCTAATCCTATAAGTAAAAAAAGTATGCATTGAAATGCATACAGATTGGAGAAGCTATGAAATATACACCCAAGGGCGTCTGCTCTTCTGAAATCGACATCGAACTGGAAAACGGCGTGATCGCTTCTGTGCGCTTTACAGGCGGCTGCAACGGCAATCTGCAGGGCATCTCAAGCCTTGTAAAAGGTATGGCCCCGCAGGATGCAATCGACCGCTTAAAAGGCATCCGCTGCGGCATGAAATCCACTTCATGTCCGGATCAGCTTGCACACGCATTAGAAACAATGCTTCAAAACTAACTCTTTTTGGAGGCATGATTCATGAGACGGATTTTATTGACGGGCGGCGGGACTGCCGGACATGTGACTCCCTGCATTGCACTCCTGCCCTCTTTGATGGAACAGCATTACGATATCCACTACATGGGATCGTATGAAGGAATCGAAAAGCGCCTGATCGCCGATTTCGATATTCCTTATTACGGCATTTCTACAGGAAAATTCCGCCGTTACTTTGATCCGAAAAATTTTTCCGATCCATTCCGCGTTATTGCCGGCTATTTTGAGGCAAAAAAGCTGATTAAGCAGATCAAACCGGACGTTGTTTTTTCAAAAGGAGGTTTTGTCAGCGTTCCCGTTGTACGTGCCGCCGCTTCGCTTGGCATTCCCTGCGTTATCCATGAATCGGATATGACACCCGGTCTTGCCAATAAACTCTGTGTTGGCGCCGCAACGAAAATCTGCTGTAATTTCCCAGAAACGCTCAAAGACCTCCCTGAGGGCAAGGCCGTCCTTACCGGCTCTCCCATCCGCGAAGAGCTTGCAAAGGGCAGCCGTATCGCAGGCTTGGATTTATGCGGCTTTTCGGCTAATAAGCCCGTGATTATGGTCGTGGGCGGTTCCCAGGGCTCGGCAGCAGTCAATGAGGCAGTACGCTCGGCACTTCCTGCGCTGCTCAATGATTTTCAGATTGTTCATCTCTGCGGAAAAGACAAAGTGGATAACCTTCTTTTGACAAAACCGGGCTATAAGCAGTTTGAATATATCAAATCCGAAATGAAAGACATTTTCGCCATGTCGGATCTTGTCATTTCCCGCGCCGGCGCTAATGCAATCTGTGAACTGTTATCCTTAAAAAAGCCAAATATTTTGATTCCGCTGCCGACCACCAGCAGCCGGGGCGACCAGATCTTAAATGCCCACTCTTTTGAGGCGCAGGGGTTCAGTATGGTAATCGAAGAAGAATATCTGGATAATCAGACGCTCACGGATAAAGTTCACGAGCTATACTGCAACCGCCAGATTTATATTGACGCGATGAGCAGAAGCACACAGACCGACTCCATCCACACCATTATGAAGCTGATCGAAGAAGTACAGGGGATTGAAGCATAGCTCCAATCCCCTGTTTTTTTATTTCCTGTCTATTCGTTACTCCCCGGTGCTACGACAATATCTGCGCCTTTACTCCGTCCAGTTCTGCGTCAGACGGACTTCCCGGTTCCCATGCAATGTTCTGCCCGTCACTGCGGTAACGCGGTATTAAATGCATATGGAAATGGAACACCGTCTGCCCCGCGCATTTCCCGTTATTCTGCACAAGCTGAAAACCATCGCAGGAAAGCTTTTCGGTCATAACCGCCGCCTGACGTTTTGCAAGGCGCATCACATCCGCCGCCAAATCTTCCGGCAGCTCATACAGATTTGCATAATGCTCTTTCGGCACGATCAGCGCATGTCCCTTCGCCGCCGGCGACAGGTCCAAAAACACCCTGAAACGCTCATCCTCATAAATCGTTCTGCTCGGAATCTCTCCGTTTGCAATCCTACAAAAAATGCAGTTCTCATCTTTCATCGGTACCACCATACTCCTTTCTCAACGGGCGGACGTATGCCCGGAGCCGCAAATTCCACTCTTACGCCCTGCAACAAGTAGTTTCAGTTCCTATGCCGTAAAATCAAATAACTGATCTAATGAACGCAAAATTTTGAAATCGCCCTTCATCTTCATAGAACCGCCCATGAACGCCCTCTGAAACGTCATTCTTCCGCTGACAATCTCATTCATGACGTTATTGTCCAGCTGAATATCCATATCGGCGTTTTCAAGTTCGCCGTATTCGCAGATCAGTTCGGCATTGTTAATCTGAAGAATGAAATGTTTTTTTCTTCCCTCTATGCGGAAACGATAGGCCGCCGTAAACCCTGCCTGCGGCTGAAAATGCCTGCGGAAATCCTCCACATATGCCGTCGTGTCATCCGCGTCGGTCTTATCGAGCTTTTCCCGAAACAGGCTGGTCAGCTCCTGAATATCCTCTTTCTGTTTCTTTACATAGCGGTCGTCCGAAATATACTGTGAGAGCTGCTCCGCCTCCTGCGGTGTCAAGGACATGTCCTTCGGCTGGCAGACGCGCTGGCGCACCGCCTGATTGCTTGCCGGAAAATCTGGCAGCTTCTGGTTGATGGTACGGTACAGGTTTTCTGCTTTCTTATCAATCAGCCGGTGGTAGCCCTCGTTCATCTCCAGGGAAACCGTATCCGCAATATAACCGCAGATTCCGCTGCACGGGCGGCCTCCCAATACTTCCCATGCGTTGGATAAATGCAGCTTCCCCTCACGCTCCCCGTAGGTTGTCGCCATAACAACCGGGCACATATAAATCTCACTGATCTTTTCCTTATCGCCGTACAGCCAGCATGCATCCAAAAACTGCTGCATATATCCGCCGATGCCATACCATTCGACAGTCGTCGCAAGAATGATTCCGTCCGCATCCTTCAATGTCTGCGGCAGCGTCATGATCGTATTTTTCAATTCATATAGATTGAACCGCTCCACATTGACATTCAGCTCTTTGAGTACCGCATCCATCCGGTTGATCACAAAAATCGTCGGATCATCCACAAGCCCGCGCCCGCCATAGTAAATATGAATCTTCATATTCCGTCCGTTCCTTTCTGATATCCAATCTGATCCAGACTTATCCCGTCTGCTTCTTTTCCAAATCCTGCTTTTTTCCCAAAAAAAGCAGTGCTGCCAGCACAAATCCGCAGATCAGACCGCCGATATGCGCCGCATTGTCGATTCGTTCCGCGGTCAGCCCGCTATATAAGGAGTATCCGATGCACAGCAGGATACGCGGGAGCGTCACACTTGCAAACCGCCCCTTTCCCGCAACCACCAGAAAGAACAGCGCGCCGATCAATCCGTAAACCGCACCGCTTGCGCCGATGGAGCCCACAACACTTCCAATTTGCAGCTGATGCCACACGGAAGCAGCGGCAGCGCCGATTCCTGACAGCAGATACAAAAGCAGAAACCGGATACGCCCGAACCGCATCTCCAGCATTGCACCAACCGCATAGAGCATCAACATATTGCCGAACAAATGCCCTGAATCAGCGTGCATAAACATACTGGTAATCATGCGGTAATATTCCCCGCGTTCCACAACGGCCAGTCCAAGCAGTTCTCCTTCATTATACAATACTTCGCCTCTCCATGTATATATCAAAAATACAACGCAGTTTAAGACGACCAAAAGGACTGTCGCAAACGGGATTGTACGCAGGCTTTCGCGCGGGCCGCGCCGCCTTTCAAAGCTTTCCGGCTCTTCCTGCTGTTCTGCCTCCGTCCATGCTGCGTCCTCCTGCTGCCATGCTGCGGCGCCGTCCTGCTGCCATGCCGCAAGAAACTCCTCCAGCATTCCCTTCAATCCATAAAAATCCTCCGCCTGATGCTCATAAATAATCAGCCTCCTGCTTCGGCTGTCAATCATCCAGAAAAAACGTTCTTCCTCGCAAAGTGACGCTGACGCTTCCGGCTCGTTCGTGATCAACAGACCCATCGCGTGCAGCTCCCCTGCGCCGCGGCGCTCAAATGCCTCCTGCATCTGTTCTCTGATATGACGATACTGTTCCGGAAGAATACTGCCGTCCGTCATTTCCATAAGAATGATGACATTAACGGACTGCATTTCCTGATGAAAAAGAAATACCAGACCCGGCACGTTTGTTACCATCATCTGATAACCCTTGCTCTGCATATATCCAGCCAACTGCTCTGTCATAACTTCTCTCCTGCTTTCTTCGTAATCATAAGCGTAGCATTTTAACGTAGTTGTGTCAAATATAAAGAAAGCATGAATCTTATGTTAAAATGTGTAACATTTCTCCTTTTTCTGTCGAATCGTGCTACAGTATACCCATATAATATATATAAATAAGGAAGTGCTATAACATGCTGCGCGTTTTTCTGTATGATCTCTGTACCCTGCTTTATATGGAGATTCTTTATCACATCGGCTGTTCGGGACTTACGCCCGTAAATCCGCTGATCGCCATTCCTGTTTGGATTCTGTTTGCGGGACTGGCCTCGCTTATTACAGGACTTTTCCACAAAAAAGGAAACCGCATCGTCTTTTTTGCAATTTTATCGCTTACATGGCTGCTTTTTGCCTCCCAGCTTGTCTATATGAAAATCTTTAAGCAGCCGCTCCTAATGGCAGCTGTCACAAACGGCGGCAAAGACGCGCTGACCCATTATTGGAGAGAAGCACTGACTGGTATTCTCCACGCATCGGGATGGCTGCTTCTGCTTGCCCTCCCCATTGCCGCAGCAGTCCTCCTTTCTAAAAAACACCGTGCAGATAATAAGCGGCTCCTTCCGCTTGAACGCCACACCAAAAAAGAGCGCCTTATAAACGCTGCCATAACAGCTGGTGGTCTGTGTTCATTTTTTCTTGTCTGTGTAATCGGATTTTCTGCGAAGACGGAATACTACGAAAATTACAGCGAATTCTACAACCCGCACGGCGTTATCTCCGTCTACGGCGTAATGCCCTCCGTCGTCCGGGACCTTTCAGGTCCGATTTTTCCTGAAACCGGGGATTCCTTAGAAGCATGGACTGATGTTCCCGATACAAATGACGCAGCTTCGCCCGCAAACGCTTTCAGCGGCGGTAGCGATGTTGCTGATCTCGGTGATGCCGCCCTTTCCAATGACGGTGCCTCCGCCTCTGTCACGCCCCCCGCATCCTCGGAAAAGCCCAGTCCGGTTATTCAGGAAGGTTCTCCCGCACCCGGAGCTTCCTCCACTGATAATCCTTCCGGAAATCTTTCCGACGAGCCTGACCCATTGGACACCTCACCGAACGTACTTCCCGTCGATTTCGAATATCTAAGGGAACATGCCGGTTCCGATGAGATCATCAGGCTTGCAGAATATATGGAGAGCATGCCCGCAACAAACCGCAATGAATACACCGGCATGTTCGAGGGCTATAACCTCATTTATCTCACTGCCGAAGGTTTTTCTCCTTACGCGGTCGATGAAACACTGACGCCTACACTTTATAGGCTCGTCAATTCGGGCTTTGTCTTTCATCAGTATTATGTACCGCTCTGGCACACTTCCACAAGTGACGGGGAATATACCAATCTGACCGGACTCATTCCCGATCAGCAGTTTTCCATGCGCCGGAGCTCGGAGATTTCCATGCCTTTCAGTCTCCCGTCCTTTTTTGCCTTGGAGGGCGTACACAGCTATGCGTATCACAATCATACGCTCGACTATTATAAGCGCCACCTTTCTCATCCTAATCTTGGTTACAAATGGCAGGCAAGCAGTCTCGGCGATTTAGATGCATCCGTCTGGGGTGGTCAGGTTTTCGAAATGGAGCACGCGGACTACTGGCCGGCATCCGACCTTGATATGATGAAAGCCACGATCCCCCAGTATATCAACGAGGACCGCTTCCATGTATACTATATGACGGTCTCCGGTCACATGAATTATAACTTTGGCGGTAACAGGATGTCCTCCCTGCACCGTGAGGAAGTTGCCGGACTGCCTTATTCTAACGAAGGCAAAGCTTATATTGCCTGCAATATCGAGCTTGATCTTGCCTTAGAATATCTGATCGAAGAACTGGACGCTGCCGGAAAGCTGGAAAACACCGTAATCTGCCTTTCCGCTGATCATTACCCCTACGGTATGGAAATTGCAAATCTGGAAGAGCTTGCAGGGAAACCTTTGGAAAACACGCTTGATATTTTCCGCAATTACCTGATTCTCTGGAATAGTGAAATGGAAACGGTTACTGTGGAAAAGCCCGCCTGTTCCCAGGATGTCCTTCCCACGCTGTTAAATCTGTTTGGCTTCACCTACGACTCCAGATTATACGCAGGCAGGGATATTCTATCAGACAGTGCACCGCTTGTCATCTTTTCCGACCGCAGTTTTATCACAGACAGGGTCCTCTATCATAAGACAACCGGTCATACAGAATGGACGGACGGCATGGAACCGGATGAGGAATATTTAGATGTCATAAAAAAGCAGGTTCGCGGTTTATATAACTATACTGCAGGCATTCTGAACAACGATTTTTACCGCTATGTTCTGGATGCGCTTCCTGAAGAATATCACCCGCATATTGATCCGGACTGGACCGCACCCCACCCGTCTGAAGCATTTTAAGACACAAAAGTCCGTATACCATGTGTATAGGGACTTTTTTATGTCTGCTCTTCTGAAAACAGATACACCTCACGCTCCTTTTTTAACAGCTTCTGCTGTGCCCTTCCCATACGGCCCGGCAGGATGCCTGCGGCAGCCCCCGCACAGATTCCTGCCGGAACAAGAAGCCACGCCAGCTTAGGCAATGCACACGCCGCTATAAGAGCGGCCGCCGCCCCTGCATATACCATCCGCCTGCCTTTCAACGGCTCCTCCTCTCCTTTTTCCATAAATTCTGTTTCGCCCCGATCTGGCATACCCGTTTCTGATTGCTTCTCCTCCTGCTCCTCCTGTCCTTTTTCCGGCGCAGAATGTTCAAAAATGCTTCTGTTTTCTTCTAAAAATACAGTCATACTAAAATTTTCAGCTTCCGTATATCGAAAAAACTGACCCGCCAATTCTACAGCCAAGTCCTCTCCGTAATCAACATGACTCATCAGAAAGCGTGCAAGCTCTCTGATGTGCTGCGCAAACAAGCCGGGCAAAGACGGAAGATACACAAAATAAAGCTGTCTCCCATTCATATTTCGATATAAATATGCGGGCGAAAACACCAGACCATCCTCTGAAAGCAAATATTCCTCCACCCGGTCCAAACCGCTCTTAACTGACAACAGCAGCGCGGCAAGTTCTTCGTAGGAAAGCTTCTTTTTTTCATAGCAGCGGAGCAGGGACTGTTTTCCCGTAATGTCAAAAAATAGTTTTGCCTGTCCGTTCATGCTTTTTTGTGTGACGGCAAGGTATCCGTCCGGCCTGTTATGAGCCAGCATCGCCGCCTCCTCCTCACAGTCCTCTTTTAACGTGCAGGTCAGATAACATCTTCCGCTTTCACGCAGGAGCTCAAATCTCTCCTTGCCCATGCCATCCTCCGGGTCCGCACCATCCTCTGGACCCACGCCACCCTCTGGACCCATGCCATCCTCCGCCTGTACACCGCTCTTTCCGCATTCAGTCTCGTCCGCACATTCTTTCCGAAGTTGTCCGCTGTCCGGCTCCTGTGACTCTTCTTCTTTAATCCATTCCACATCAATCTTATCCGTTCCCATATAAAACATTCCTCCTCATACAATCGGTATATTGCTAAGCCTCCGGCTTCTCTTTTACTCTCCCGCTTACCTATTGCTCTCCGCCTGCTCCCGTCTCTTCCTCCTGTGACAACATTCTTTCCAGTATTCGACAGCGTCTGATAAAAGTTACGGGACGATGCCTCGCCGCATAAGCGCTATCCGAGAGTACATAACTCTCCCACTCCCGAAAAACTGTGCTTCCCTCCATCACAGGAACCGCAACCTCCCCACTGTACGAAATTTCAACGCCATCCGCATCGACCGTCAGCTCATATGGCACTTTAGACAACGCCATCAACTGTCCTTCCTGTAAGGCGGAAAAGCATGCATCTGCCTCCGCATACAATGTTTCATTATCTTCCCCCGGCTGTTCCGAGGCAATGAACGCCGCCAGATAGGCATCACCGTATAAGACACTCCTGTCATATAGGTACAGTGCCAGATAGATTAACAGGATCATTAAAATAAGTATCATCGGCATTAGAACTGCCATCTCTAACGTTGCGCTCCCCCGCTCATCTTCCCGAAACCCTTTCATCCCCGCATTTTTCCTCCGTTTTCCGTTATTTTACGCCGCTCTGACCGTTAAACCATACCGCAGTCCTTTCTCATGGCCGTTCCCATAAGCCACAGTATTCTTCAAGCCGTTTACCTTTTTCCGTACCACAGTCCTTCTTCATGACCGGACTGACCACAACACATACGCAATCATCAGACACGGCGCAAACGGAATCACACGCCCTTCTTCCTCTATTCCGGAGCTGGCAAACGGTCCGCCTCTTCCTTTGCGGCGCCCTGCGAGGCAGCACAGCGCTGCAAACGGAAGCGCAGCGGCAAGCGCTGTCACAAACAATTCCATACAACGCTCTACCCCCAGCAGGGCGCCAAGCGCCGACAGCATCCACGCATCCCCCTTTCCAACCCGCTCACCGCTTACGACCGCCATTCCCATGACAAACAGTCCGGGAATCAGGCTATATACCAAATCCCTCCAGTCTGCCCCGCTTCCCCGCAAAATAATGTTTGCTGCCGCTCCATCCAGAAACATGACCCGCGCTGCAATTCCCGTTCCCGCCGCAATCAGGCAGCTTTTGACAGAGATCATCCCGCAGCGCAGATCGTGATAGGTCCAATATAATAAAAACGCCCCTGCCAAGAGCCATAATATTTTCCCGGACATAACGTCCTCCTTATCTCCCGCATATCATATTGATAACCATGCCTTTCTCACAACCTGCGAACTTTGGGCCGCAGGCACAATATTCGCAAAGCAAACTCGTTTGCTTATGAAAAATTTATTTTTCACACTAATCCTCCATGTCAGAGCAGTTTACTGCGATGACACGCGTCGGAAATTTCAGATTTCCGACTGCGATCAAGGCATATTTGAGGCTCTGACTCAAATTGCCGGTTGAAAAATAAGCTATCAAGCTTATTTTTCAACCTA
>DLAJ01000043.1:13097-13403 GCA_002493905.1 Lachnospiraceae bacterium UBA7050 | reverse complement strand
GGGTAATCAATGTAGACCACCAGCGTTTACGGAGCGCGGAAACAGGCTACTACATAGAGAAGCCCAAAACACAAAGCGGTATCAGACAAATTCCAATGGGTGAAAAAGTGTATGAAGCGTTGGGGCGCGTGTTGGAGAACCGCAAGGGAACGAAGCCGATCACGATTGACGGTTACAGCAATTTCCTTTTCCGGGGCCGGGACGGCTGCCCGAAAACGAATGTGAACTATGCGACCATGTTCTGGGGGCTTGCAAAGAAGTACAATAAGTGCCATGAGGAAACCTTACCCAAAGTAATGACACCCC
>DLAJ01000043.1:0-12719 GCA_002493905.1 Lachnospiraceae bacterium UBA7050 | reverse complement strand
TATCATGGGACACTCCAATATCACAATGACGCTGAATTATTACGCACACGCAACTTTCGCTTCCGCAAGGGCTGAAATGGAAAGGCTGATTGCATAGAGCCACTGGCAGAATTTACTACTTTTTTACTACCGCCCAGAGGGAAAATCTAAAGAATTGTGAGAGTATATGTGAACTTCTCCCCATATCTAAAATGCCGGGAAAGCCCAGAAATACAGGCTATACCGACATATAAGAACTTCTAAAGAGATAATCTAAATTCACCATAAATTTTATAGAAAAAAATAAAATTTTGAATTGGCTACACACTGTGTAGCCAATTCAGAAAGGGACATAATGACAAAATTTGAATTAATTGATGGAGAAGAAGAACGTCAATTTTATAAAGATGTGCGGGATATTTTAGAAAATGCTAGAAGTAATGCCTATATGGTAGCAAATGATATTATGACTTATGCTTATTGGAATGTCGGCAAGCGGATTGTTGAGCAGGAGTTAAAGGGATCGGCAAAAGCTAAGTATGGATCATATATTATTAAAAGATTAGCGCAGGAACTGTCAGACCAATATGGTACAGGATTTTCTATCGCAAATATAAAAAATTGCAGACAGTTGTATGTGACATTCCCGCAGGATTCTTTTGGTTATTCAATGATTGGGAGAGTACATTGGTCGCATCTTAGAACTATTATGCGTTTGGAAAATGCCGAAGAACGTGATTTTTATTTGCAAGAAACCGCAACAGAGTGTTGGTCGGTTAGAGAATTAGAGCGCAATATAAAATCAGGTTATTATAAGCGTATTCTTTCGACTCAGTTTCCAGATAAAACGGAGCAAGCTTCACAATTTGTGAAAGATCCTTATGTTTTGGAGTTTATGGGAATTAAAGACAATGACAGAGTTGTTGAAAAGAATGTAGAAAATGCTATTATCAGTCATTTACAGAAATTTTTATTGGAAATGGGTAAAGGTTTTTGCTTTGTGGACAGGCAGATGCATATTTGTACGGAAACGGCAGATTTTTATATAGACTTGGTATTTTACAATTATATTTTGAAGTGTTTTGTGCTCATAGACTTGAAAACTCATAAACTGACACATCAGGATATAGGACAGATGGATATGTACATTCGTATGTTTGATGACCTGAAAAGGCAGAAAGATGATAATCCGACGTTAGGGATTATTTTCTGCACAGATAAAGACGAAACGATGGTAAAATATTCTGTATTGCATGAAAGTGAGCAGATTTTTGCATCTAAGTATATGACTGTGTTGCCTACGGTAGAAGAACTGAAGAACGAGTTAGAGCGTAATCAATTAATGTATGGAGAGGAATTGAAGGATAATTAGTGTTGTTATTTTGCTCAATACATTTAAGATAAATAAAGGAGATGCTATATGTATTTAAAGAGTCTGAAACTTACTAATTATAGAAAATTTTCGACGGAACAAAATGAGATTGAATTTATTAGTTCCAAGCTTATTAAAGTAGATAAAAAATAGAGAACCAGAATGATAAAGATTTAGTTGAAAATGACATCCCTAATGAAGAAATAGCAGAAATTGATGTTGCCTCTGACACAACGTTAATTATTGGAAAAAACAATGCGGGCAAAACAACGATAATTACAGCAATGGATACTTTGATAAATCATGGAAAATTTAGCATTAATGATTTCAATGCAGGATGCAGTAAGGGAATTTATTGATTTGTGTGTAGAACAATGGAATATTGATATAAAAAATCCTTTGCATTGCTTATTTGCAACGAACCAAATGGTGGCAGATTACAGTGGCTTCTCAAATGTATATAGGGCTTTTAAGAATGCAGGGGTATATCAAGGGATAGGATATAAGCAATTGAATACGGAATTATTAAGCCATGATATTATTCGTTTGGGAGAAGTTCAGTCTTTGTTGTATAGGATGATGAAATTATATACAGAAGTGCGGGAAGAGAAACAGGCATTAAGGAAGATATTGCCGACAGATGAGTACAGAAATATGAGCTTTTCCGATTTAAAGAAACTGATAGAATTGTTGCAATCATTAAATGGCAATACGTTGGATGAATTATTAGTCGATATATTTGAAAAATATAAAACATCAAGAGATAAATCATACAAATTTATTATAGAAAGTATATTTGACATTGATGAAATTTCTTATGAAGGAATGTTAAAATATTTACTGCATTCTGTATATTGATGATTTGGAGGAGGTTAGGCATAATATTGAAAAGATATTTGGGAAGGCAGAAACTTTTCCGATTCAAATGACGTAAGTGTAGGTATTTTGATGTTGAGTACAATTTGGGTACACCAGATTTGAAACTATATAGACGAGAAATAAAAGCGTATCAAATTGATGCGATATTACAAGAAAAAGCAATGTAAAACAAGACTTGCAACGAACTGGAAAAAGAGTTCGATTGGGGGAAAAGAATACGAATGTATTGGCAGTTCCGACCTAAATGCATCAGAATAGCGATTACCTTTTTATGTCTTACGGCAATGGTGCACTGTCAAAAAACAGTTCTGCAAAAAAGGCGGACTGTTCGCTTGATGGTCTGTTTGATTATCTGAGCGCAAAGGGGGCGGAGGTACCATACGCATATGCACAGATTTTGATAACGATTGACGATTATCAATGCGGATTAGGGTGTTTTGATACGATAGAAGTGATAGATTGGGAAGGGATAGCCAGTATTTCATGGCATACATTTCCGAATGCCGGGGTGCTTCCCGGGCATGAATATCTGATAACTGGCATGGTGCTCAAAATACGGCAGAGACAACCGTGCAGTGAATCAATAAAATGTTTTGTATAAGGAAACAGGAGACGTATTATGACAAAAAGAGAACGGACCAAAGTAATTCAGATCGGGGAACGTGTGATCGGCGGCGGTAATCCGGTTTTAATCCAATCCATGACAAATACGCGGACGGAGGATGTTCCGGCAACCGTGCGGCAGATAGAACGTCTTGCGGCGGCAGGCTGTGATATTGTCCGCTGTACGGTTCCGAATATGGAAGCGGCAAAGGCAATTTCTGAGATTAAAAAGCAGATTCCTATTCCGCTGGTGGCGGATATTCATTTTGACTATAAAATGGCGGTTGCAGCAATCGAGAACGGAGCGGACAAGATCCGCATCAACCCGGGAAATATCGGTTCTAAGGAAAAAGTAAAGGCGGTCGTGGATGCGGCAAAGGAGCGGGGGATTCCGATCCGCGTCGGAGTCAACGGCGGCAGTCTGGAAAAAGAGATCGTCGCAAAGTACGGGGGTGTTACACCGGAAGGTATTGTCGAGAGCGCGCTTAAACAGGTGCATCTGATCGAGGAACTTGGTTATGACAGACTGGTTGTCAGCATAAAATCGTCGGACGTGCTTTTTTCTATTAAAGCGCATGAACTGATTGCAGAGAAAATCAATTATCCGCTGCATGTAGGCATTACGGAAGCCGGAACGCTGACAAGCGGCAATATCAAATCCGCACTGGGATTAGGCGTGATTCTTTATGAAGGTATTGGCGATACGATCCGTGTTTCTTTAACGGGTGATCCTGTGGAGGAAGTAAAGAGCGCAAAACTGATTCTGAGGAATATGGGTCTTCGCACGGGCGGGATAGAGGTGGTATCCTGTCCGACCTGCGGCAGAACAAAGATCGATCTGATCGGGCTTGCAAATCAGGTCGAACAGATGGTGCAGGATATTCCCTTAAACTTAAAAGTCGCGGTCATGGGCTGCGCCGTCAACGGTCCGGGAGAGGCGAAAGAAGCCGACATCGGTATTGCGGGCGGAGACGGAGAAGGGCTTCTGATCAAAAGGGGAGAGATTGTAAGGAAAGTGCCGGAGGAACAGCTTCTTTCGGTTTTAAGGGACGAGCTGCTTCACTGGAACGAAGTGTGAGAAGTACTTCTAAAGCTCATGCCAATGGGCATTTCGCTAAGAAGTACAAAATCTCACACACGAGAATGCCCCTAAAGGGGCATTCTCGGCATGGAGGATGAAAATGAAGAGCTTTTTTGAGGTGTTTCCCTCACTCAAATTTAATCAGACAGTCAGTGCGCGTTTTGAAACGGTTCTGGTGGAGCGTGTCAGTACGACGAGAAATAAAGATACGCTGCGCGTGTACCTTTTTTCGGAGTACCTGATTCAGAAAGAAGATATTTTTTATGCCGAGCAGGAGATCAAAAAACAGTTATTTCCGCGGGCGGATATGAGGGTGCGCCTGCTGGAGCGTTATGTGCTTTCCGCGCAGTATGATTTGAAAAAGCTGATGGAAGCATATTATGACAGCTTGCTTTTAGAATTGCGTGCTTACGACCATGTCCTATTTTCCATCATGAAAAAAGCTCGATTTACCTATCCTTCGGGACAGGAGCTTGTTGTGGAAGTCGAAGATACTGTGCTCGCGCGCGGGAAAGAGCATGAGCTGAGAGCGATCCTTGACCGCATTCTGCAAAACCGCTTTTCCATGCATGCGGAGGCGGCAATTGCCTATCGTGAGGCGGCGGCAGATAAACATAGGGAAGAAGACGAGGAGCAGCTTCGCAGGAAAGTGATCGATATTGTGAGCCGTGCGGGCGGTGCAGCCGGCGTGCAGGCGGGCGGATCGGACGAAGCGGGCTATGGAACGGTCGAAACAGGCCGGGGCGCTGCCGAAGCAGGGCATGAATCAGGCAATGCCGGCTATGAAACGGATGAGGCAGGCCGTGGAACAGGCAAAGCAGGACGCGCGGAAAAGGAGACGGCAGGAAACGGGGCAGGACAGGATGCCGCGCGTGGATATTCAGGCGGGCGCAGGGAATTTGGAAAAGGCTCTTATTCAAAAGGCGGTTATGGAAAAGGCTCTAAAGCTTCGGATAATCCTGATATGATCTGGGGACGGGATTTTGATGACGAGCCGATGCATCTTAACGAGATCCAGGGCGAGATGGAGGAAGTGGTTGTCTCCGGTATGCTTACAAGGGTCGATCCGCGCCCAATCAAAAATGAGAAAACGATTTTGATTTTTGACCTCACTGATTTTACCGATACGATCACGGTCAAGATGTTTTTCAAAAACGAACAGTATGACGAGATCAAAGATAAGATCAAACAGGACGGATTTGTGAAGCTGAAAGGCGTGACGCAGCTTGACCGTTTCGACGGAGAGCTGACGATCGGCTCTATTTATGGTATCAAAAAAACGACGGATACGCGGACGCCGCGTATGGATTACAGCGTGCGCAAGCGCGTTGAACTGCACTGCCACACAAAGATGAGCGATATGGACGGTGTGTCCGACGTTACCGATCTGTTAAAATGTGCCGACCGGTGGGGCATGCGCGCCATGGCAGTCACAGATCACGGCGATGTGCAGGCGTTTCCGGAGGCCAATCATGCGCTGGATAAGCTTTCACCGGGATTTAAGCCGATCTACGGCGTTGAGGGCTATCTGGTCGATGACTTAAAGCAGATCGTCACGAATGCCAAAGAATACCCCATGGACGGCGCGTATGTGGTCTTTGACTTAGAGACAACAGGTTTTTCTCCGGTTGCCAACCGTATCATTGAAATCGGCGCAGTCAGGGTGGAGAACGGAACGATTACTTCGCGGTTTTCGAAATTTGTAAATCCCGACGTACCGATTCCGTATGAGATCGAAAAGCTGACGAACATTCATGACAGCATGGTTGTGAATGAACCTATGATCGAAGAGATTCTGCCGGAGTTTGTGTCTTTTTGCGAGGGTGCGGTCCTTGTGGCGCATAACGCCGACTTTGATATGAGCTTTTTGAAGGAAAACTGCAGGAGGCAGGGCTTTGCCACGGATTATACCTATCTGGACACGGTAGGGCTTTCGCGTGCCCTGCTGCCGGACTTAAACAAATTTACGCTTGATACGATCTGTAAAAAATTAAATATTTCGCTGGAGGGGCATCACCGTGCGGTCAATGACGCGGAGGCGACGGCACAGATGTTCTTAAAGCTGCTTGATATGTGTAAAGAGCAGGACATAGACGATTTGTCCAAGGTGAATGCGCTCGGCGCATCGAATACGGATGCGGTCAGAAAAATGCATGCGTATCATGTGATTGTTCTGGCAAAAAATGATACCGGACGCATTAATCTTTATAAACTGATCTCAGAGTCCCATCTTACTTATTTCAGCCGCCGTCCGAAGATGCCGAAAAGTCTTATTATGAAGTACCGCGAGGGACTGATCATCGGCAGCGCCTGTGAGGCAGGTGAATTGTTCCGCGCGCTTGTGGAAGAAAAGTCGGAGGAGGATATCAGCAGGATCGTGCGGTTTTATGATTATCTGGAGGTACAGCCGATCGGAAATAACCGTTTTATGATCCGTGATGAGAAATTGTCCCATATCAACAGTGACGAAGATCTGATCGCCCTGAATAAAAAAGTCATTGCGCTTGGAGAGCAGTATAGGAAGCCGGTTGTTGCGACCTGCGACGTTCATTTCTTAAATCCGGAAGACGAGATTTACCGCCGTATTCTGATGGCGGGACAGGGCTTTCCGGATGCGGATGAACAGGCGCCGCTGTATCTTCGGACGACCGAGGAAATGCTTGCAGAATTTTCGTATCTGCCGCCAGAGAAGGCGGAGGAGATCGTGATCACGAACACGAACCTGATCGCGGATATGTGTGAGTTTATTTCACCCGTCCGCCCGGACAAGTGTCCGCCGGTCATTGAAAACAGCGATCAGATTCTTACGGATATCTGCTATAACAGGGCGCATGAGCTCTACGGTGAAAATCTGCCTGAGATCGTGGAGAAACGCCTGAAGAGGGAATTAAATTCTATCATTTCAAACGGTTTTGCCGTGATGTATATCATTGCGCAGAAGCTTGTCTGGAAGTCGGTGGAGGACGGATATTTAGTCGGCTCGCGGGGGTCGGTGGGTTCTTCGTTTGTGGCGTTTATGGCAGGAATCACGGAAGTGAATTCCCTCGCGCCGCACTACCGCTGCGCCAATTGTTTTTATACGGATTTTGATTCTGAGGAGGTCGCGGCGTTTTCAGGCAGAAGCGGCTGTGATATGCCGGATAAGATCTGCCCGAACTGTGGAAAGCCGCTTGTCAAGGACGGATTTGATATTCCGTTTGAGACATTCCTCGGATTTAAGGGAAATAAGGAACCCGATATTGACCTTAATTTTTCCGGAGAATATCAGAGTAAAGCGCATAAGTATACGGAGGTCATCTTCGGATACGGGCAGACGTACCGTGCGGGGACGATCGGCGCGGTTGCGGATAAAACGGCGTACGGCTACGTGCGCAAATATTTTGAGGAGCGCGGCGTCAAAAAACGCGCAAGCGAGATCAACCGCCTCTCCATCGGATGTACGGGCGTCCGGCGCACGACAGGGCAGCATCCGGGCGGTATTGTCGTGCTGCCGGTCGGAGAAGAGATCAATTCGTTTACGCCGGTGCAGCATCCGGCAAACGACATGACAACGCCGATCGTTACAACGCATTTTGACTATCACTCCATTGACCATAACCTGTTAAAGCTTGACATACTCGGGCACGATGATCCGACAATGATCCGGATGCTTCAGGACTTGACTGGCGTTGATCCGACGAAGATTCCCCTTGATGATAAACAGGTGATGTCCCTGTTTTCATCGACGAAGGCGCTTGGCATTACGCCGGATGAGATCAGCGGCTGTGAGCTTGGGTCGCTCGGTATTCCTGAGTTTGGTACGGATTTTGTCATCCAGATGTTAAAGGATACCAAACCACAGTCCTTCTCCGATCTGGTCCGTATTTCGGGCTTATCCCACGGGACGGACGTGTGGCTCGGCAACGCTCAGACGCTGATCGAAGAGGGGAAGGCGACGATTTCCACCGCGATCTGCACGCGTGACGACATCATGATCTATCTGATCCAGAAGGGCATCGAGAGCGAGCAGGCGTTTACGATCATGGAGAAGGTGCGGAAGGGAAAGGGCTTAACTGACGAGATGGAACAGGTCATGCGGGAGCATGACGTGCCGGAGTGGTATATCTGGTCGTGCAAAAAGATTAAATACATGTTCCCGAAGGCGCATGCGGCGGCGTATGTCATGATGGCGTGGCGGATCGCTTACTGCAAAGTGAATTATCCGCTGGCGTATTATGCGGCATACTTTTCCATCCGTGCCAAAGCATTTTCCTATGCGCTTATGTGCAGGGGAAAGGCGCATCTGGAGAGCATTATGAGCGATTACAAGAAGCGGATGGATACGCTTGCCAATAAGGAGCAGGACGCTTACGGCGACATGAAGATCGTGCAGGAGATGTATGCGCGCGGATTTGAGTTTGAACCGATTGATATTTTCAAGGCGCAGTCCCGCCTGTTTACAGTGACGGACGACGGAAAGATCATGCCGTCCCTAACAAGCATTGACGGCATTTCCGAGGCGATTGCGGATGCGATCGTCGAGGCGGCAAAGGACGGTCCTTTTTTATCGCGGGACGATTTCTATGACCGGACAAAAACGCCGAAGAAATGCGTGGATGAAATGGCGGAAATGGGGCTGCTCGGCGATATTCCGCTTTCAAACCAGCTTAGTCTGTTTGATTTTGTGTCGTAGCTGACGGGAATAGGGATGCAGATGGCTGTAAGTGTGCTATAATAAAAGAAGAATATTGTATGAACCGTTTACAGATATCTGACTGGAAAAATATTCGGATCACACGATAAACTGGGGGAGGGCGCAATGGGGAAAGTGAAAGGGCTTAAGGATTACTTGAAGGATGATGCCAGCCTATGCAGAAAAGTGACTTACGAGAATTTCATGCAAAAGGAGATTACATCAAACAACCAGGATTACAAAATGGAGGACGCCTATCAGTCGTATAGGAAGGTTGCGGAGCAGGGGTATAGAACATGAAGAGAGAATTGTTTGATGAGATTTTTGACCGGGAGATCGCACCGTTTATTGAAGAGATGCTGGAATATGCCCCGTTTATCGAAAAGCGGAATTTAGCGCCTTGCAAGCGGGAAATTTTCAATGAGTACTCTAAGCTGCGGGTTATTTACCGGAGGCAGGTCTACAACAGCGATGCGGAAATTTTGGACAGGCATAAAGTGGCGTCGTGTATGTGCGGGGCTTTTCTGACTGTACCGGTTTTTCACAAGGGACATCTGCTTGAGGCGATGAAGCAGCATGGGGAGCCGGTGGAATCATTTCTTTATTATGCCAGTGAATTTGCCGCGTTTTACGCCGCAAATAAGTTTCTGTCATTTTATATGCTGTGCGAAGTGGATAATGCGAGAGGGATTGACAGCGAGGAAAGGCGCCTGCGTAAAGAGCGCATTGTTGAGCGTTTCCCGATGATGCCGCCGGCATCGAAGGTGAAGGGAATGCGGGGCACATGGAGCGGGATTTTGTTTAATCTGTCCCAGATCAGGGGAGAGGAGCGCCTCGGCATAGAGCACTATGACCTATATGCGTATGCGACGATCTTTTTTATGCTGGAGGCGTATTTTAATCAAAAGACGGTGTTGATGGAAAAGGGGCACGGTTTCAAGTAAGATTTCACTTCGTAAGAGACGGCAAAACAGGCATGTGGAAAATTTTATAAAAAAGTGAATTTAGGTATTGCTTTTTCTCTGAAAATATACTATTATAAGCAAGTGCCTTGCTTAAGGCAGAAAAATGGCTGATTGGTCAAGCGGTTAAGACGCCGCCCTCTCACGGCGGAAACAGGGGTTCGATTCCCCTATCAGCTGTTATTGTTTTAGAACAGCCCAACCCTAAAGAATGCCGGAAACCAGTATTTATGCGGTTTTGGGCATTTTTTATTTGTCAAAAAGGTAGGCTGTTAAGGCATGAAAATTGTGATCAATAACGACTATAGAAATAGCAGTATAGTATATATTATTGTCTTTGTTTTAGTGCTTTTTTTGATAATGTATATTGTGCATAGTGTATTGTCTACCATGAAGGTAGATAGCTTAGAAAAGTACATGTATTGTGATTATAAAGAAATAATAGAAGAAGTCATGGCAGATAAAAGAAAAGAAATGGCCAGCCATCAAAATTAAAACGATGGCTGATATTTTTTATCCTTGGCGTACAAACATACACTCGATTTAATTTTGAATATAAAACGTGCGCTCGATAAGCAACACACTAATTCAATGTATTGGCAGTACATGGATTGTAGAAAATTGGATGTGTATAGTTTGCATATCTGAAAATTGTAACAATTAACATACATACACAACACACAGATTCAGAAATTCCAGTAGTAAGTGAAAATTTAATTGTTGGTGCCGGCATAACAAATCGGGTAAAATAATCAAAGCACTCCTCCCGCACCCGCACTGCGGGGAGGGAGGAGGTAATAGGTGTGTGGCTCCGGTTATCTCGTGATGCTCGCCCTTTGATACGCTTTCAGGCTCAATCCGTTAAACACATGATTTAATTCCGCCCCAATCTGTTTTGCAACTTCGTCTTTGGTGACGCCGGGACAGTGAATATGGACGTTTTCCAGCGTAAAGGATGGCTTATTGATGGAACTGTTGTTCACGCTGCTTGCGTTCTGGACTACGGATGAAGATAGGATTCCTGCAGGATTGGGCGGATTGAATGAAAACCTCTGACTGATTTCCTCGGGTGTAAATTGACTGAATGTTTTGAATGTTAAAGATTTTTCCGGTGTAAGCGGTTTGAAGCCTTTTGCTTTCAGCATTCTGGCAGTTTCGTCACCATCAAAGACTGTTTCGCCGCCTTTCATATGAAGGAGGGTGGGCTGTTCTGCAAGGAATGCTTTTTTATCGTTTGTAACAACAACTTCCGGTTTTTCCTCTCCAACAATGGCGAGTCCTTTTTTGGCAAGTTTCGTTCCAGCAGCATAAGTATGAACTTCCGTATATCCGATTTGTGATATGTTTGACGAGATGCCGCCAGAGACATGACCATCTCCGGTCGTATGGATAGAAATTGTCACATCCTTGGATTCCGGTATGTTGTCGATGGCATCTGCGATATGAGATATTTCTGATGCAGCGTTTATGGCTGCGTCTTCAATCGCGCCCACGCCTGACGTTACATTGGGAAGCGTTTGACTGGAGACGATGCCAAGACCAGTGATAGAATCAGACAGGCTTCCATTTGTTGAAGAAGGCTCGCCTTCTTTTTGTTCGTAAACAGGAGCACTGATACCATTTCCGACAGCGGATGCCGCTTTTCCAAAAGCAACTGTTACACCGCTTATGGACGTTGTTACATTTTGGAACTGGCTTTGCAATGGGGATAAATCTACATCATATAGTGATGCGATCTGCTGTGTCATGCTGCCAATATAGCCTTGGCTTTCCATGTCGATGCCAGCAAGTGTGCTGATATAGTTGGATTTCCACTGTGAAAGTAAGTCGTCGTCATACCCTGCCAGTATCTTTGGAATCGCATTTGCACCAAACTCGTCTGTGAGCATGGAAACATTTGCGGCATATTCCCGCTGGTCGATGACTTCCTGCCATTTGCTTCTGACTTTTTCAAGTGCATCAATCTGAGCGTCTGCCATGTTGTTGACATGGTCAATGAGCTCCTGATAGATGTGAATCTCATCATCAAGTGCGTCAATCTGGTCTTGGATGGATTGTTTCTGTATTTCAAGCGCTGCATCATCGATGCCTTTCTGCGCATTTCTTATGTCTTCGGAATCAGAGGTATAGACCATCTGACCGTTTTGGTATACGAGGCTTGTTCTTTGGTTTTCAGACCTTGCTAACTCATACTGTGCTTTTTGAAGATTTAAGATCAGGTTTTCTCTTTTGGCTTTATCATCTAAAGCGTCCAGTTCTTCCTGTAAAGGTTTTTTCTTTGCTTCGAGCAGATCAATCTGTTTTTGGAGCATGCTTTCCTGTTCATCCGCATGATCCTTTATTTTGTCGATCTCTGCATCTGCAAGAGAGGCAGCGGCGCTGGCAACGTTGTTTAAGTAATTCTTTTCCTCTGTAAGATAATTTAATACGGCTGCATGGTGCTGTTCTGCAAAATCTTCCAGACCGGTAAAGAATTTTTCATAGACCTCCTTCAGACCGGCTAAATATTGTTTCTGTGTGATGGATTCACTGTCAAGCCGGTCCTTTAAGCGTTCGGTCTGTAATTCATAAACCTGGACATAGAGTTCCTTCATGTCCGTTTTAAGGCTTCTGATTGCTTTAGAGACATCCTGCGCTTTGTCATACCATTTCTGGTATTCGCTGATCTGATTTTTCAGTGCTTCGTCAGAAATGTCCTCCATGACGGAAGCGCCGTTTTCGACGAGGTCTCTGTAGTGGTCGGAGAGGCCGACGGCATCTGCTTTCTGTATGTAATTTTTATATGCCTGCTGCTGGAGATCAATTTCCTCGCTGACTTTTCTGATTTCCTGTGCGAACGCTTCGTTCTTCTCTGAGAAGGTGGAGTAGCTTGAGTTTGCGGTGTCATCGAGTTCTTCGATTTCTTTTTCTACATGTTCGATTGCCTGCGAGACCCAGTCGAAGGTCTCAGCGGCGGCTTTTGCGGAAGAAGCGGACCTCGAGGTGGAGGATGATTTGGTGTCTGCCGCGTTGAAATCGAAGGAAAAGGTTCCGTAGCCGGAAGCTAATCCGGCAAGTTTTTCCTGATATGCTTTCATGGATTCGTCTAATCCGGCCGCATGTGCGCCGCTTTCTTTTGCTTCAAATGCAAGCTTCAGAGCGGTGACCGTTTCAAGCATTTCTCCGGTGATG
>DLAJ01000025.1:81707-153993 GCA_002493905.1 Lachnospiraceae bacterium UBA7050 | reverse complement strand
TACAACTTTATTATAGCACTTCAAACTGTAACTCGTCATATATGGGAGCCATATATGGAAATCTGCGAAGACATCCGTCAGGCATTGGGAATGAAGGCTTTATATGCAAAGAGAAAAGAAACCATAGAAAGACTCTTTGGAAGTGCAAAGGAGAATCATGGTTTTCGATATACACAGATGTACGGAAAAGCCCGGATGGAAATGAAGGTCGGGCTTACATTTGCGTGTATGAATTTGAAAAAGTTAGCAAAGATAAAGTCAAAACGAGGGTTGCTGGAAGAGAGAAAACCACACAAAATTTCTATTTTGAACGCAATTCGTTTGATAAAAGAAAAATGGCTCTGGGATGTAAATTCCAGAGCCGCTTTGTCTACAGTCTGAAACGCTCTCCATCACTTGAATGGAGAGCGTTTGTTTTTTGAATTAGGATGGTATTGTATCTAAAGAATCATCCTCGATTGTTTCAACCGTTCCTACGAATTGCTGTAAGAATTTGATAGCCAATTTTCTATCAAGCAAGTCATGAATCTTTTGATTCTCATAACTACGCAAACAGTTATAGCAAGATGGTTCACAGTTGCACTCCTGCATCGATCTCAACGCTGACATCAAGATATTGTGTAGCATTTTTCCATCTTTTGTTACCAATCGTCTTGAGTGACCTGCCCCGCCGGGAACTGAATCGTAAATAACGATGGAGCGATCTGATATTCCATTGTTGAGCTTTGAAGACAAACATGCTTTGATATCTCGCTTTTCGATATTTAAGTCCTTTGCCATAGCATTTAAGACAGCATACATAACCGACACCATAGTGTTATAATCAGAGGTGTTGCATCTAAAAGATATTTTAGCGACATCAGTCTTGAATTCGTGATGAAGATAGCGTCTTCTAAGATCATGGCAGTTGCAGTTATACTGACCATATAAGCTCTCATGTGCTTTAGCTGTTGTTACCGACAATGCACCGCCACGCATTTGCTTCTCAATCTCTTTTTCTCCAATACCTTCATCCGCCGCTACAGCATAACCACAAAGAGGACAAACATAGAAATTGTTAACGGATTTCACCATCAAGGAATCATTCGTTGTAGATTCAACCTGAATCTCTATGGAGTTAAAGAGATATCTGTGCGTGTCTATGGTTCTTGCAGCAATATTTCCAATGTAATAATCCTCGGAATGGTAATTCTTCTCTTGACGAGTCATGGGAACATCTCTATCTTGCCGCTCGGCAACAAAGCCTGAACGAGGTTCTATGCTCTCGTAGAAATCCATCTTGAACAGTTTTCTACCACAAGACGAACACGGAATTCCCTCGCTCGTTATGGGAGTGATGCTGTAATTTACAGTATTGCAGTTCTTGTTGCGGCACACTCCGATATAGCCGGTATGCCAATCCTGTTTATCCTTACCTGTTGCAGACTTTTTGATATAGCGGCTCGTATAAAGCCTGCCGTCTGCGACAACCTCGGAAGAAGGAGCATATTCAGCTATTGCAATCTGCAAATCTCTGCTCAACCTCAATTTGGAAACATTATTTGCAGTTGTGTTTTGCTGCAGTTCTACCGTATTAACGGGGAATCCGTATCTCGGTAGTATGTTGCCACGAGCCAAGAAATCGATCAGCTTATTTTTCTTATAATGTTGAAGCTTTCTTTCGCACATGGCAGCCTTTGTTAAATCGTTTTCTCTCTTGAATTGCCTGATTAGCTTTTCAAAGTTTTGAATATTATTTTCATACTCTTGAAGCAGTTGTGTGAACACACCATCTTTGCCGCTGAATTCTTCAATCCAAGAGAAATCGTCAATTCCAAGGCGTTTATGCAGATTATTAAGCTTAGGAATGGATGCCTTTAGCATGTCCAATAATCTTTGTGGATGGCGATTGATCCACTCAATAAATCCTTCGTATCCTTTTAGATTTATGAATTTATCTGCATCGTTGTGATTGTATTGATCCTCATGATCCGCAAAATATATGCTCAAAGCAACTGCATAGATATGTCTGCGAGCAATCTTTTCATTATCCACCTTGAATAACGGAGGCAGTATTGTTCCATTAATCATTCGTTTCGGTTCTTTGAAGAATGCCAGATCGTGAGAACTTAACTTTGCAAATGTAAGCACAAATGCTGCGGCATCAAGACTTCTACCTGCGCGTCCGGCACGTTGGGCGTAGTTGGACGGCAAAGGCGGAACATTTCGCAAGAATACAGTTTCAAGGTCACCAACGTCAACACCCATTTCAAAGGTGGTAGAACAAGAAAGCGCATTGATTTCTTTTTTGATGAACTGTTCCTGATATTCGGCACTCTCTTTTTTGCTGAGCTGTGCAGTATGCTCCTTAATAAGCAAGGGTGACATTCTATCACTCAGATACAGCTTGGCAAAGTGATTATCTCTAGTGATTTCGTCGGGTGAAATTTCTACAAGCTTTCCCTCGCATCTGACGGAAGGGCAATGACCTAAATTGAACTGCGTAATTTTACCGCATTTCTTGCAACGATACCAATGTGTATTAGGAGATCCGTTAACCTTTACGATAAAATGCTTTGCTCTCAATATATAAGTGCCATCTTTGTTCAAATCATCCATGCAATATGGATTTTCACATTCGGGATCGGAAAGATATTCAAAGTATTGCGTTAAGAATTCAATCGCACGTTCCTCGGAGATACCAAGTGTAGAGCAAACATAATACAAGCGGTTGGATTTATAGTATCCGTTTCCGTTACTCTTGCTTTTAGGCATCCAATTTGATACTGTTGATCTTTTTCTGTCGGGAGATTGCATGAAAGCGACAAATCTCTGCGATGGGGTGAAGAATATGTATTCTCGGTCGTTATCGTCGATATCACTGTCAGAATCCGTATATATCGCCCCCATTTTGACGATTTCAAAAATTAATAGATCAAGCAACGCCTTTACTGAAACGGGATCAGCATTATATTCATCTGCGATTACCTGAACAATCTCTGGAGAATTTCCTTTGTACTCAAATTGTATTTGTCCTAATGACGTTAGTGAAGTGGTAGAGTTATATCGAGCCAATTCGTTGAGAAGTGCAACCCAAGCGTTCTTACGGCTATCCAAGGTAAGATTACTTTCATCCGAATTGCTCTTTGCAAAGCTTTTCTTGGCTGTGAAATAATTTGTGAGCAAGGTAACGAAATTAGATATTGTGTATTCATGCGCTATTATTTCGTTTTTTCTTTCCGCAATAATACGGCAGATGCCACGTCTGCGCAAGAACTCGTTATAGCTCTTGCCTAAATAACATGCAAACTTTGCCGCTTCTTGTCTGCTGTCGGAGAAGGCCAAAAACTGTTTGCCTGTCTTTCGCGCGACCTTTTTGTTACAGATAGCTGCCTTTGCGAAAATGTTTTTAGCTTTATTCTGTTCTTCGCTTTCAACATATTCAATTTCGGGAAGTTCTTCATACAAAGAAGTTGCTAAAACGGCCGTTGCGGCATCGTTACCGAGATACAATCTCTTATAATGGCCTGTGTGACAGTTTCCGCACCTTGCACCAATTTTGAGAATTTTCGCCTTGATGATCTTGATATAATTTTCTTTACTGCAATCGCAAGGCAGGTTGTGAATCTCGTTTTCAGCAACAATCGCTCCGCAGATTGGGCAGAGATAGAAGACTTCCTTCTTTTGGTCGGTTTCACCCTCAATATCATCATCTTCAATATCGGCATTGTCATCGGAATCGAGATAATAATATTCGACTTCTTCCTCAAGCTTGCTTGCTTGAACCAATTTTCTATTTTCGATTTTGCCAACTAATGCAATTCTACCACAATCATCACAAACGGCAACTTCTAATACGGCAGACTCATTGCCGTTATTGAAATAAGTTCTCTGACGGTTTAAGAACAATTTTTTGTCACCGTTCAGAGTGATATAGCAGCCTTCAAGGCTACGGATAAAGAAGTGGTATCTAGCATCAATCAAGGATTTTTTGTTTTTTTGCGCGCGGGTGCAAAGCGAAATAAATGCGATTGCCACGTTCGTGCTAACAGATAATTTTTCGCCGATCTCTGATAGTTCGCATATACCGTTGAGGCGAAGTCGCAAGGTGTGATACAGATTGGAGGTTAGTAAGAAATCATACAATAACTCTTTTTCATCTGTATCCTTATCAACATTAATGCTGTATTCATTCAAAACCTGCCATACGAAGTTTTCACCGTCCGCTAACTTTTCATATAGTCTAGAAGGATATTCTTTGATCGTCGTGTTTGGAACATACGGTTCTCGTTCTGCCCTGATGATATAACGCTTATCAAAGCTTACACCGCACAAATTTTCTGCAAAGGTGATTATATCGTCATCTACGCTGCTATCACTACCCAAGGTTGCACTTGTTAAGATAAAGCGTGTATCCTTTGTTGCTGAAATTCTTGCTTTTAATCGGCGCAGAAGAATTGAAGTTTCTATACCTGTTGCACCAGTATAGATATGCGCTTCGTCCAAAACAACGAATCTGAAATCCGCATTAGAAAAAAGCACGTCATCCCTCGGACGTAACAGCAAATGCTCAAGCATTGCGTAGTTGGTGAAAAGGATATTCGGAGGATTTTTCTTCATTTCGTCACGAGAAAGTATCTCGTTAGGCAATCTATGTCGAAGTTCCGGCACTTTTTCCTTTGCAAACATAGCTTCATAAACGGCGATGGCACTTTCTTCATCATTTTCCGTACCACCATTATATGCACCAAAGGTTATGTCGGGATAGTACATTAAGATTTCTCTGATGTTCTTCATCTGATCGTTTGCAAGCGCGTTCATTGGGTAAATGAACAACGCACGAACCCCTTTGCCGAGAGTTCCCTGCTCTTTTTCCCTTAACAGTTCATTTAGCACAGGAATCAAGAAACAGTTTGTTTTACCACTACCTGTACCTGTAGAAACAACAGCATTATTTCCACCAACGATGGCACGAATTGCTTTTTCCTGATGCAAATACAAATCCCGAGTTATTGGAAGCTTATGCGAGTGCAGCTTATCATTCGGTTTGCCTGCTTCAAGCTCTCTGAACAGCGGAGATAGAGGACAATTGGTATCCTCGATCATTTCCTCGATAGATTTGCCACTCTTAAAAACATCCTTAATTTCAAGCAGGGGACCACGAGCAATATTGGCTCTTAACTCCCTAATAAACTGCTCTTGCAAAGAGGGATTCGCAAACGCGTGAGTAGTTGCTATATAGTCTATAAATTCTTCTTTAATGTTTGATGCTGCTTTAGCCGGGTCGAACATTTTATTTCATCTCCTCCGTAGTGAAAAGAAAATAGTCAATTCCTCTTGTTTTATTTCCGCTTGGTTCGATGTCGTAGTCGCTTATTTGGTTTCTTGAATCAAGAGTGAATTCTCCCAAGAAATCATCCTTATCGTCGGGATTGACACCTGCAACGATGAAGCAGGATTTTTCGTTCCTGATTTCGATTCTTATAGGATTGATCTTGTCATAAGTTCCTTCGCTGTTCGGCATGGTATTCAAATAGGTTTTCCATCCATCACGATTGATGATATAAGCACTGCCCGTATAATAATGGCAACTGTTCACTTCACCTATGTACCAAAGGTGATCCACATAGAATGGCCTAATTTCCGCATATGACGATTTACCTGTCAGCATTACTCTTTCAAATCGCAGACATTTTCCCTTGAAGCGTATTTTGTTGATGTCACCAAAGATGACGTGTTGCTCAAATAAGCGAATAGGTTTTTCAGTGAATCCAATTCGCTTTATCAAATCAATTGCAATATCGTAAATGCCTATTTCAAGCCCGGATAACGAGTAGTGACGGCTTTTGTAGCTTTCACCAATGGTTTCGTTAATTTCAAAACTATGCTTGACCATATTCTTCTCGTAAAAAGAGATTCTGAATTTTGGAGTACAATCTCCAATAAACGTCTTACTTGCATCCCATAACAGATGTTTGCCGTGTATTATAAAAGGTGAGAATTTGAACTTTTCTTTCAGGCAAATCGTCAAAATCGGAACAGTACCTATGTTGTCAATTTTAACAAATACGGAAAGCTCGGATTTGCTCTCTTGCAGCATAGACCAAACTGTTTCGCCAAGCTTAAAGGAATTGAACGTACTCTCGGACAAAACGGTGTTATTATTCAAGAACACTTGATAGCCCATTTCCGTAGGCAAGTCAATCACAAGCTCTGCTGAATTTGAGTAATTCTTATACCATAAATCCTCTCCATACTGCATTGAAAAATTGCCGTCACCAATCTTCCATTTTAATACAGGCGGAGAAAGAACAATATCTCCGTCATCAAATGGAATAACGATATCGACTTGGTTGATATCAAAGGATACACGCTTATCATACTTTTCTGTATGGAAGTACACCGTACCGAGATTTTCTATGTCAAAATATAGCTTTTTGTCGTAAGTAATGCTAATGCTATTGAATTTTACAACATTGTAAGATGCTTCAATTTTATTGTCAGCATAACTGAAAATGTTGATCTTTTGCGGTTCACAAACGTTAAGAAGCTCTGTTATAAGAAAAGTTCTATATCCTTCTTGCTCAACGCAAGTAAAGGCTTCCAATCTAAAGTCGGTCGATTCGTAGCGCACACCGTACTTGGTTATATCAACATCGGATTTTACGACAATCTTTAGTTCGCCGTCGATAACAACGAATTCCTCACCATCGTGTATGAACTTTGCATTGTTTTTTTTGTCCGCAACGATCCTAATGTTGCGTTTTTGTTTTTCAAGTACAAAGAACACTGTTCGTTTGATTTTTTGCAGCAGTTCACCTTCTTGCGAATGAATGTTATAAAGATTTGGCTCACTCGGAACTTTCTTGATGCTTTCAGGATATACAGAGAAGTCCTCCAATTTGGGGGCAAACAAAATATAGTTTCCGGGTAGGCATTCCTCTTGCAAAATTTCTCTGTAATCCTTAAAAAGAATATACTCCCGGAACAAGCTTGTTTTGGAATTATAAATAACTTCATCGCAGTGCACAATTTCCAATGTACAATCTATCACTCCATTTTCAAACACGAGGTTGTCTGCATACAAAGTCAGTTCCTTCGTTGCCATGGTAAGACCCGAGCCGAAGGTGTACATTTCTCTCTGATCAACAAGTTCGCCGTTGCGATAAACATTAAGAAGGGGCATATCGTAAAAATTGTTTTTCAAACGAATGCTTGGTATCGTTAAAACGGCCTGCTTTCCGTTGTAACTGTATTTAGGACGGATAGTGGCATAATCGGTAATTGCTCGTCCGTAGGCATTTTTCTTTGGTTTGGCTACGCCGAAACTCTTTTCTTTTTCCGCCCACCAATCACGAACAATAGTGTTGTAATATAAGTCACTATCAAGAATTTCGCCGTTAAACACTTTATCCAATAGAGCAATCGTATTTTCGATATACTGTACCATTTTTTGTGGAGAGTCGATTGCCATTCGCTTAATTCCTGCACGTAAAGAATATATGCCGCTTCCAAGCTTAAAGTCATCCTCCAATGACTTTTCATTAGAAAAGGTTTGCCGTAGTTCCTCTGCAACAAGTGCGAAAGTATCGTCGTTTTTTGTGTATGTAAAATTCATGTCTTCAGAATACAGATTCCAACATAGTTCCAAAAATGATTTGGCAGAGTTGAGTGGAGCAAAGGCGTGTGCCAAAATAGTGGCATAATAGCGTTTCGTGCAACCTGACAAATACATAATTCTCCCGGTTATTCCAAGCTTATAGATTACATCTGTGAGATAGTTGTATATTTTCTGTGAGCCTGCCGTACCAATAAGCTTTTTATAGATGCAATCCCAAAAAGTATCCTCGTCGGACTTCCAAGTTTTTGCGGCGTTTACCATAGCAACAAAGATAAGTTGATCATATCTCGGTGGTATAGTGTTTCCATAAGCACCATCATAATTACGAAGCAAGCGGCCCGTGAAGTCATAAATCTGAGTCAATTCCATGTCGGAAAAAACATAATTACCGACAAAATTTTCATTTATTGCTGCGTTTATCTTTGGCAATAATTCTTTCACGAGATTCTCCTAAATAACATTTTTTTGATTATTTTGCGGAATTACCTATTTACCAGAACGACAACTGCGGATATTTTGAATTTCCGAAGTTTGCCGACCTTTAATGCTAAGAGAACACCATCTTTCTGCCAAGGTATCATACGGAGTGCATTACAATTAAAGGTATAAGTATTTATTTTGTTATACAATATTTTTAGTGCTCTGTCAAACTATTATAAGTGTTTATTTTGGGGTGATAATAAAATCCATCACAGACCTAGTCCGTGGTGGATTCTTCAGCTCATTCGCTATTGGTTTGCTATGAAAAAACATCCACCCGCTTGCAGGGATGGATGTTTTTGTGAAACCCAGATTTCGTACTTTCGGTAACAGTCCTGCCGGGACAGATCACCAAAGCGTTACTGCTTTTTCTCGCCGGTCAGCGGGTCAACGCCGCTTTCCTGAAGCTTCATGGCGCGGACCTTGCTTGCAAGTCCGAACAGATTGATGAAGCCCTCTGCGTCATGGTGATTGTAGAGATCGCCGGTTGTGAACGAAGCGATACTCTCGTTATAGAGGGAGTACGGGGAAGTCGTACCGGCTTTGATGATGTTGCCTTTATAGAGCTTGAACTTCACTTCGCCCGTTACATTTTTCTGCGTGGATTCAATGAATGCCTGCAGCGCTTCGCGGAGCGGTGTAAACCATTTGCCTTCATAAACGACCTGCGCGAATTTATTGCCGAGGTCGGCCTTTAACGCATAGGTATCACGGTCTAAGATCAGCTCCTCAAGCTGCTGGTGCGCTTCATAGAGGATTGTTCCGCCCGGCGTCTCATAAACGCCGCGGGACTTCATGCCGACAACACGGTTTTCCACAATATCAATGATGCCGATGCCGTGCTTTCCGCCGAGCGCATTTAACTCGCGGATGATATCGGATACCTTCATCTGTTTTCCGTTTACGCTCTTCGGCACGCCGTGCTCGAAAGTGAGTGTGACATATTCGCCCTCATCCGGCGCTTTTTCCGGCGTTGTGCCAAGCACGAGAAGATGCTCATAATTCGGCTCGTTGGCAGGGTCTTCCAATTCCAGTCCCTCATGGCTGATATGCCATAAGTTGCGGTCGCGGCTGTAAGAGCTGTCAGCCGAAAACGGAAGATGGATGCCGTGCGCCTCGCAGTATGCGATCTCCTCTTCGCGGGAATTCATCGTCCATTTTTCATTCCGCCATGCAGCAATGATCTTTAAGTCAGGGGCAAGTGCCTTGATGCCGAGCTCAAAACGGATCTGGTCGTTGCCCTTTCCGGTCGCGCCGTGGCAGATTGCGGTCGCACCCTCTTTGCGTGCGATCTCAACGAGACGCTTTGCGATTGCCGGACGTGCCATCGATGTGCCGAGCAGATATTTATTTTCATAGACCGCATGCGCCTGCACGCACGGAACCACGTACTCATCGCAGAAAATATCGGTGATATCTTCAATGTAAAGTTTGGAAGCACCGCACGCTTTTGCGCGCTCCTCAAGACCGTCCAGCTCATTTCCCTGTCCGCAGTCTGCGCAGACACAGATGACCTCGTAATCAAAATTTTCCTTCAGCCACGGGATGATCGCCGTGGTGTCAAGTCCGCCTGAATAGGCAAGAATGACTTTCTCCTTCATGGTTGTTTCCTCCGTTTCATTTTTCACATATTTGATCGTTTTGATCGTATGCAGGATGTACTGTTTATGGAACTCTTTTGGTATCATACAACATCCGTTCTGCAATTGCAATAGCAAAATGATGAATAAAATTCATGCTTTAATGAATATTATGCAATAAACAAGAAAAAGATTGCATAATTAAAAAGACGAGCGTATAATTATGCAAAAGGAAGAGGGCGGGATGCATACTGTCACGTGCGGCAGAAAAGAGTGCGCCCGCAGAGATAAAAAAAGAGATCACTCCGTGGTTGTTTTTATGCGCCGTATCAAGTACAATAGGAATGGTGTGGTGAAAGAGAGGAAATCATATGATAAAAGTGGGTATTATCGGTGCGACAGGCTATGCAGGCGGTGAGCTGGTACGCATTTTAATGGGACACCGGGATGCAGAGATCAAGTGGTACGGGTCGAGAAGCTATATTGATCAGAGATATGACGAAGTGTACCGCAACATGTTCCGCATAGTGGACGCGGTCTGCATGGATGATAATATGGAAGCGCTTGCGAAAGAGGTGGATGTGATCTTTACGGCAACGCCGCAGGGACTTTGTGCTTCTTTGGTGAATGAAGAGATTTTGTCCAAAGTAAAAATCGTGGACTTAAGCGCGGACTTCCGCATCAAGGACGTGAAAGTGTATGAACAATGGTACGGCATTACGCATAAGAGTCCGCAGTTTATTGACGAAGCGGTTTACGGTTTGTGCGAGTTAAACAGGGAGCAGATAAAGACTGCGCGCTTATTGGCAAATCCGGGATGCTATACGACCTGTTCCATTCTGACGGCGTATCCTTTGATAAAAGAAGGATTGATCGAGCCGGATACGCTGATTATTGACGCGAAGTCCGGGACGAGCGGTGCGGGCAGGGGAGCCAAACTGCCGAATCTGTTCTGCGAGGTCAATGAGAATATAAAAGCGTACGGCGTTGCCACGCACAGGCATACGCCCGAAATTGAAGAGCAGTTAGGCTATGCTGCAGGCAGACCGCTTACCGTCAGCTTTACGCCGCATTTAGTGCCGATGAACCGCGGCATCCTGGTGACGGAATATGCTTCTTTAAGAAGAAAAGAGGATGGGACGCTGCCGACGGCAGAGGAGCTGCGGGCGGCATATGAGCGATATTATAGCGGTGAGCGCTTTGTGCGTCTTTTACCTGACGGCGCATGTCCTGAGACGAAATGGGTTGAGGGAAGCAACTATGTGGATATAGGGTTTGTTGTTGACGGACGCACAAACAGGGTCGTCATGATGGGAGCCCTTGATAATCTGGTTAAAGGCGCGGCAGGACAGGCTGTGCAGAATATGAATCTGATGTTCGGACTGCCGGAGGACGAGGGACTTGCCATGGTACCGATGTTCCCGTAGGGAGTGTAAGAAGAACTTCTAAAGCTCACGCCAGTGGGTGTTTCGCTAAGAAGTTCTACGGTTCGCGAAGCGAACCTTTCTTACACCGAAGAATCCGCTTGCGGATTCTTCGCAGACTGTGAAAAAAGAAAGGAGCAGTATTGCCGGTATGGAAGATATCAATAAGAAGATTCAGAATATGGAATTTATCGTTGCCATGCGTAAACTGCAGGATGAGAACACACCTGCGAACCGAAGCAAAATGATCTCAGAGATGATGCGTACGAATTTCATTTCACCTGCGGTCGTTTCCGCCGAGGAGGAGGAAAAAGTACGGCAGAACAAAGAAAAGGGTGTCCGCACGCCGATTCACGTCAGCTTTAAGGTCATCAACACAAAGGACGGCAGGAAGTTTCTGCCGGCGTTTACCGATACGATCCAGATGAAGGAATGGAAAGAACGAACAAAAATGACCGAACCGGTCAAAAATATGGTCATGAATTTTGATGTGTATGCGCAGTATGTGTTCGGCTCAAAAGGAGGACTGGCGGGGTTTGTCATCAATCCGTTCGGAGAAAATATCGTTTTTCCGGAGGAACTGATGCGTTCGCTGCTCAAACAGAAAATGGAGCACGCGGCGCGTGCGGCAAAGCTGAAGGGCGGAAACGGAGGAAGCCATGACAGTCAGAACCATGCAGATTGAGGACTATGACGGCGTTTATGCGCTTTGGATGAGCATTAAAGGGTTTGCCATCCGCAGCGTCGATGATTCGCGCGAGGGCGTCACCCGTTTCTTAAAAAGAAATCCGGCAACGAGCGTGGTTGCTGAGGAGGACGGCAGGATTGTCGGCGCGATTCTCTGCGGTCATGACGGCAGGCGCGGCTGTATGTACCATGTCTGCGTGCAGCAGGAGTACCGTATGCGCGGCATCGGCAGACAGATGGTGACGTTTGCAATGGAGGCGCTCAAAAAAGAGGGGATCAGTAAAGTATCGCTCATTGCGTTTACGGTCAATGATATCGGCAACGCGTTCTGGAACCGGATCGGGTGGACAAGACGTCTCGATCTGAATTATTATGATTTTACGCTCAATGAAGCGAATATCATTGCGTTTAACCGATAAAAAAAGACTTTCGCTTCAGCGAAAGTCTTTCGAAGAATCCGCGAAGCGGATTCTTCTGGATTCGCGAAGCGGATTCTTCGAAAATTGCAGAGTGGATTTTTCCCGAATTAAGTATTTTATGCGTAAAAAGCATGCACAGAAATGAGGAATACAATGAATCAGAAAGAGATCACAGAAGTCATGAATAAGGCGGAGGTGCTGATCGAGGCGCTTCCCTACATACAGAAATTCAACAGAAGCATTATTGTTGTCAAATACGGCGGCAGCGCAATGGTGGATGAGGCGCTGCAAAAGAGCGTGATTCAGGACGTTACGCTTTTGAAGCTGGTTGGATTTAAGCCGATCATTGTGCATGGCGGCGGCAAAGAGATCAGTAAATGGGTCGGAAAGGTCGGTAAGGAGGCGGAGTTTGTAAACGGACTGCGCGTGACGGACTCAGAGACGATGGAAATTGCCGAGATGGTATTAAATAAGGTCAACAAACGTCTTGTTACAATGGTACAGGCACTCGGAAGCAAGGCAATCGGCGTGACAGGAAAGGACGGCGGACTTCTTAAGGTAGAAAAAAAGACTGTGGACGGCAGGGATATCGGCTATGTCGGAAATATTGTCGGTGTGGAGCCCAAGATTTTATTCGATCTTCTGGAAAAAGACTTTCTGCCGATCGTTGCGCCGGTCGGCTTAGATGAGAATTTTGATACCTACAATATCAACGCCGATGACGCGGCTTGTGCGATCGCGAAGGCAGTCGGCGCAAAGAAGCTTGCTTTTTTAACGGATATTGAAGGATTGTATAAAGACGTGGATGATAAGTCAAGCTTTATTTCGAGACTGACTGCAAGCGATGCGGACGCGCTGATCGCGGACGGCTATATCGGCGGCGGCATGCTGCCGAAGCTCAAAAACTGTACCGACGCCATCCGCGCCGGAGTCAACCGCGTCCACATCTTGGACGGGCGCATCGCGCACTGCCTGCTGCTGGAGATCTTTACAAACTCCGGTGTCGGCACGATGATCATGCGCGACGAGGACCGGCATATGATGAATCTGTAAGCGGCAGGGATGATGCGGGCGCATGAACAGATATGCAAATCTATAAGCGGGTTTTCTTACAAAAGAAATTTTTCCGCGCAAAGAAAGGGAAAAGACATGAGCATGAGATCATATATTGACGAAGCGGAATCGGCTCTGCTTCACACATACAACCGTTATCCGGTCGTGCTGGATAAGGGGGACGGCGTTTCTCTTTATGATATTGAGGGAAAGCGGTATCTGGACTTTGTTTCCGGCATCGGCGTTTTTGCGCTCGGCTACCACAATGAGGAATATAATGATGCGCTGAAAGCACAGATCGACAAGCTGCTTCACACATCCAATTACTATTATAATGTGCCTGCGATTGAGGCGGCGAAAAAGCTAAAAGAAATTTCCGGCATGGACCGTGTTTTTTTTACAAATTCCGGCGCAGAGGCCGTCGAGGGCGTGATCAAGGCGGCGCGCAAATACGCATACCTGAAAGATGGTAAAACCGATCATGAAATCATTGCGATGAATCATTCGTTTCACGGGCGCACGATGGGAGCGCTCTCTGTAACGGGTACGCCGAAATACAGGGAAGCGTTTGAGCCGGGTATCGGAAATATCCGGTTCGCGGACTTAAATGATTTTGACAGCGTGCTTTCCCAGATTACGGATAAGACCTGTGCGGTTTTAATGGAGACCGTACAGGGCGAGGGCGGCATTCATCCGGCCTCGGAAGAGTTCCTGCGCAGTGTGAAGGCGCTTTGTGAGGAACGGGATATTCTTTTGATCTTAGACGAGATTCAGTGCGGCATGGGACGGACAGGGGAGTATTTTGCATGGCAGCGTTATGGCGTGAAGCCGGATATGATGACGAGTGCGAAAGCGCTTGGATGCGGTGTTCCGGTCGGTGCGTTCCTGATGACGGAAAAAGTCGGGGCGCATTCCCTTCAAGCGGGCGATCATGGTACGACTTACGGCGGCAATCCGTTTGCGTGCGCAGCTATTGTAAAGGTGCTGGAGCTTTTTGAGAAAAACGGCGTACTGGACAATGTAAAGCGCGTAGGTGCCTATCTTGAGCAGCGTCTCGACTCGTTTGCCAAGGCGCATCCGGAGGTGAAGGAACGCCGCGGCACCGGTCTGATGCAGGGGCTGGAATTTGACCGTCCGGTCGCTCCATATATCAACGCCGCGCTCGAAAAGGGGCTGATTCTGATCAATGCCGGACAAAATGTCATCCGCTTTCTTCCGCCGCTTGTGACCGGGGAAGAGCATGTGGATGAGATGATCGGCATTTTAGAGGCATGTGCGGCGCAGAACAATTAGCAAAAAAACAGCTTTTGTCTGTAGGACTGTACCGGAGCCGGGCAGTCAGGGAAAGGTAGCAGCAATATGAATTTGAAAACGAGACTGGCAGTCATCCTGCTGATCGTCTGCGCGCTGGCGTTGGAAATCTATGTCGGAGCGGTTGATACCGAGGTGCGGGAGCGCGGGGAAGATGTTGCATATACGGCGAAAGATACGATCACGCTTTGGTATACGGATGACGCGCTGACAGATTACCTGAGCAGCGTAGCGCTGACCTATTACGAAGATACGGATGTCCATGTGGAACTGGAGCTTGTTTCCGGGCTGGAGTATCTGGAAACAATCAACCAGAACAGCGTTCATAATAACCATTATCCTGATCTGTTTATCGTCGGAAATGATTCGCTCGGCAAAGCCTATCTCTCCGGGCTTGCGAGTGAAGTGAAGGATGAGGGGCATGTGCTGACGGACGGTTACTTCTGTGAGACAGCGCTCAATGCAGTGACCTATTCAGGGCATTATGTTGCGTATCCGATGTATTATGAGACGAGCTTTCTCTTATATAACCGGACTTATCTTCAACAGATCGCACAGACGAAAGTGCTGGAGGAATGGCTTTGGGCGAAGGAACATCCGCAGGGGGAAACGGACTCTGGGGAGGCGGAAGACGGAACGGAAAATGAGGGTGATGCCGGAGCGGATATGACGGACACAGAAAACGGCGCGGATACCGGAAATGAAGAAGAAAAAGCGATCGTCTGGGATGAGGGTGTCCTGCTTCTTTCCGAGGAGGAATTTCTTGCAAGCGCCGAATTTGCGCAGCTCGTGGAGGAATGTGCAGATGCGCTGGTACCGGACAGTATTGAAGATATCTTAGATTTTGCGGATCAATATGATGCGCCGGACAATGTGGATTCTATTTTCAAGTGGGATGTTTCGGATATTTTTTACAATTATTTTTTTGCGGGGGATTCCATTCAGATTGGCGGTCCGGCGGGTGATAACCCGGAAGTGATAGATATTTATAATGAAAATACGATCAGATGTCTGAATATCTATCAGGACTTAAATCAGTTCTTTTCTATTGAAGCGGACACGACGACTTACGCGAGCGTCATGCAGGAATTTATGGACGGAAAGATTATTTTTACGCTTGCAACGACGGACGCGGCAGCGACACTTGAGGAAGCAAAGGCGGAGGAGCGTTTTGCTTATGATTACGGCGTGGCTCTGATTCCGGATCTGTCGGATGAACTGGCGGCGAAGGAGGTATCCGTGACAAGCTGTATCGCAGTCAATGGCTACAGCGATAAAAAAGATGCGGCGAATATGTTTGCACGTTATGTCTGTGCAGCTTATGCGGATTCCATGTACGCAAGAACGGGAAAGGTTTCTGCGCGCAGATACATCCCGCATGAAAATCCGGTGTTTTATACGATTGAACAGGCGTATGAGCTTTCCGTGCCGATGCCCAAAGTTGTGGAATCCAGCAATTTTTGGGTCGAACTTGAGATATGCTTCACGAATATCTGGCTTGGGGATGATGCGAACTTTACCTTGAAAAAACTCTCGGAACAGATTAAGAGACAGGTGACGGGAGAGGAAATTGTGGAAACGTATATTGAGATTGAAGAGGAAGAGGTGATATACGGCGACGAGGGCATGGAATCTGAGGAGAATGGCGGCTGACGGGCACGTTTACAGACAGAAAACAGGCATCGACAAATAAAGAGGCAGGAGTGGAAGAACGGAAAATGGCGCGCGTGTGCATAAAAGTCCGGTCATAGGACATCCTTTTTATGAAATACGGATATTCTGACGAAAGGGATGGAGTTCCTATGATTGGATTTTTGATCGCAATGCTTTCCGGTGCTTTGATGAGCGTGCAGGGTGTCTTTAATACACAGGTATCCAAAACAGCGGGGACATGGACGACAAATGCATTTGTACAATTTACTGCCCTTGTTGTCTGTCTGGCTGCGTGGGGGATGACAGAGCGGAGTTCGTTCGGGGCCCTGCTTAAGGTGGAGCCGAAGTATCTGCTGCTTGGCGGGGTGCTCGGAGCGATGATCACGCTGACAGTCATTAAGAGCATGGCGGCGCTGGGACCGGCGTTTGCGGCAATGCTGATTGTGACGACGCAGGTGGCGGCTGCTTATCTGATCGAGCTGTTTGGCATGTTTGGCGTGCAGAAGGCGGAATTTGAACCGCGTAAGCTGATCGGGCTGCTTATCGTAATCGGAGGGATGATTCTGTTTGAATGGAAATCTAAGGCATAGTCCTGCTGATGAAAAAGCGCGCGGCTGATTTTTGTAAAAATGGTAAAAATTTATAAAAAAATACAAATCACTCTTGTATTTCAAAAGCAGATAGCATACAATAATGATACGGTTATCATATGCAGAGACAGAATGCAGAGAAAATGGTATATCGGATGTCTTGTGTTGTGGATTCTGATGTATGCCGTAATGCTTACGGGCTGTGGGAAGCAGGACGGGGAGTTTTACGACATACACAAGAATGAGGGCGGCAGCAGGACATCGGACGACAGTTCAAAAGTGGGACCAGCGGCGGCTCCGTATGACAGCGCAAATAGAGAGAGAGCGGCGTCCCTGGCTGGCCTCAAGGAAAATCCGCCCGAATCAGGCAGCGTACCTGCGCAGGAAACAGACGCCGGCACGCTGCCAACGTATTATGTACATATTTGCGGTGCGGTGATGTATCCCGGTGTCTATGAGGTGCCTGCGGGCAGCCGGCTTTATGAGGTAATCCTTCTTGCGGGCGGTATGTGCGCAGATGCATGCGATTACCTTATCAATCAGGCGCAGGCAGTGAGCGACGGTATGCAGGTTTATATCCCTGCCATGTCAGAGGTACAGGGCGAAATGGCTGACCTGGCGGCTGCGGCAGTACCGGATTTGACAGCGGGACCTCAGACGGATGCTCAGGACGTACGCGTGAATATCAACAGTGCGACAAAAGAACAGCTCATGACGCTTCCGGGCGTCGGAGAGACAAGGGCGCAGGCAATCCTTGATTATCGCAGGGAGAACGGCGCTTTTTTGTCCATAGAAGACTTGATGAAAGTTAACGGTATTAAGCAGGGAGTCTATGACCGGTTAAAAGATTTGATAAAGGTGTAGGACAGATGGCGAAGAAAGTGTTGGTTGTTGATGATGAAAAGCTCATTGTGAAGGGAATCCGTTTCAGCTTAGAGCAGGATGGCATGGAGGTGGACTGTGCCTTTGACGGTGAAGAAGCATTGAAGAAGGCGCAGGAAAGCCAGTATGATCTGATCCTGCTGGATGTCATGCTTCCGAAGCTGACCGGATTTGAAGTCTGCCAGCAGATCCGGGATTTTTCTAATGTGCCCATCGTTATGCTGACTGCGAAGGGCGATGATATGGATAAGATTCTGGGATTGGAATACGGGGCGGATGATTATATCACAAAACCGTTCAATATCCTTGAAGTGAAAGCGCGCATTAAGGCGATTATGAGGCGGACCGGCGTGAAAGAAAAGGCGGCAAAGAAACTGGAATACGGAGAACTGAACCTTGACTGTGAGTCAAGGCGTGTTTATATTGCGGGCAGGGAGCTGAATCTGACGGCAAAAGAATTTGACGTGCTGGAACTGCTTGTCCTGAATCCGAATAAGGTATACAGCCGTGAAAATCTCCTAAAAATCGTATGGGGTACTGACTATCCGGGAGACGTGCGCACAGTTGATGTTCATATCAGGCGTCTTAGGGAAAAAATCGAGACCAATCCGAGCGAGCCGAAATACGTGCATACCAAGTGGGGCGTCGGCTACTATTTCAAGGGATAAGATCATATGATGTTTCCGAAAATGAAGCACTTTCTTTCTAAAATCAAACCTTTGCGCAGCTTTTTGGTGCGTATTTTTATCATTATCGTTTTAGTGGGCTCTCTGCCCAGCCTTATTATCCGTTACGGAATTTTATCGACTTATACGGATCGCGCAATTTCCCTGCGGATTTCTGATGTACAGACGCAGGGAAGAATCCTTGCGAATCATTTAGTCACATACAACTATTTGCAGGATTCCACATCCGAGGTCATTAACGCGGAACTGTCCCAGCTTGCTGAAGTCTATAACGGGAGAGTATTGATCGTCGATCAGAATTTTAAGGTGATTAAGGACACTTACGGCATCAGCGTCGGAAAAATCATGATCTCAGAGGAGATTATTAAGTGTTTTAACGGCGAGAATACAACTAATTATGATGAGAAAAACCAGTATATTGAAATGACGATTCCGATTGTGGTATCGGTTGAGCAGACAAGCCAGGAAGGGCAGAGCGTTTCCACGTCTGTGGTGCAGGGTGTTCTGCTGATCAGCGTATCGACAGAGAGCACGCAGATGACGCTGCGCCTTCTCAATCGGAATGCGGTGCTGATCGAGCTTGCGCTCTTTATTCTGATTGTCGGGATTGCAGGGGGCATTGCTTATCTGGTGACAAGACCGTTCCATCATGTTACGAGTGAAATTCAGAAACTGCAGGCAGGACATTATAACGATAAAATATCGGTTCCGGAGTATTGGGAGACTGAGCGCATTTCGGACGCATTCAACGAACTCTATGCAAGGATCAGGGTGCTGGATGAGTCGCGTGATGAATTTGTTTCCAACGTTTCCCATGAACTGAAAACGCCGATGACATCGATGAAAGTTCTTGCGGATTCTCTTTTAATGCAGGAGAATGTACCTGCGGAGTTGTACCGTGAATTTATGGTTGATATTGCGGATGAAATTGACCGGGAGAATAAGATTATCAACGATCTGCTTTCTCTTGTCAAAATGGACAAGACGAAGGCGGACTTAAATATTTCTTCAACAGATATCAAAGCGCTGCTTGAACTGATCCTGAAAAGACTGCGTCCGATTGCGATCAAGCGTGATGTAGAGCTGACGCTTGAATGCATCCGTCCGGTTACTGCGGAGGTGGATGAGGTCAAGCTGACGCTGGCAATTTCGAACCTGGTGGAAAACGCCATCAAATATAATAACGAACACGGGTGGGTTAAGGTACTCTTGGATGCGGACCATCAATATTTTACCGTGGAGGTGTCCGATTCCGGAATTGGGATTCCGGAGGAGTCAATGGATCATATTTATGAGCGGTTTTACCGCGTGGATAAGTCGCATTCACGCGAGATCGGCGGAACAGGACTTGGTCTTGCGATTACGAAGAGCGCGATTCTGATGCACAGGGGTACGATCAAGGCGTCCAGCACTGTCGGAGAGGGAACAACATTTTTAGTGCGGATTCCGCTCACCTATGTGAAGTAAGCGGGAAGCTGCGGCACAGAGACTGATGTGGATGCGGTCCGAATAAGGAGCAGGGATATGATGGGAAAAAAACTTGTGCAGGCAGTGCTGATTGCAGTGCTGCTGACTGCCGCCGGCTGCGGCAGGCATGAGAGCATAGATCAGGAGAATATGGTGCAGTATGACGTATATTTCCTAAACGGTGAGGAAACAAGGGTGACTTCGGTCGAGACTGTGCTGCAGCGTGGAAATGTGGCAGATGAACTGACGGGGCTCATCGAAGTGATGCAGAGAAAACCGGAAGATATTTCTCTGCATGCGCCGTTTGACTATTCGTTTGGCGTGAATTCCGTCAACTTAAACGGCGAGCAGGTTATTGTGAATTTTGATGAGCACTATCTGGAATTAAAGCCGACAACGGCAGTGCTGATACGCGCGGCGATTGTACGTACACTGACGCAGGTGGAGGGGGTGACCTGTGTCAGTTTTCAGATTAACGGTCAGCCGCTGACCGACTCGGCGGGAAATCCGCTGGGTATCCTGACTGCTGATATGTTTGTGGACAATGCGGGTACGGAAATTAACGCCTATGAGTCGACAACGCTGACATTATATTTTACGAATGAGGCGGGGGATATGCTTGTTCCCGAGAAGAGGGAAGTTGAGTATAACAGCAATATTGCCTTGGAAAGGATTGTTGTTGAGCAGATTCTGGCGGGACCGGAAAAGCGGGATACCTATCCGACGGTGAATCCGGAGACCGGGGTAATCTCCGTTTCAATCAAAGATGGAATATGTTATGTAAACCTTGATCAGAATTTTTTGACTCAGGTTTATAATGTGACATCGGAGGTTACGATTTATTCCATTACCAATTCCCTGATTGAGATTGGGGGTGTCAATCAGGTACAGATCTTAGTGGAGGGGGAGTCCAATCTGATGTATCGTGAAAAAATCAGCTTGGACACTCTGTTTGAGAGAAATCTGGAGCTGATCGAAAAATAGCGATCTGCTTATGAAAAGACCATTATGCATGATATGTCTGCTGCTTGCGGCGGCACTTTCGGTATGGACATTTCTTTGTCCTGAAGAGCCGGAACTGTCCGGAACGCACGGCAGGTCAGATTCGCAGAGGGCAGTACAGGATGCCCTGCAGACAGTGCCTGCGGCATCCAAAACATTGCACGCTGTCATAGAGGACGCGGCGCTAAGCAGGAAATGCGTGCGGGTGTCGGGAATTGTGTCAGAATGCCGCCAGTACGAAGACCGGACTGTCCTGAAGTTGAAACACATCGCCGTATCAGGCGTGGAAACCGGAGCTGTTCAGCCCGGAAATTTCCCGAAAGAAAGCTGTATTTGTTATCTTGAAAAAACAACGCTTCCACGGATTGGAAGCCCCGTACTTGTGGAAGGCGTGCCGGGCTTCTTTTCCGGCGCCCGTAATCCGGGAGAATTCGATTATGACCGTTATTACCTGGGGCAGGGGATTTCATTCCAGTTAAAGGACGCCGTGCTGGTCTCCTCGTCGAAGAGCAGAGCGCCGTTTCGTGCTGCACTTGCGGACGTGCGGGAATATGCATGTGGTATATTGGCGCGGTATTTCGACGAGCAGGATGCGGGCGTGCTTTCCGCCGTGCTGTTTGGTGATAAGACCGGCCTTTCCGGGGAGGTGCGCAGTCTGTATGCGAAAAGCGGTATTGCGCATATGCTGGCAATTTCGGGACTGCATATTTCTTTGATTGGCGCGATGGCGGGCAGACTGCTTCGGCGCACGGGGACGCCGTATTCCGTTTCTGTGGCGGCATGCGGGATTTTTATGGGAAGCTACTGCGTCATGACGGGAATGAGCGCATCAACGATAAGAGCAGCACTCATGTTTCTGATCAGCTTCAATGCGGGGCGCGTCCGGCGTACATATGATATGAAAACGGCAATCGGCGTGTCGGCAGCAGTGCAGCTTTCGGTGAATCCGCGTCTGATTGGCACGGCAGCATTTCAGCTTTCGTATGGCGCGGTATGCGGAATTGCATGGCTGACGCCGGTGCTTCTTACCATCTGCACAGACTTCCTGCCGTCAAAAAGCCGCGCTCTTCCAAGGCTGGTCAAAGCATCTGCGGCGTGCATGGCGGTATCTTTTGCAACGCTGCCAATCCTGCTTGCCCATCAATATGAATATGCGGTGTATGGGGTATTTTTTAATCTGCTGGTGCTGCCAAGCGTATCCATACTGCTTCCGGCAGGGTTTCTTCTGACTTTGTCGGGGGCGGTTACTGACGGCCTTGCGGTGTGCGGGCATTTTGTGAATGAGGCATTTGGAGTGTTTTATTCTGCGGGGGGCGCAGAGACGTGGATTTTACGTATGGCGGCCGGCACTGCGGAAGGGCTGCTTCACGCAGCGGGTATCCTTGCGGAAGGGGCGGCGCATGCGGCGGCATTTTTATGCAGGATATTTCTTTTTTGCTATGAGAGCGGCAGCAGAGTGATCAGCGCACTTCCGGGCAGTCTGCTGAGGGGAAGACCGCAGACAGTGCGGATCGTGATCTATGCGGGGATGCTTTTTGCCTTGATTGTATATACGGAACGGTACTGGAAGAAAAGAACAGGGATTGGAACCGCAAAGAGAAGGCAGGCGCGGCTGTCATACAGGGCAGAAAAAAGGCGCGGGTTCTGCCGTACGGGCTGTTTCAGGGGAATGACCGGCATAGGCTGGCTTGCGCTCGCCCTGTTTATTCTGCTGATGCCTGTTAGAACCGGTCTGACGATTACGATGCTCGACGTGGGGCAGGGGGATGGAATCTGTATTGAGCAGATTCCGGGACACGCCATTTTGGTTGACTGCGGGAGCAGCGATCAGAGAAATCTGTTCAAAAACAGGCTTATGCCGTTCTTAAAGTGTCGGGGGATTTATGAGCTGGATGTTGTTTTTTTATCCCATCTGGACACGGATCATATTAGTGCAGTTTACAGCCTGCTGGAAGAAATGCGGACAGAGAGAATAAGGGTGGATCAGATTGTGATCGGTCAGGATATTCCGCATGACGGGGCGTACGAGGGACTGCTTGCAGCGGCGGACTTAGCGCAGGTGCCGGTGCATGCCATGCACGCAGGGGAAATGTATGAACAGGGTGCCTGCAGGCTGACGTGCCTTGGACCGTGTAAGGAGAGCGGGGCGGAGGGAGACAGGAATGCGCGTTCCCTCATCCTGCGTCTGGATTACGGAGAGTTTCAGGCGCTTTTTATGGGAGACGCGGATGCGCAGGCGGAGCTTGCCGCAGTTTCCGTGATGAATGACTGCATGCCGCCGGGGACGATCGAGCTGCTGAAAGCTGCGCACCACGGCTCCAGAAATGCGACATCCGGAGAATTTTTGAGGGCTGTCAGACCGCGTGCTGCAATCATATCAGCGGGGCAGGACAATTCATACGGGCATCCGCATGAGGAGACGCTTATGCGTCTTCGTGAACAGGGCTGTGATGTGTATCAGACACAGGAGAGCGGCGCGGTCACGATTCATGTCGGTCAAGACGGGATGCGGGTGGAGACGTTTCTGGGAGAATAGCGTCCTTGCAGGCGACCTCTAGCGGGAGAATTGGCGGGACAATAGTTTGACAAACGCGTATTTTCCGATTATGATAGGACCATGCGTACAATCTTGGAAGATATTAAAACACAAAATTTCAAATCGGTTTATCTTTTGTACGGTGAGGAAGCTTATCTGAAAAACCAGTACCGTCATAAACTGATTGGCGCGCTGCTTGGCGAGGGCGATACTGTTAACTGCAATGTCTATGAAAGCGCGGACGTGCCGGTTCGGGAAATTATCGATCTCGCGGAGACAATGCCGTTTTTTGCAGAGCACAGGGTGATTGTGATAAACGACAGCGGTCTTTTCAAGAAGAACGGCGAGGAGCTTGCCGGATACCTGCCCGGCATTCCGGAGAGCACGGTCATGATCTTTACCGAGCAGGAAGTCGATAAGCGCAGCAAGCTCTATAAGGCGGCGAAGGGGAAAGGCCGTGCGGTCGAATTTTCGGCGCAGGATGAGGAGACTCTGACGAAGTGGATTCTTTCAATGCTGAAAAAAGAAAACCGCAGCATCACGAAACAGACGCTTCTTCTTTTTATGGAAAAGACAGGAACAGACATGCAGAATATTGCGCAGGAGTTAGAAAAGCTGATCTGTTATACGATGGGACGTGATGTGATCACGGACGGGGACGTGGAGGCGGTCTGTACCACGCGGGTAACAAGCCGCATTTTTGATATGATAGGCGCGATTGCCGAGCGGAAACAGAAAAAAGCGCTTGACCTGTATTATGACCTTCTGACCCTGAAAGAACCGCCGATGCGGATTTTGTTTTTGATCGCGCGTCAGTTCAACCTGCTGCTTCAGGTGAAAGAATTAAAGAAAAAGGGTGCGGACAACAGGCAGATTGGTGCAAAAACCGGCCTTCCTCCATTTATTGCGGGCAAGTACGTCACACAGGCGGCAGGCTTTACGGCGTCGGAACTGCGTGCGGCAGTTGAAGAATGCGTTGCTTATGAAGAGAAAGTAAAAACGGGCAGAATGAATGATGTGATGAGTGTGGAAATCCTGATTATTAAATATAGTGCGAAAAACAGTAAAGAACGCAGTTTAAGAATATCGTAATAGGGAATAAAAATATTAGCAGAAAGAAAAAAGGAATTTAACAATAAGAGGATAAAGAGATCACATAATAAATAATAGGCAAAAAGTAAAAGAAGAGGAGCAGAAAAATGGACAGAAAAAGAATTGTAGTAACCGGAGGCGCCGGATTTATTGGCTCGCATTTGTGTGAAAGGCTGTTGGAGCAGGGAAATGATGTGGTATGCGTGGACAATCTGTTTACGGGGAGGAAAGACAATATACGTCATTTGATGGACAATCCCTATTTTGAGTTTATGCGGCATGATATTATTGAACCCTATTATGTCGAGGTTGATCAGATTTATAATCTTGCCTGTCCCGCAAGCCCGATTCATTACCAGTACGATCCGATTAAAACAGGAAAGACGAGCGTAATGGGTGCACTGCACAGTTTAGGGCTTGCAAAACGCTGCCATGCAAGGGTACTTCAGGCGAGCACAAGCGAGGTATATGGCGATCCGGAGGTCCATCCGCAGCCGGAAGATTACCGCGGCTGTGTGAATCCGATTGGTACACGTTCCTGCTATGATGAGGGAAAGCGTATGGCGGAAACTCTATTTTTTGATTATCACAGACAGCATGGCGTGGATATTAAGGTGATCCGGATTTTTAACACCTATGGTCCGCGCATGGCGGTTAATGACGGCAGGGTTGTTTCGAATTTTATTGTGCAGGCGCTTCAGGGCGAGGATATTACCATTTACGGGGATGGTTCCCAGACGCGAAGCTTCTGCTATGTGGACGATCTGGTTGAGGGTATGATCCGCATGATGAACAGCAGGGATGGTTTTACGGGACCGGTGAATCTGGGAAATCCGGGAGAGTTCACGATGCTCGAACTGGCACAGCTTGTGATCCGCATGACCGGGTCGCAGTCAAAGATTGTCTACAGGGAGCTGCCGCAGGATGATCCGAAACAGAGAAAGCCGGTTATTGAGCTTGCCAAAAAGGAACTGGACTGGGAACCTGCGGTTGCGCTTGAGGAAGGTTTGGAAAAGACGATCGCGTATTTCAAAAGGAGACTCGCATGAAAGAATGTATAGGAAATTCCTCAAGCCCGGAAGAATCGCAATGCGAATCGAAAGAGTTTCCTTCGGAAACTCTTTTTTATCGGGAATACGAGGAATTTTATAAGATGGCGGCAGAATCGGACGTATTCGGGCAATTTTGCCGCAAGGCCTTCGGCGCGGATTTTTCGCAGGACGGATTCAGCGATATCGGACAGGTTGACAGGATATTAAAGTATATTCCGGACGGAGGGCAGGCTCACATTTTGGACATCGGCTGTGGGAACGGCAAAATGCTTGCGTATCTGCAGGAGAGGACAGGCGCGTTTATCCATGGTTTTGATTATTCGAACAGGGCGGTTACGTCCGCAAAAAAGCGATATCCGCAAAAGTCTGATTTCAGACAGGGCGTCATGGGTGAGATCAATTATCCGGAAGAGACCTTTGACCTGATAGTATCCATGGATACCATGTACTTTGCAGCTGATATGACTGCATTTACAGGACAACTCTGGTCATGGCTTAAAAAGGGCGGTACGTTTTTTTGCGCTTATCAGGAAGGCGATGTCATGCCAAAGACCGAAAACGTACATACAACAAAACTTGCAGAGGCGCTGCGGGCACAGGGGATAGCGTTTGAGACTAAGGATATCACAAAGGAGTGCTATGAGCTGCTTTTACGGAAACGGGAGGCGGCAGTCTCACTGAAAGATTCGTTTTTTGAGGCGGGAGAGGGCGCATGGTACCAAATGCTGATCGGACAGACGGAGTATGCAGAAAAGCCGTTTGAGGCGTTTCGCGGAGAGATGGCGAGATATCTGTTTGTGGCGAAAAAAGCAGGGTAAATCGCCCGTCGAAATACTTGTTTTTTTTGAAAAACAGGAATATAATGGTATTAGCTATAAGAATAAGTAAGCAGGAAAAGGATTTCGGCAAGTCGATCAGTGAAAGGACAGGGATGTATATGGGGATAACTGATGTGACAGCGGGAGGCGCAGTGCCCATCCGCGTAGAGATGCCCCAGGTATTGAGCCCGGCGCCACAGCGTGCGCCAAAACAGGAAGTGAAAACACCGTCTCAGACAGCGGTAAATCATGCGCCGGCTTCGGTGTCAGCACCCAGTACGGCGGATGCTGTTTTACGGCCGCAGATACAGCCTGAAATACAGCAGGCACAGAGCGGAAACTTGATAAGGGCTGTGAAGGGTGATGCGGGAAACGGTCAGACCGGGGAGCGCGTGTCTGGACAGCAGAGGGTGAACCGTGCAGGCAGGGTGCCGGCACAAGATGTGCTGCAGGCGCAGAACATTGAGCGTGTCAGCGGACAACAGGAAGAGCGAAAGGCTGCCGGCCAGGATAGTTATTATGAAAAAGTCATGGCAGAAAAGGCAATGGAGAACGCCAAGGAGCGTCTGCGCTCTTTGAAATATGATGTGCAGTTCGGGTATGATGATAAGATTGAGCGTTATACGATCAAGATCATGGACGCCGACAATAAGGAAGTCAGAAAAGAAATTCCAAGCGAAGAGATTCAAAAAATGATAGAACATCTGCATACGATGAAAGGCATGATGTTTGAAACTGAAATTTGAGGATTGCGCACCGGCGCATGACTGCGGGCGTGGGAGTGCACGGATCAGCCGTATCTTAAGCAGCGCGGACCGGGCAGCAGCGAAACGGGCGGGAATGGAGGGGTATTATGAGAGTTGATGGAGTGACAGGATACACCAATGTCAATTACGGAACGATTGCAAGCGGAAAACGGATCAACAGTGCCGCGGATGACGCGGCAGGCTTAACACAGGTTCAGAATCTGAAAAGTCAGGATAATGGCATGCAGGTCGGCGGACAGAATGCAAAGGACGGCATCAATCTGACAAAAATCGGTGATGGCGCGCTTTCCGGCATTCACAGTTATTTACAGTCCATTAAGAGTGCAAGTGTGAAGGCGTCGAGCGGACTGCTGACAGCTTCGGATAAGGGCGCGATCCAGAAAGAGATTGACGGGTATTTACAGGGAATTACGGATATTGTGAGCAATACGACATATAATACCAAGAACCTGTTAAACGGTGAGAATTCTCTTGGCATGGCGACGAATCCTGACGGGACCGGACCGGACGTGAAGACGGCGGACGCGACATTAAAGGCGCTTGGCCTTGAAGGATATAATGTGACCGGCAACTTCGATATGAGCCGCGTGGACAAAGCCATAGATCAGGTCAGCAGTATGAGAAGCAGCATGGGCGCAAGCGCGAATGCGCTGGAGGGCGCTTACAATTATAACATGAATGCGTCTGAAAATCTGACAGGTGCGGCAAGCCGTATTGAAGACCTCGATATGCCGAAAGCAATTTCCGATAAAAAGAAGGAAGAAGTGCTGGAAGAGTATAAGAATATGATGCTCCGCAATCAGATGGAAGAAGAATCGCTTGTAACAAAGCTGATGAAGTAGGCGTTTTGCGGCAGGCTGGAAAGAAGGAAGAAAGCAATGAGTATGATAGACAAGGTCAGGGCTGAGATGGTAACGGCGATGAAAAATCACGATAAGGAGCGCAAAGAGTCCCTGTCGATGCTGTTATCCGCACTGAAAAATAAGGCGATTGATAAGCGTGAGGACCTGACTGAGACTGAGGAGTTTGAGGTTGTCAAGAAAGAGTTAAAACAGACCAAGGAGACATTGGAGCTTGCGCCGCCGGACAGAACGGATATCAAAGCGCAGTGCGAAGCGCGCATTGCGGTTTTAAGCGAGTTCGCTCCGGAGGAGATGGGTGAGGAGCAGATTCGGGCGGTCATTGCTGAAACGATCGCAGCGCTCGGTATTGAGAACCCTTCCGCCAAGGACAAGGGAAAGGTTATGAAAGAACTGATGCCGAAAGTGAAAGGCCGCGCGGACGGCGGACTTGTCAACAGGCTGGTTGGCGAAGTATTGAAATAAGAATCATTAAGACATGCCGGGCAGAAATTTTACCCGGCATGTTTGTTTCTAAATAAATAATTTTCATCGTATTGGCTGGAAATTCAAAGTCCAATTTGTAAAAAATTGTCTAACAAATTTGTGCAAAATGTATATTTTCGAATATTTTCGAAAAAGATATTGACAAAAAGTACCGAATGTCTTACCTTAGAAGACAGAATAGAACGGACAGGCGCTGTATGCTGCGGAACAAAGCAAAGCAGCAGAAGGAAGCCTTGCGTTAATGAAGCAGAGCTTATATGAAGCAAAGCTTTTGTGAAGCGAAGCTTCATTGTGCAGCGGCCTGAATACGGGAAAGGCAGGAGGTATCTATGTATAAGAAAGTGAAAACGTTTTCTATCGCATTGGTTATGCTTCTCACGACGGTCCTTACGGCAATTGTCGATGTAATGCCGGCGGCAGCCGCGGAAGACCTGACGCTGAAGCTGCACTATCACCGGGAAGACGGTAATTACGAGAACTGGGATGTGTGGCTTTGGGAGGTGGGCGCGGAAGGCGGCGCCTATGAACTGGTCGAGGAAGACGGAGAAATGGTAGCGACCAAGGTTATCACGCCGGGCATTACTTCGGTGGGCTTCATTGTCAGAAGACCGGACTGGTCGGAGAAGGATGTGGACATGGACCAGTTTATTGATCTGGCAGAGGTCGTATCCGGAACAGTTCATGTGTATGTGGAATCCGGAGTGGAAGGTTATACGCTTGAGTATGGCGAAGACAGCGTAACGGGCATTAAGCTGGTCAGCGCAGGCTATGACGGGGCAGAGACCATATTCGTTACAATGACCGGAACGATTGAGGGGGATTTGATGAGCGCATTTAAGGTGACCGGACTGGACGGAGAGGTTTCCATTGCAGATGTAACATCTCCGAAGGAAAAAGAATATGAGATCACACTTTCCGAACCGCTTGATCTGACGGGAGCTTATACGATCACCCATGACGGAAATGAGTATAAGGTGAATATGCCGGATATTTTTTCAACAACAGATTTTGAGCGTGAATTTACCTATGAGGGTGACGATTTAGGAGCAACATGGACGTCTGAAAAGACAACCTTCCGTGTCTGGGCGCCGACAGCTTCGGCGGTTTCGGTGAATCTGTATGAGTCCGGCACGGCAGGAGAGGATGATCTGATCGAGCAGCTTCCGATGACAGCGGACGCAAACGGCACATGGGTTGCAGAAAAAGAAGGCGATCTGAACGGAACGTACTATACTTATACAGTGACGGTCGGCGGAAATGAAAATGAGGCATGCGATCCCTATGCGCGTACTACGGGCGTTAACGGAAACCGCGCGATGGTCATTGACCTGGATTCCACGAATCCGGAAGGCTGGGATGCGGACCAAGATCCGCATGCGGGAATACCCGTTAATGATGTGGTTCTGTATGAACTTCATATGAGGGATATCTCTTCTGATTCCTCATCAGGCATCACCAATACCGGAAAATATTTAGGACTTACTGAAACAGGTACGACAACTGCATCGGGTATCCCGACAGGACTTGATCATATTAAGGATTTGGGAATCACGCATCTGCATCTGCTTCCGGTTTATGATTACGGTTCCGTCGATGAGACAAAATTAGATACGCCTCAATTTAACTGGGGTTACGATCCGGTCAATTACAACGTGCCCGAGGGGTCGTACTCGACGGATCCTTACAATGGTGAAGTCAGAGTCAAAGAGATGAAAGAAATGGTAAAAGCGCTTCATGATAACGGCGTCAGCGTTGTCATGGACGTGGTATACAACCATGTATACAATGCGGGAGAATTCTGCTTCAACAGGATCGTGCCGGGGTATTTCTCACGAATTGATGCGGACGGCAATTATTCAAACGGTTCCGGCTGCGGTAACGATACGGCGTCCGAGCGGAGCATGGTAAAGAAATATATTGTAGATTCCGTATGCTATTGGGCGGATGAGTACCATATCGACGGATTTCGTTTCGATCTTGTAGGTCTGATCGATACGGAGACGATCAATGAAGTCATTGCGGAAGTGCATAAGGATCATCCGAATGTCATCTTTTACGGCGAGGGCTGGACAATGTCCACAACGCTGACCAAAGAGGGTTATACGATGACGACGCAGGTCAATGCGGATGAGGTACCTGAGTTCGCATTCTTCAGTGATACGATCAGGGATGCGTTAAGAGGAAGCGTATTTAATAATGATGAAGTTGGATTCATTTCCGGTGCAAGAGATAAAGAAAGCCTGATCGAGCAGTGCTTTATGGGATTGGCGCCATGGTGCCCGAACCCGTCACAGAGTATCAATTATGCATCCTGCCATGATAATATGTCGCTGTTTGACAGAATCGTGAATTCAGCGCGCGGTACAACGTTTGAAGAGCAGGTGCGCATGAACAATCTGTCAGCAGCAATCTGCATGACCTCACAGGGTATTCCGTTCATGCAGGCAGGCGAGGAAATGCTGCGTTCTAAAGTGAATGAGGACGGCAGCTTCAATGAAAACAGCTATTCTTCACCGGATTCGGTCAACAGCTTAAAGTGGGATAATCTGGATGATGAGGCATATTGGAATGTATTCCAGTATTATAAGGGACTGATTGCGTTCCGTAAGGAGCATGCGGCACTTCGCATGGCAAATGCGGATGATGTGAAAAATAATATCACCGCAATGGAAGGTCTGGATAAAAACGTTGTTGCATTCAGCATTGCGGGCGGAGCAAACGGAGAAGTATCGGACGGTCTGTTCGTGATCTTTAATGCGAATAATGCAGAAACGACTGTTACGCTGCCGGATGGCACATGGGATGTCTACATCAATGGAGAGAAGGCAGGAACGGAAGCAATCGAGACGAATCTCGCAGGAGAGATTACGGTATCTCCGATCTCTGCAATGGTACTTGTAAAGAGCGGCGACGGAGAGGAGACGGACGCTGCGCAGAACGCGGAGCCCGAAACTACGCCTGAGCCGGAGGAGTCGGCGGAGACGTCGGAACCTGTGACGCCGGCGCCTGAGGCTGAGAAAAACTCCGTTCATCCGGGCGTGATCGCAGGAATCGTGATCGCAGCGGCTGCGGTGATCGGCGGCGTTGTGTTTGCTGTCGTAAAAAAGAAAGGTAAAAAGTCATAAATGACGTAAAGACCTTCTGACAGAAAAGAGATAAAGACTTATGTAAGTAGGGAAAATAAAGACTTATATAAGCAGATTTGGGGAGGCAGCGCTTCATCTTAACAGGATGGAGCGCTGCTTTTTGACTTATAGGAAATTCCTCACATGGAAGAACGCGCAGCGTTCCAGAAGAAATGCCTTCGGCATTTCTTCGAAAGAGTTTGCGGAACGCAAACTCTTTTTATTCCTCCAATAGCCGGTGCGGGGCACGGCTCATTGAGGCGGACAGACATCAGACAGGCATCATTTAGGTGAGGTTCTCAGCGAATGTCATTTTGATGCGTGGAGTGATTCTGCCTGTTGGCTTATAACAAATTGTGCAGTAATGGCGCAGGCTGAATTGTCATAATTTGTCGCTTAGGATGTATAGTTAGTATGAACAGATCAAAAAATGTATGATATAATTAAACCTATATATCTAACATTTAGAATGTCCGGAATCAAAGACAGCAGAGAAAAATAGAACAGATGGTTCCTGTGTCCAGACGGTGCTATAGAAATATCAGGGAAAAATATCAGGAGCTGTTGCTGCAGGCAGCATTCTTTCCGTTGGATGGAAGCAGGGAGGTTCGTGTTATGACAATATTGAGGGATTTATCCGTGCTGTGGTCGCTGTTCCATATTCTGATCTTGTTTATCCTGCTGTACCGCTCCCGCTATCCGAGGAAAAAGACCTATATCCTGACGGTGATATTTATGACACCGTTAGTGGCGCTTAATGTGGCGGGGCTTGTACTGTACGGGATAGAGCTTATAGGGAAGGTGTTTCTTCTGACTTGTACTCTGCCGAGTTTTGTTTTCTTCTGGTTTATGTCTAAGGACAGGAAGGGGAAGTTTCTCTTTACCTTTTGTCTGGCGGATACGGTATCCTATTGGATCATTGCGGCAACGGGTCTTGTAGATTTCTATTTTGGCGGGGGAAAATATATCCTCATGTTCATCGGACGGCTTGTGCTGTTCCCACTGCTCGAGTGGGCGGTGATACGGTTTTTAAGGGAACCCTACCGGGAATTACAGGAGTCAGCGGCACGGGGATGGGGGCTGTTTGCGGGTATGACGGCACTGTATTATCTGCTGCTTGCGATCATGCAAAATTATCCCGTGATGATCACGAAACGCCCGCAGGAGCTTTTGTCGTTCCTGTTCGTGATGACGCTGATGCCCATGACCTATGCCACGATTTTTACCGCAATGTACCGACAGCTATTGTTTTTTCGCAGACAGCAGGCTGAGCGGATGCTGCTGGAGCAGAAGAATGCGTTGGAAGCACGGCTGGAAAGCCAGCAGCGCATCCAGAAGATGAAACACGATATGAAGGGATATACCGCAACCCTTTCCGGGCTCCTTGCGGAAGGAAAGACGGAGGATGCGCGGACTTACTTAAAATGCGTGGAGGATGAGACGGATGCGCTGTTAAAGCCCTATTGTCAAAACCCTTACATCAATGCGGTGTTTGTCCATTACGCAGGAAAATTCGAGGAGATGGGTGCGGTGTTTCGGCATGACATCTGGATCGGAGAGGAAGAGCTGCCCTACATGGACCTGTGCCGGATATTGTCAAACGGGCTGGAAAATGCCTGCGACGCCTTAAAGGAGCTGGAGAAAGAAAAGCGGGAGGCAGCCGTTTATATGAAGTATAACAAGGAATACCTGCTGATACGGATCAAGAATACATGCCGGGACGACCTGCATGTGGAAGAGGGGACGCTTCCTACAACGGATAAGAAGGGCGGCGGACACGGCTATGGTCTTCTCACGGTCAAAGAGGCAGCGGAGCGGCTTTTGGGGGACATGTCCTGTTACACGAAGGACGGAATGTTTATTCTGGACGTTATGGTCGCCATTGCCGCCTTTCCGGGCGGACAGCAGCAGAACAAGAACCTTTGCGGTGATCCGTGTTCATGACGGCAGAAACAAAGAAAGAGTTTGCCTTCCGCAAACTCTAAAAGACCGCTCCGCGGTCTTTTTTATGCTGTGCGTCGGCGGCGGGCGTTTCCTGCAAAACGGAAAAACGACAATACGAACGCATCTGCAATGAAAATGGGCTTAAACGGTTCACTTTCGCAATGTTATATGATATGATAAACTCGATTTTAGAATCCATAAGAGAGAAGGAAATGCGACGATGATTATTCTGATAACAGGTGCGTCCCACACTGGAAAGACTGCGCTTGCACAGAAACTGCTTGAAAAATATAAGTATCCGTATTTATCCATCGATCACTTAAAAATGGGTTTGATCCGCACGGGAAATACAAAGCTTACGCCTGAAAGTAAGGACGATGACTTGACGGAATATTTATGGCCGATTGTCCGTGAAATGATCAAAACAGCGATAGAAAATGGACAGAATCTGATTGTGGAGGGCTGCTATATCCCTGCCGATTGGGAGAAGGGGTTTGAGAATGCGTATCTCGATCATATCAGATATTATTGTCTTATCATGAGTGAAAATTATATCAGGAACCATTTTGATGAGATCAGGAAATATGCAAATGTGATTGAAAATCGTCTGGATGATGAGTATTGCACGCTGGAGCATATATTGAAAGACAATGCGCAGATGCTGGAGCTTGTGAAAAAATATGGTCTGAACTATTTATGGATTGATGACAGGTATCAGACGGAGATTGATATATAGCGATATGACTGGCTGTAAGGATACTGATCGAAAATTTTTACCGGAATGTAACCGGCTGCGGCGGTGTCATGCGGCACAGGCTGGCGCCGGTCTTTTTTGAACGGAAGAGGCGGATGAGCGTATCATGGAAGGCCGGAATCATTGTATCAGGAACGGTGCAGGAGGGGAACTGTGTGAAAAACATATTGGTAACGGGCGGAACGGTGTTTGTGAGCAGGCAGATCGCGGAATACTTTCTTGCGAAAGGTCAGAACGTATTTGTGTTAAACCGCAACAGCAGGGAGCAGCCTGCGGGGGCGCAGCTCATCGAGGCAGACAGACATCATCTGGGAGAAATTCTCCGCTCGTATCATTTTGATGCGGTGATAGACACTGCCTATACCGGGGAGGACGTTTCGCTGTTGATGGACGCGCTGGGGGACTTTGGCAGTTATGTTCTGATCAGTTCGAGCGCAGTCTACCCTGAGAGCGGTACACAGCCTTTTAAGGAAGAAGAACCGGTAGGCGTAAACCGCTATTGGGGCAGATACGGAACGGATAAAATAGAAGCCGAAAGAACGGCGCGGCAGAGAAAACCCGGCGCATATATTCTGCGTCCGCCCTATCTGTACGGACCGATGAATGATATATACCGCGAGGCGTTTGTGTTTGAGTGCGCGCTGAAAAACAGAGCTTTTTATCTGCCTGGAGACGGTAAGATGCGGTTACAATTTTTGTATGTCGGCGATCTGTGCAGATTCATAGACAGGATTTTGGAGCAGAAGCCGGATCGGCATACGTTTAATGTGGGGAATCCGGACACGGTTTCTGTCCGCGAATGGGTGGAGCTTTGTTATGAAATTGCGGGCAGGCAGGCGCGGTTTGTGAATGTGCCTAAGAAAAAGAAAATCGCGCAGAGAGATTATTTTTGTTTTTCTGAATATGAATATGTTCTGGATGTCTCTTGGCAAAACAGGTGGATGGCGGATTTAAGGCCGATGAGGGATGGTCTGCGCGAATCCCTATATTGGTACGAGCAGCATGCGGATCAGGTGGAGCGAAGACCCTATATCGAATATATAGAAACAAAAAATAAATGTCAGTGGGATTGAATTTAAGGAGGCAGAGGAGTAAAATAAAAATAGTAGTTCAGCTCCATGCATTCATGTGACAATGAAGCTCGGGGAGGAACTTTGATCATTTGCAAACGACAATCTGCGTCTAAAGCAGAGCTGGATGTCGGTGTGTATAAGGACAGGGGGAAAATCAAAAATGGAGACACAGAAAAAAACGAAAAGCTTAATTGCTGCGGTGATGCGGATCTGCTTTGGCGTGGCGGTTGTAACGGCTGTCGTAATCAGTGTGGTCGCAGTCTGGTCAATTCAGACACTTTCGAAATCGGCTTACGATACATACGAGGAAACGATGGACGCGGGGTATCAGGCGGAGATCAAGTCGCAGGTACAGAGTACGATGACGATACTGCAGGCCCAGTATGATTTGTATCTGGCGGGGGAGAAGACAGAGGAGGAAGCAAAGCACGATGCCAGCGAGATTATCCGTGCCATGCGTTACCGTGATGATCAGAGCGGATATTTTTGGATAGACGACACGGATTATATATTGGTTATGCATCCGATTCTTGTGGACAATGAAGGACAGAACCGTTATACGCTGGAAGATCAGGACGGCGTTATGATCATCCAGGAGATCATGAAAGTATGTCAGAGCCCTGAAAAGGGCGGGTTTAACCGGTTCTATTTTACGAAAGCGGACGGCGTTACGGTAGCGCCTAAAATTGCTTATTCCGAACTGTTTGAACCGTGGGGATGGGTTGTTTCCACCGGGAATTACATTGATGATATGGATGCGGAAAAGGTGACGATGCAGTCCTATCTGGATGGGGAAAACAGGAAGATGATATTTTGGACTGTGGCGGCTTTTTTGCTGGCGCTTGTGATTTCTATTGCTGCAGCATGGATATGCGGCCGCGCGATGGTCGCACCATTAAAGAAAATCCAGCAGTTTGCGCTCCGGCTCGCGGAAGGAAACCTGACGACGGACACGGATGTCAGGAGCAAAACGGAGATCGGTCAGACAGCGGATTCGCTTCGCATGGCACAGAGCAATATGAGGGAGCTTTTGGTCAACATTACGGATGTGTCGCAGAGTGTGAACACTGTTTTGAACCAATTTGATACGATTTTCAGTAATATGAAGGAGTCCATAACCCAGGTTTCCCTGGCGGCGGAATCCATTGCGGAGAATGTTACCACGCAGGCAGCTTCGACAGATGATGCTTCGAAGGAAGTAAATGTGATGGCGGACCGGATACGTCAGACGGATATGGAGATTGAAAAGCTGGATCAGAATGCGAAGGACATGACGCAGATCAGTGAACAGTCCGTGAATACTTTGAAGCAGCTGATTGAAAATAATGACAGGACAAGAAAGAGTATTTCCGATATGGCGGAGCAGACAAAATACACCCACGAATCTGCGCAGCAGATTCATATGGCGACCAACCTGATCAACGAGATTTCGGATCAGACAGCACTGCTTGCGCTGAATGCCAGCATCGAAGCTGCGCGAGCCGGAGAAGCGGGTAAGGGTTTTGCAGTTGTTGCCGATGAAATCGGGAAGCTGGCAAGTCAGTCAGCGCAGTCCGTCGCGGAGATCGACAAAATTGTGGAAGAGCTGCAGAAAAATGCAACGAAATCGGTTGAGGCGATGAAGGACATCAATGAATCCGCTGATCTGCAGGTGGGCTCCCTGATCGAAACGCAGGAGGTTTTCTCCAAGCTGCATGAGGAATTGGCGAACTGCTTAAAGTCTGTAAAACAGATTGATACGATTACGGCGGAGCTGGAGCAGCAGAGGACGAGTGTCACAAATGCACTGGAGGTACTCAGTAAGCTGGCGCAGGATAATGCCGCCGTTACGGAGGAAACATCCGCAATGTCTACAGAGCTGGCGAAAACGGCGGATGATTCCGCGGGAGTCGTGGCGCAAATGGAAGAAAAGGTTGCGCTTCTGGTTGACAATGTCCATAAATTTACTTTATAGTGAAACTGTATCATGCAGCATGGTATGGAAGCCTTGTGAGCGCCGCCGCAGGGGATGCGTTCACAGGGCTTTTCTGTCGTGGGCGTGCGGTGCTTGTTAAAGGAGGACCATCCTGTGCTGCTGTAGAAATGATTTTAGGAAAATACAGATGGACAGAGCAGTACAGAATGGGAAAAAGAGCATGAAAAGCGGAAAGAGGCTCAGGCTGATCAGATGGTTTTTTCTTGCGGTCATGGTATTGTGTCTGATACCGGTCGGCAGGGAATTCTATTTGTCCATAAAACATAAGGAACAGCGGGATGCGCTAAGAGAAAAAGTAGAGCAGTCGGAAAATCTGGAGATCAGCGGCGGACAGACCGTGGACGGCATACAGACGGCAGACGGAACGGAAGCAGCGGACGGCATACAGACGGCAGACGGAACGGAAGCAGCGGACGGCATACAGACGGCAGGCGGAACGGAAGCAGCGGACGGCATACAGACGGCAGACGGAACGGAAGCAGTGGACAGTATACAGACAGAGGGAGGAGCTGGGAATGCCACGGATGGCGCAGAGCCGGAAATCGGCGGCGGGCTTCAGTCTGGAAACGGCGCCGGCGGAAACAGCGGAGAATCCGAAGGAGCTGGGAGGGATGCTGACGAAAACAGCGGGGAACCCGGAGGAACTGGAGGGGATGCTGACGGGAACGGCGAAGAATCCGGCAGAGACGGAAACGATGGAAATGGACAGCAGACGGCGCCTCATCCTGCCATGCTTCGAAAATACGCCGCCTTGAAACGGGAGAATGAACATCTGGCAGGCTGGCTTCTGATCGAAGGGACAGGGATTGATTATCCGGTCATGCAGTGTGAAGACGATGAATACTATCTGCACCACGACTTTTACGGAAATGACAGTAAGTATGGGTGTCTCTATGTAAGGGAGCGGGCGGATTTAGAAAACGGAGTAAACTTTATCATATACGGACATAACATGCGGGACGGCGCAATGTTCGGAAATCTGGACTATTACTTAAAAGAGAGCTTTTATAAGGAGCATCCGTTCATTTCCTTTGATACGCTGTACGAGGAACGCGTTTACGAGATTGTGGCAGTATTCCGGTCACAGGTTTACCGGGCGGAAGATGATGTGTTTAAGTATTACCAGTTTTACGAAGCGGATACGGTCGAAGAATTTGAAGAGTTTTATACAAACATTAAGGCTCTTTCCATCTATGATACAGGAGTGGAGGCGGAGTTTGGCGATACGTTTTTAACATGCTCTACCTGTGCGTATCATGTGGAGGACGGGCGTTTCGTCGTGGTTGCAAAACGTGTGGAATAAAATACCTCGCAGTTATCAGCCGGAACGAAATCAAGTGACAGACCCGGAACGAAATTGAAATCGGAGGCTGACCGGAGCAAAATCGGAGGCTGACCGGAATGAAACCGGGGGCTGGTTGGAACGAAATTGAGGGACAGAGTGGACAGCGGGACGATGGATATGCTATGATGACAAATAATGGAAATTGTGGAAATAGTGGGTACAAAGGGAGAAAATGCCATGCAGATTTTTTTATCACATTCTTCAAAGGATGCGGATGTAGCGCTCAAGATTTGTGAGCAGCTGGAAAAAAACGGAACAAAATGCTTTATTGCGCCAAGGGATATCAGACCCGGAAAAGAATATGCGGAAGAGATTATTAACGGAATCGAGGAGTCGGCGGCAGTGGTTTTATTGATGTCTGGGGCTGCCAACCGTTCGCCCCATGTGCTCCGGGAGGTGGAACACGCGGTCAGCGGCGGCACGCCGATTCTTGTATATAAATTGGAAGACGTCGTGCTTTCTAAGTCCATGGAGTATTTTTTGATGACCCATCAGTGGGTCAGTTCAAAGCCGCAGGAGGATTATGCGGATATTGTTGCATTTGCGCGTGACCTGGCTGAGAAAGAGAAGGAGAGCGGGCGCTCTGCAGGAACGGACGGCGGCACGGACAAGTCTGCGCAGGACGGAAATCCTGCCGCTTCGGGCACGAATCAAGCCATGGTCTCTCAAAAAGCAGATTCCGGCGCATCGGGACAGGGCAGCAGCTCAGGTTCCGGCGGCAAGAATGGTAATTTAAGAAAAAGGGCAGGGATCATTGCGGCGGCTGTTGCCGTGCTTGCGATTGTTTTTATTGCGCTTTTTGCTATGCGGAAGCACGGAGCAGGGGACGCCGATGCAGAGAAGGCGGGGGCGGTCCCGGTTTCGGTTCAGGTTGGCGATACGGTGCGGTTCGGAAGCTATCTGGATGAGGATATTGAGTGGCGCGTGCTTCGTCTTTCCGAGGACAAAACGCAGGCAGTCTTAGTGACATCCCATATTGTGACAATGAAGGCATACGATGCCGCGGAAAGCGGGCGTTTTAACTATGACGGGGATACGGATTACTGGTCGTCCGGGGAAACGCAGGCGGATACCGACATGGCGCTTCAGGTGCGCGTGCGGGGAAACAGCGACTGGAGCTTATCGAATCTGCGGACATGGCTGAATGCGGATACTGAGGTTGTGAACTATACCGGTCAGGCGCCGGCGGCGTCCGCAATGGCAGAAAAGAAAAACGGCTATCAGAATGAGGCGGGCTTTCTGCATGGATTTACAAAAGAGGAACGCGATGCGATTGTGGAGACTCAGATCGTGACCAACGGGAACGCGCTCTCAGAGAGCGAAACGGTGACGACTTACGACCGGGTCTGGCTGTTGTCCATGGAGGAACTTGCATGGTTTGACGAGGCGGGCATCAGTAAGTTTACTTCCCCTACGGACGCGGCAGTCGAGCAGGATCAGAGCTTCTGGTACAGTGTGGACTATGATGCTTACGGTGTGGAGTATTTATGCTGGTGGCTCCGCGAGCCGGTGGCGGAGGCGGGCAGTCTTTGTTATCTTGTGGATAATGGCTATAGAGACAATGTTGTCAGACAGGAAAACGCGGGACTGGAAGGATTTGGAGTCCGTCCGGCGCTGACTGTTGACTTACGCTATGTCACTTTCCGCGGTGAGGAGGACGGGAAATAAAGGATGTTCGTACCAGGACAGAGCAATGCCGGAACGAAGAAATATCAAAAACAGAGAAATGCAAAACGAAGAAATGTAAAATAGAGAACAAACTAAAACGAAGAGCGCTATGCAAAAGGTCTGCCTGCTGCATAGCGTTTTTTGCGTCACCGGAAGTCTTTTTGCGTCAGTGGAAGACTTTCTGCACCATTCTGTCCGGAGGCATCGGAGGAGAGCGGCTCATCGCAATTTACATCAATTTTACAATCATACGATATTGGAATTGATATTCTTTTTATAAGATAAAACCGTAAGCGGAAAACAAGATCGGACATCGGAAATTGTCTGAGACAACAAACTAAAAAGGAGAATCAGAATGAGAACATTCAGAAAATGCTTTGCATTTATCTTGACAGGAGCTATGATGCTGTCGGCGCTGGCGGGATGCGGCGGTCAGGACAAGGAAAGTGCCGGAGGATTTCATGCGGAGAAAGAAATCAACGTCCTTACACGCGAGGATGGGTCGGGTACCCGGGGCGCTTTTATTGAGCTGTTCGGCATTGAACAGAAAAATGAAGCGGGGGAAAAGATCGACTATACGACGGACAACGCCGCCGTCACAAATTCCACATCGGTTATGATGACAACCGTTGCCGGAGATCCCTACGCCATAGGCTACATATCCTTAGGCTCCATGAACGATACCGTAAAAGCGGTTCAGATCGACGGTACGGACGCAACGGTTGATAATATCAAGAATGGTACCTATCAGATTGCCCGGCCGTTTAATATTGTGGTAATGGACAATCTAAGCGATGCGGCAAGGGACTTTATTGACTTTATTATGAGCGCGGATGGTCAGGCTGTCATTGAAGATAACGGTTATATTTCCGTATCTGACGCGGAAGCATACAACGGCAGCATGGATTCCGGCAAAATCGTTATTTCTGGTTCCAGCTCCGTCACTCCTGTTATGGAAAAATTGAAGGAAGCGTATCTTTTGAGAAATCCGGATGTTACGGTCGAGATTCAGCAGTCCGATTCTTCAACTGGAATTGCTGACGCAATAGACGGTACCTGCGACATCGGCATGGCTTCCCGCGAACTGAAAGATTCGGAAATAGAAAAAGGGGCTGCGGCGACTGTGATCGCAATGGACGGTATTGCGGTGATTGTTCATACTGACTGTCCGGTAAACAGCCTTACAAGCGAACAGGTGAAAGAGATTTTTATGGGCAGTATCGTAAATTGGAATGAAGTCCTATAATTGGATTTCATGAAAATTAAAATTTTCAATCCCAAGTTTGCGCTGCGAGCATCGCAAACATTGGCGCATTAGCTGCTCGCAAAGAAAGGAGCTCGCAGCATGAGCGCGATCATGAAGCATGTAAAAGAAAAAGGGATGAAGCTGCTTTTTTTAGCAGCGACCTGTGTTTCCATCGCGGCGGTGATTCTGATCTGTCTGTTTTTGCTTGCGAGCGGAATTCCGGCAATCAGGGAAATAGGTATTTTCAAATTTCTGCTGGGTACAAAGTGGAAGCCTGCGAACGGCCTTTATGGAATTTTCCCGATGATTATCGGCTCACTCTATGTAACTGCAGGGGCATTGGTGCTTGGTGTGCCGGTCGGAATCCTGACGGCGGTGTTTATGGCGCGTTTTTGTCCGAAATGGCTCTATGGACCGTTAAAGTCCGCCGTGAATCTGATGGCAGGTATTCCGTCCGTTGTGTATGGATTTTTTGGGCTGGTGGTTTTAGTCCCTTTTGTACGACAGTTTTTCGGGGGGCGCGGTATGGGTGTCCTGACTGCTTCCGTTCTTTTAGGGTTTATGATCCTGCCGACGATCATCAGCGTTTCCGAAACTTCAATCCGGGCAGTCCCGGAAAGCTATTATGAGGGCGGGCTTGCGCTTGGGGCCTCCCATGAAAGAAGCGTTTTTTATACCGTGCTGCCGGCTGCGAAAAGCGGTATCTTCGCAGGCGTTGTTTTGGGAATTGGGCGTGCTGCCGGTGAAACCATGGCAGTTATGATGGTGGCCGGAAACCAGCCGGTTATTCCCGAAAGCGTCCTTTCCGGCGTACGGACGCTGACTACAAACATTGTACTGGAAATGGGATATGCCGCAGATTTACACCGTGAGGCGCTGATTGGGACGGCGGTAGTCTTATTTGTATTTATTCTCATAATTAATCTGGCGCTTTCCAGGGTGAAGAGGAGGACAGCATCATGACAAAACGGCTGACAAGATTATGGCGCGCATACCGGCGCGATCCGAAATCTCTCTTTCTGCGTCTTATTGTCTGCTTTGCTGCGCTTATCACAATACTTGCGCTGGTCTTTATGATCGCATATATTCTGATGAAAGGCATACCCAATCTGACGGTAAGGCTGTTTGAAGCCCGGTACACGACTGAAAATGTATCCCTGCTGCCGGCGCTGATCAATACGCTTTTTATGATTCTGCTTTCCTTAGTTTTTGCGGTTCCGGCGGGAATCGGGGCTGCGGTTTATCTGACGGAGTATGCCGGGCGTGGAAGCCGTCTGGCACGCATCGTTGGGATTACTGCTGAGACACTGTCCGGGATTCCGTCAATTGTTTACGGCCTGTTTGGATCGCTGTTTTTTGTAAAATATCTTGGCCTGGGCTTGTCACTGTTGTCGGGTGCTTTCACTTTGAGCATTATGATCCTGCCGCTCATCATGCGGACAACGGAGGAAGCCATACGAAGCGTGCCGGACAGTTACCGTGAGGGCAGCTTTGGACTCGGAGCCGGAAAACTGAGGACCGTTTTTTCCATTGTCCTTCCCTGCGCCGTTCCGGGCATTTTTTCCGGTATCATTCTAGGAATCGGGCGTATTGTTGGGGAATCTGCTGCACTGATCTTTACTGCCGGTACTGTTCCGGATATTGCAGACAGTATTTTTTCCTCAGCGCGTACTTTATCCGTTCATATGTATTCCATTTCGTGCGAGGGGCTGTATATTAATCAGACATATGCAACTGCGGTTGTATTGCTGGTCGTTGTTATTCTGATCAACGGTCTGTCCGGTTTCCTGGAAAAAAAGATAAAACGGTGAAACGATGGCTGTAACAGTGAATCAGAGTGTCTGCGGAAGCAGGAAGATGGGAGTAATGCGGATGGATAAAATCGTGGTTGAGAATCTGGATTTATTCTATGGGAAATTTCAGGCATTAAAGCAGATCAATGCGGCGTTTCGGGAACATGAAATCACAGCGCTGATCGGTCCGTCGGGATGCGGGAAATCGACTTTATTAAAAAGCCTGAACCGGATGAATGATCTGGTAGAAGACTGTAAAATAAAGGGAGCAATCCGTTTAGATGGCGAGGATATATACGGGAATATGGATGTTAATCTGCTTCGGAAACGTGTAGGGATGGTCTTTCAAAAACCGAATCCGTTTCCGATGAGCATTTATGATAATATCGCCTTCGGACCCCGGACGCATGGAGTCCGCTCCAAAGCGGCGCTGGACGATATTGTAGAGCGCTCCTTGAAAGGAGCGGCAATCTGGGATGAGGTAAAAGACAGACTGAAAAAATCTGCGCTCAGCATGTCGGGCGGCCAGCAGCAGCGGCTCTGTATTGCCCGCGCATTAGCGGTAGAGCCGGAGGTCCTGCTGATGGACGAACCGACCAGCGCGCTTGATCCGATTTCCACGGCAAAAGTGGAGGAGCTTGCGGCTGAATTGAAAAAGGATTATACCATCATTATTGTCACGCACAATATGCAGCAGGCGCTCCGCATTTCTGACAGGACGGCGTTTTTCCTTCTGGGCGAAATGATAGAATTTGAAGAAACGGAAAAGCTGTTTTCCATGCCGCAGGATAAACGGACTGAGGATTATATCACGGGGAGGTTTGGATAATGCGTCGTGAATTTGATGAACAGTTAGAGCTGCTAAACAAAGAATTGATCACCATGGGTGCGTTTTGTGAAAACGCGATTGCCATGTCCGCCAAAGCGCTGACGGAGGGAAAGCCTGAACTGGCAGAACATGTTCCTGATCTCTCCGTCCAAATTGATCACAAGGAGCGCGAAATTGAAACGATGTGCTTAAAGCTGCTGCTGCAAAGGCAGCCTGTGGCAAAGGATTTAAGGATTGTTTCATCCGCCTTAAAAATGGTGACCGATATGGCAAGAATCGGCGATCAGTCCGCGGACATTGCCGAGATCATTACATTGGCGAACATTCATGCGGATGATGACACACAGATCATTCACGATATGTCGGTCGCCGTTATTAAGATGGTAACGGACAGCATTGACGCGTTTGTAAAAAAGGACATGAAAATGGCAAAAGCGGTGATAGAGTACGACGACATTGTAGATTCGTTTTTTGACAAGGTAAAAAAAATATTGATCAATCTTTTCAGCAAGCCGGAAGCGGACGGCGAGTATGCGATCGACCTTCTGATGATCGCAAAATATTTTGAACGGATCGGGGATCATGCGGTAAATATTGCAAAATGGGTCTTATTCTCCATTACCGGAAACAAAGAGGGGTAAATCTGAAACAAAGGGGCTTAGAACGTTATCGTTGAGGAAGCGCGGTTCCTATGCTATGATAGGGAACAGATGCAGAAAATATTTGTGCAGGCAGGCTGCCCCTGAAAGTGAGACAGGGCAGAGGGTGGTAACTTGTTAGTGCAGTATCGCAGGCATTTGCCCGCGATATGCGGAGGGGTAAGATTGAAAATTAAAATTTTCAATCACAAGTTTGTGTCTGCGCGGCAGCCACAAACTTGATATGCGCAAAAAGCTGCGCAGAAATGAGGAGAATGATGATTTTTTGTGTGGAAGACGATGATGCGGTTCGTGATTTAATGATTTATACCTTAAATACCGCCGGATTTGAGGCGAAGGGCTTTTCATGCAGCGAGGATCTTTTTGAAGCTTTACAGTCGGAAATGCCGCAGCTGATTATGCTGGATATCATGCTTCCGGGAGAAGACGGGCTTTCCATACTGCGAAAGCTGCGCAGGCAGCAGGGACAAAAAGAGATACCCGTTATTATGGCGACGGCGAAAGGAACAGAATATGACAAAGTGATCGGTCTTGATCTGGGAGCGGATGATTACCTTGCAAAGCCCTTCGGCATGATGGAAATGGTATCCCGCGTCAAGGCTGTGCTCCGCCGTACAAGTCCGAAGGAAAAGAGAGAAAAGCTTAAGGTCGGAAATCTGGAACTTCATTTAGATACTTATCATGTGTATGTAAACGGAGAGCGGATTTTGCTGACATTAAAAGAGTATCAGCTTCTTCGTACTTTTATGGAAGCTCCGGGACGTGTATTTACCCGTGACCAGCTTCTTGAAATGGTATGGGGAACGGACTACACTGGCGAAACCCGGACTGTGGATGTCCATATCGGGACGCTGAGAACAAAATTAGGTGTCTGCGGGGACTATATCGAAACGGTAAGGGGTGTGGGTTACCGGATGGAAGGAGTAATATGACAAAACGCATTTTCCGTTCTATCTGCCTTGTCGCACTGGTTGTCTTTTTTTCGTGTGTCATTCTGTTTATGGGCGTATTGTATGAGTATTTTTCAAATGTTGAACATGCGCAGCTTGCCATGCAGACCGATCTTGCCGCACAGGGAGTCAGGAATGAAGGGATTGGATATTTTGACGACTTATCGATAGCGGATTACCGCATTACATGGATCGATACGGATGGTCATGTGATTTATGACAGTGAGTCCGATACCGCAAATATGGAAAACCATTTGGAGAGGGAGGAAGTGCAGGAGGCGCTTCTGGCCGGATATGGAGAAAGTGAACGATATTCCGTTACCTTGATGGAGCGGGCTCTGTATTCCGCAAGGAAGCTGGATGATGGATCTGTCCTGCGGCTGTCGATATCCCAAAAATCGATTCTGACGCTCCTTTTAGGTATGGTGCAGCCTGTCTGCATGATCTTTGGGATTGCATTGGTCCTTTCTGTTGTTTTAGCTATTCGGGTTTCAAAGAAGATTGTAGAACCAATTAATGAGATTGATCTTGACGATCCGCTGTCAAACGAGGGGTATGATGAGCTGTCCCCTTTTCTGAGACGCATAGACAGTCAGAGGAAACAGCTGCATAAACAGGAGACGCGCCTTCTTCAAAAGGAAAACGAGCTGAACACCATTATTGACAGCATGAACGAGGGAATGGTCCTCTTAAATCCCCAGGGGAAAATCATCAGTATCAATCCCGCAGCGCGAAAGCTGCTGGATGCAGGGGAGAACTGTGCCGGTATGGATATGCTGTCTTTGTGCCGGAACCTTGATCTGCAGGAAATTCTTGGAGATGCGCTTAAGGGAGAGAGAGGAGAAAGAACGATTTTGCTGCACGGGGAAAGCTATCAGATTGACGCAAATCCCATTACCTCTGAAAACCTTGTCAAGGGGGCGGCATTGTTCTTTTTTAATATAACGGAGAAAGAAAAATCTGAGCAGATACGCCGGGAGTTTACTGCGAATGTTTCCCATGAATTGAAGACACCGCTGCATACGATTTCCGGTTATGCAGAGCTTTTGAAGGATAACATGGTAAAAGAAAACGACAGAATGCCGTTTGCCGGAAAAATCTATAACGAGACACAGCGCATGATACGGCTTGTGGAAGATATTATAAGCCTTTCCCGTCTGGATGAGGGGGCTGCGGACATGAAGCGTGAGGATATCGAACTTTACGGACTTGCGCTAAAGGCAGTACAAAGTCTGGAAACGGAAGCGGAAGCAGCCGGTGTTACACTGACGCTTTCCGGTACCGCCGTTACCTTAAACGGCATCTCCCAGCTTTTATATAGTGTGATCTATAATCTTTGCGACAATGCGATTAAGTACAATCAGGAACATGGTAAAGTGACGGTAACGGTCCGGAGGGAAGAGTCTGCGGCCGTACTGACTGTGGAGGATACCGGCATCGGAATTGCGCCCGAACACCAGGAACGCATTTTTGAACGTTTCTATCGTGTGGACAAGAGTCGCTCGAAGGCAGTCGGCGGGACCGGACTGGGGCTTTCCATCGTAAAGCACGCAGCGAAGATCCATCACGCCAGAATCGAAGTGAATAGCAGCGTGGGGAAAGGTACAATTGTAATTGTCAGATTTCCGATCACAAAAGAAAATAAAGGGTGAAAATGCTGAAATCTGTGAGTCCGCAGAGAGTTACAGGGACTGCGCTCCGTTAAAAAGCATATTTACTAATTTCGTAATATAGGCGGCGCGTCCGTCGGGAGTGGAGAGATCAAAGCCGAGCAGCATTCCCGCTGTGCTGCCGCCGAGAAAAGCAGTCTGCATAGCGGACAGAAGCGTGAAAGCGAGGATTGCCCGATCATCGTCCGCGACGTCGTTTTTCAGGGCAAAGAGAAAGCCGCGCTGGGTGAGCACGGAGTTGCAGCGCGGCGTATATGCCTGCAGGTCACCCAGGATGGAAATATGGGACATGGCGGAATGGGTAAAAAGAAAGTTGAACACGGAAACCGCCCATGCGGTAAGGCGTTCTTTGTCCGTCTCATAAGTCTGCGTCATCTGGAAAGAAGAAACAACCTTTCCGATGATGCGCTGTACGCATTCGGTGATCAGATTTTCCTTACTGCCGAAATGATAATTGATCAGTCCGAGCGCAATATCTGCCTTTCCTGCGATCATGCGGGCAGTAATGCGGTCGGTGTCACCGTCATATTTCAGGATCAGATCTGTTGTAACTTCGATGATATGTTCTTTTACCCCTTTGCTTTTTGCCATAATGGAATCCTCCACACATTTTAATTCCCTGTCTCCAGTATATTGAACGGTGTTCAAACTGTCAATACTTTTTATTGAGGCATGTTGACGGGCATGATATAATGAGCGTTAGTGAGAGCGAGCGGCGAATGTCAATCATGAATCGCAGATTCATGATATAATAAACTCGTTATCATTAGTCTCCGGAAGGCAAAGGGAAAAAGTACACGGGTAAATGGAAAAAAATCTGACTTCAGGAAGCGTATTTAAGAATATTGTTTGTTTTTCACTCCCCTATCTTCTGTCTTATTTTTTACAGACTCTGTACGGGATGGCGGATCTGTTTATCATCGGTCAGTTTAACGGCGTGGACAGCATTACCGCTGTTTCGGTCGGCAGTCAGGTCATGCATATGCTGACGGTCATGATCGTAGGTCTGGCGATGGGGTCCACGGTCATGATCGGACAGGCGGTCGGTGCGGAGCAAAGGAGAGAAGCGTCGGCAGCGGTCGGGAACACGGTGACGCTGTTCATGCTGGTATCGGCAGCGGCTACGGTGCTGCTGCTTGCGCTTGTTTCGCCCATCGTCAGGGTAATGTCCACACCCGGAGAGGCGGTTCCGGGCACAACGGCATATCTCACGATCTGCTTTATCGGCATTCCGTTTATCACGGCGTACAATATCATCAGTTCCGTTTTCCGCGGGCTTGGGGATTCCAAAAGTCCCATGTATTTTATTGCGGTCGCATGTGTGATCAATATTGCATTAGATTATCTGCTGATCGGCGTATTTCATCTTGGACCGGCGGGGGCTGCGCTTGGGACGACGCTTGCGCAGACAGTCAGCGTGATCACGGCACTGATCGTGATCCGTAAAAAAAAGACGGGGCTGTCTCTTCAAAAAAGCGATTTCAGACCGAAGCGCAGCGTCATGGGAAAGGTATTAAAGATCGGCATACCGGTAGCGCTGCAGGACGGTTTTATCCAGATTGCGTTCATTGTGGTGACTGTGATCGCAAACCGCAGAGGACTTAATGATGCGGCGGCGGTCGGGATTGTGGAAAAGGTGATCGGTGTCGTGTTTCTTGTGCCGTCGTCCATGCTCTCCGCGGTTTCCGCATTGTCAGCGCAGAATATCGGGGCGGGGAAGCATGACCGGGCAGCGCGCACCCTGCGCTATGGGACGTTTCTTACAACGGGATTCGGAATCGTTGTCGTGGCTGTGGTCCAGCTTTGGGCGGAACCAATCGTCGGATCGTTTGTAAAAGAAAACAGCCCGGAAGTGGTCAGACTCGGCGGCACTTATATCCGCGGGTACATATGGGACTGTATTTTTGCAGGCATCCATTTCTGCTTCAGCGGATATTTCTGCGCTTACGGAAAGTCGGGAATTTCGTTTCTGCACAATTTTCTGGCAATCGTCCTTGTACGTATTCCGGGCGCTTATCTTGCTTCAAAATTTTTTGCGGACACCTTATTTCCGATGGGACTCGCGGCGTCGGGGGGCTCACTGCTGTCCGTTATCATCTGTGCCGCGGCGTATCAGTATCTGAGGAAGCGGAAGATGTTATTTTCATAGGGGTTTCCATGGAGCTGTCAGGGAGATAAATTGTTATGATCAGGGCATTTATGGAAAATGATTTAACTGCTATCATGCAGATATGGCTTGATACAAACATGAAAGCACATTACTTCATTCCAAAAGAATATTGGATAGATCATTATGAAATGGTAAGAAGTGCTTTGCCACAAGCAGAAATATATGTGTATGAAGATGACGCTGCAAAGCAGATAGATGGATTTATTGGATTATCGAATGAGCATATTGAAGGGATTTTTGTAAGGGAAGGCGCTCAATCAAATGGTATCGGAAAACATCTGTTAGAGTATGCAAAAAGTGTGAAATCTAAAATGAGTTTGTGTGTTTATCAAAAGAATACTCGTGCAATACAATTTTATCAAAGGGAACAGTTTGTGATTCAATCTGAAAACACGGATGATCATACGGATCAAAAAGAATATATAATGATTTGGAAAAAATGAGCGGCTCACAAGTCAGGAGATAAAAAACATGAGAAAAATAAGCTTATTTATCGCAATGAGTCTTGACGGATATATTGAGATAATAAGGGCGGCGTTGATTGGCTGAAGGGACATGGAAATTTATATCACCGTAATTCCGACGCTTTTAGGTTCTGGCATTCGGCTTTTTGAAAACGGAAAGTATGAGATGAAATTGAGATTGTTGAATACACAGTCCTATAATGGGATGGTAGATTTAATTTATACACGAAGATAAATCGGTGTTTGAGGTGACAGTATGGCGAAAAGTGAGAACGATCGCATTACCAGTTGTACTATTTTTTGGGAAAATACAGAAGATATATTAAGCGTTATAACAAAAGTGCTTCAAACAGAAATTCAAGTAAGACTTTATAATAGTGGTAAGTTAATCAGCGGTAGAATATGGCTGATGTCTGAGCGACAGAAGCAAGAACTGTATTGCATTTCCTATTTCTTTTAACCGGAAAATTGAAGCTTAAGGAGGATGCAAAATGAAAAATCTAATCATTCCGTCCAAATTGAACGAGGGTGATACAGTAGCATTTATTTCAATTTCAGGTGGCCGTGCCGGGGATGAAGATATGATACCCCGGTATATGCTGGGTAAAAGAAGGTTCGAAAAAATCTTTCATGTAAAAGTTGTTGAAACTCCCAATGCGCTTAGAGGGAGCGAGTATCTTTATGAGCATCCTGAGAAAAGAGCCGAGGATTTGATGTGGGCTTTGAAGGATGATTCCATCAAAGGGATTATCTGTAATCAAGGTGGAGATGATTCCTATCGTGTTCTTCCGTATATCGATTCGCAGGTCATTCATGATCATCCCAAGGTATTTATGGGTTTTTCCGATATTGCTACATGGATGGCTGTTTTTGCATATGCAGGCGTCCGTGCTTATTACGGTCCCACTGTTCTGACCCCGCTCGCACAGCCAGGGAAACTGGATGAGTATACGGAAGCGGCAATCAGACGAACATTGTTTTCGAATGAGGTGATCGGCGAAATTAAACCTGCGGAAAAGAATACACCGATTGACTGGACTACAACATACACCGTCAAAGAGGGATCGAAAGAAGTTCAATATGAACGCTTTTTGGATAATGACGAGATTGATGATCCGAAAGATATAATTCCATGGACACCCGGAACCGGCTACAAGGTATTGCAGGGGTCCGGAAGGGTCAGGGGCCATGTTATCGCGGTTTGCGGAGGCCCTCTTTGGCAGATCATGGGGACGAAGTATTTCCCCGGTCCCGATATATGGGAAGATTCCATTATCGCGTTGGAACACGATAGCATTTACGGCAGTAAATTAGCCGGATTACATCAACTTCGTGCATTTGCCGCGGCCGGAGTTTTTGATAAGGCGAAAGCTGTGATCACAGGCCCTCTGGATGAGGACAATGAGGAAACGATCATAAAGGTTATCTGTAAGGAAGTTCACAGACCGGACATGGTCATATTGGAAAATGTGGATTACATTCACAGAACGCCTATGACTATACTTCCTACCGGGGCGTGGATGGAGATAGACTGTGACGTTCCGAGAATAGAAATACTCGAATCGGGAGTATCATAATACTGGGTAAAAGCATCCGAGGGAAAGAATGGGGTGCGATAGTTGGATGAACCTGCAAGACTGTTATGACACTTACAGAATCAGTAATTGAAGATGAGGGTATGCACGTCTTTGAATGGTGGGGCGGTGAATATCGTCCGTTAGCTGAACTTATTGCAGAAATGGACGACGTAAAGCGGAAAAGCAAATAGACAAATTCCCATTTATCGTTTTATTTTTCAAAGAACCGGGATTTACGGAGGTAGGTTATGAATATTAGTATTGAACCGATATTGATGGAACAAAAATCTGTTTTTACTCAGATGATGGAATTATATAAATATGATTTTTCCGAGTTTTCAGATGATGACATCAATGAATATGGATACTTTGGTTATCCACGTATTGACGACTATTGGAATGAGGAAGGCAGGTATCCTTTCTTTATCAGGGTTGATGAAAAACTTGCCGGTTTAGTTTTAGTAAGGTCCTGTTGTGAATATCATGATTTGTCTGATCCACACAATATAGCGGAATTTTTTGTTATGAAAAAATATCGCCGGAGGGGAGTTGGTAAAGAGGCTGCTATGAAGATTTTTGATATGTTTCCCGGCGGATGGGAAATATCACAGTGGGCTAATAATCTGCCTGCCCAGAAGTTTTGGAAGCAGATTGTCAGCGAGTACACAAATGAAAAATATGATACGTTTACCACAACAGAAAAAGATGTAGTTGGATTTACATTCTACAATACATTTTGATGAAATGAAACCGTAATTCACCCAACTTAAAGTCCATTTAATTACCCTCATACGGTGTTATGCTGTGTCTGTAAATTGGCACGGTAACAGAGAACGGCATAGAATGCCCGATCTGGCAGGGAGGGAAAAACGATGATGAGGAGAATGGAGCTTTATTCCAGAGAGGAAGAAAAAAGGAGAAGCAGAAATGCGGCGCTAAGACACCGGAAAGTCCCGGAGAGAAAGGGACGCGGTACTGATGCGCTGATCCTGCTTCTTTTTGTTGTGGTCTGTCTGCTCTGCATTACGCTGCATGTGCAGGGAAATGGGGCGTACGGCGGGGGATATGACGAGACGGCGTATAACGAGATGGAAAATGAGTACAGGGATGAGGTGCATGGGCTGCTTGTCCGTTATGGACTTGATAACAGCGGCATGAATCTTACGAGGATTACACAGCCGGACGGCATGAGGGAATACCGCCTCGAGGTCCATCATGCGGGAATCGGCCGTATGAGCGGAATGGAGCGCGAGTCACTGCTGGAAGGACTGGAAATTTTAAGCTTTCCCGATAAAAAAAGCACGGTCTGCGTAAAGCTGAGTTTTTAAGCGGGGATGTGGATAAAAGACTGCATTTGCGGAGTGCGGCAAAATTAATTCATAAAAATGAATGGTTATCATCACGATAAATAGGACATGACAATCAGGTATGAATGGAGTATGATGGGATAAAAGAACGCAAAGCGTTTCTGATCTCAATATATAAGGAGGATTTCTATGCGTCATATTCCGAAAGCATACGAGAGATACCGGCATTTTAAGGGAAACTGTTATCAGGTACTTGCAATTGCCCGAAGTTCTGAAGATGAGAGCGAGCAGGTGGTCTATCAGGCGCTTTATCCGCCGTTTACCATTTATGTAAGGCCGCTTTCCATGTTTATGAGCGAGGTTGACCGAGCGAAATATCCAGATGCAGGGCAGCGCTACCGCTTTGAGCTGATTGACGAAACACCTGACCAGTCATATAAAGTAGAGCAGGGGACCCCTTTGGCGCCGGAGCAGATGACGGAGAAAGACGAAAATGCGGACAGGAAGACCGACGCGGATGCAGATAGAATGATTGATGCGGATGCGGATGCGGATGCAGATGGAATGATCGATGCGGATGTACTCGCATTTCTCGACGCCGACACGTATGAGCAGAAAATGAATATTTTTTCTGCGCTTCATGACAGGGTGACACAGGAAATGCTGAATACGATTGCCGTATCTCTGGATATTGAGGTAGATTCAGCGGATTTGGAGGAACGGTACCGCCAGATTCAGAACTGTCTGCAGACTTTCCAGAGATATGAATGTAACCGTCTGCGGTAAAACGAACGCCTGAGCATGCTTTTTCGTACTTGCATTATGAAGAAAAATGTCCTAAAATAGAACATATATTCGGAACTGATGTTCGATACGAAAAAGGGGATGACATTATGGCGTATGAATTAAATGGAAAACTTGTGATCGGCGTTTCAACAAGGGCGCTGTTTGACTTAAGCTTTGAAGATGCGCTGTTTGAGCGGGAGGGTGTTTCCGCATTTTGTAATTACCAGCTGGAACATGAACATGACCTGTTAAAGCCGGGACCGGGATTTGGCCTGATAAGGGCGCTGTTAAATGTCAATCATCTGCCCGGCTTTGAGAACCGCGTCGAAGTTATCATTATGTCGCGCAACAGCGCGGATAGCTCTCTTCGGGTATTTCATTCGATTCACGAATACGGACTGAATATCACGAGGGCAGTCTTAGCTGGCGGCGCGTCTCTTGCGCCGTATCTGGAAGCATTTGAGACGGACTTATTCCTTTCCGCAGATGAAAACGACGTACAGAAGGCAATTGATTCGGGAATTGCAGCTGGAATCGTCTGTGCGGATGGCGTGCATACGTATGAGGAAAGCAGGATGCCCGACTGCATAAGGATTGCCTTCGACGGGGACGCCGTGCTGTTTTCGGATGCGTCGGAACGTATTTTTCAGGAAAAAGGACTGCATGCGTTTGAACAAAATGAGCTTGTCAATGCGTCTAATCCAATGGGAGAAGGACCGTTTGCACGTTTCTTAAAAGCACTTTCCGACTTACAGAGAGAGTTCCCGCCTGAGTGCGCACCAATTAGGACCGCGCTCGTTACCTCAAGGAGTGCGCCTGCACATGAGCGTGTGATCCGTACGCTGCGCGCTTGGAATGTACGGATTGACGAAGCATTTTTCCTGGGCGGGATTTCCAAAAAAGAAGTGCTGAAAGCGTTTGGTGCGCAGATTTTCTTTGACGATCAGCCTGCGCATACTATGCAGGCGGCAGCGGTTGTCCCGACGGCACGCGTACCATACAAAAATTCTGCATAAAAAGTCCGCCATAATGGAGTACAGTATGAAAAATGCACTGAAAGACCTTGTACCGTCCCTGTTGGAATGGTATGATAAACATGCACGAATCCTGCCATGGAGGGAACAGCCTGCACCTTACCGCGTGTGGGTATCGGAAATCATGCTCCAGCAGACGCGCGTGGAGGCCGTGAAGCCTTATTATGAGCGGTTCATGGCTGCCCTGCCCGACATAAAGAGCCTTTCTGAAGTGGAAGATGACAGGCTTTTGAAGCTGTGGGAAGGGCTGGGCTATTATAACCGTGCGCGCAATCTAAAGAAAGCGGCTGCCGTGATTATGGAACAATACGGCGGTGAAATGCCGGCTTCCTATGAACAGCTTCTTGCGCTGCCGGGAATCGGCAGTTATACGGCGGGGGCGATAGCTTCGATCGCATTTGGGCTGCCTTATCCGGCAGTGGACGGCAATGTGCTGCGCGTGATTGCGCGGGTATGCTGTTATGCGAAGGATGTTCTGTCCCTGTCCGCCAAAAGAGAGATGGAACAGCAGATCTCGGAAGTGATGCCGGAAGAGCGTGCGGGCGCATTTAATCAAGCTTTGATGGAGCTTGGCGCAACAGTCTGTGTGCCGAACGGCGCGCCTCACTGCGCGGAATGTCCGTGGGAGAGCCGGTGCCGGGCGCATGAGAGCGGCGAAGAGCTGTCATATCCGGTTAAAAAACCTAAAAAGAAAAGGACGATTGAGGAATATACGATTCTGATTCTTCAGGATGAAGACCAGACCGCAATCCGCAAGCGTCCGGATAAGGGTCTGCTTGCAGGAATGTATGAATTTCCGTGGGTGGAGGGCATCCGTACAAAGGAAGAAGTTATCCGTATTGTAAAAGAAATGGGTTACGCACCGGTTTATGTGCGTGAACTTGAGCGGGGCAGACACATTTTTACCCATAAAGAATGGTATATGGCGGGGTTTGCGGTCAGGGTTGACGAACTGACCCCAAAGCCTGACTCAGGTGATGCGCACCTATTATTTGCCAGGGCAGGGGAAACAGAGGAAAAATATCCCATGCCTGCGGCTTTTTGTGTTTATACGAAATACTTGAACATCCGGCTCGGCAGCGAACGCTTTTCGGAGCCTTAACGGCATGGATGGGAGTTTTTACCACTCATTTTATGAGTATCTTATAAAAAATTTCATAGTTTCTTAAGATATTTGTGTTTATAATATATCATGATTGCTCCGCAATCATGATAAGGATGGCCATCCGGCCGCTTCCTGCCTTGAATAAGGTCAATATACCATAATTGCTCCGCAATCATGATAAGGATGGACATCCGGCCGCTTCCTGCCTTGAATAAGGTCATTATACCATAATTGCTTCGCAATTACGCTATGTTTATGCCCATTCGGGCAGGTATCATGTCAGCAGGAAATCAGGCGCGAACGCAAGTGAGCATTTGATTTTACCTGATATTGCAGCAAATGCAGAGGAGACAGAATATGAAACTGATTACTTTTACCGTACCGTGTTACAATTCGCAGGAGTATATGAGAAAATGTGTAGATTCTTTGCTGATCGGCGGCGAGGATGTTGAAATCCTGATTGTGAATGACGGTTCCTCAGACGATACGCAGAAGATCGGAGAAGAATATGAAAGAAAATATCCGACCATTGTGCGTCTGATCAATAAAGAGAACGGTGGACACGGTTCGGCGGTAAATACTGGAATTGAGCAGGCGGCGGGGATTTTCTTTAAGGTTGTGGACTCGGATGACTGGGTGAAGGAGAGCGCATACCGCATGATTCTGGATACGCTGCGCAGACTGATTGGCGGTGAACAGGCGCTTGACATGCTGGTCAGCAATTTTGTCTACGAGAAAGTCGGAGAAAAACGTCATAAAGTCATGGCATACCGCCATGCGCTGCCAGTGGACACCATGTTTACATGGAAAGATGTTCATCACTTTAATAAAGGTCAGTATATTCTGATGCACTCAGTGATATTCCGCACGAAACTGCTTAGGGACTGCGGTCTGCATCTGCCAGAGCATACATTTTATGTAGATAATCTGTTTGTGTTCCAGCCGCTCCCGTGGGTCAAAAATATGTACTATCTTGACGTGAATTTTTACCGGTATTTTATCGGCAGGGATGACCAGTCCGTGCATGAATCGGTCATGATGAGCAGAATTGACCAGCAGATCAGGGTCAATAAAATGATGATTGATTTTTTTGCGGAAAAAAATCCCAAAACACTGAATAAAAAACTGGCTAATTATATGTTTAATTATCTGGCAATCATTACCACTGTATCCTCCATTATGCTGATTAAGCTTGACACGGAGGAGTCGCTTGCGCAGGAGAAAGAGCTTTGGGAATATATGAAGGCGAAAGACCGCTATATTTACCGGAATCTGCGCAATGATATTCTTGGTATCTCTATGAACCTGCCGGGGAAAATAGGCCGTGCGATTTCTAAAACGGGGTATAATGTGTGCAGGAAAATCTTTAAGTTTAACTAAAGGATATCAACTTTTTGTTTTTTTCAGTTGTCTAATTCATAGATATGCGCCGTACAAGTATGCATGCAGGTATGCATGCAAGTATGCATGCAAGAGGAAGGCGCTGCATAGAAATGCTTTGGAGAACTGCATCGGCATGCTGTTTTAAGCATGGCGGAATGACAAAGCAGGAAAGCCCAGGGGATGAATATGGCAGAAGAAACGGCAATTAAGGTAAAAGGCCTTTATAAGCTTTACCGTGTCGGGGAAGAGACGGTGCGGGCGTTAAACGGTGTTGATTTTGAAATTAAAAAGGGAGAATTTTGTTCGATCGTGGGAGCTTCCGGTTCCGGAAAATCAACGCTGCTTAATATGCTGGCAGGTCTTGAGAAGCCGACAAAGGGAGAGATCATTATTGCGGGAGAGCATATAGAAAAGAAACGTGAGAATCAGCTTGTTAAGTTTAGAAGGGAACATATTGGATTTATTTTCCAGTCATTTAACCTGATGAGTACGATGAATGCGATTGAGAACGTGGCGCTTCCGCTCAACTTTCAAGGGATAAACCGTACGATCAGGCGAAAAAAAGCGGAGAAGGCATTAAAGCTTGTCGGACTGCAAAAATATATGAAGCACCGGCCGACCCAGATGTCCGGCGGGCAGCAGCAGCGTGTCGGTGTTGCGCGGGCGCTCGTAATGCAGCCGGAGATCATCTTTGCGGACGAGCCGACTGGAAACTTGGATTCCAAGACATCGCGCGAGGTTATGGAATTGATGCAGAAGATTGTCCGCAAACGAAATCAGACGCTGGTTATGGTAACACATGATAATTATCTGGCGGGTTTTGCAGACCGGATCATACATATTATGGACGGGAAGATCGTCAAAGTAGAAGAAAACCATAATCCACAGGGGATTCTTGCGAACGGCGGCGGAGCTTCACAGGGTGCTGCCGGAACGCAGAGTGGCAGCGACACGCAGGGCGGCATTTCTGATGCAGATAAGCAGACGGGCAGTCCGCCGGATACGGCTGGATAAGACCGCGTAGATACAGGACGGCAGATAAAGGAAACGGATAGGATAGATAAAATCAGGGACGCAGAGGCGGACGAATGGAAAGAGGGAGAGTCATGAAAAGAAAAATCAGAAACCTGATCATGCTGGCAGGTACGGCAGCGTCATTATTGCTTGCAGATTTGTCAGGAACCTATGGACTTGGTGGAAACGGGTCAGGCATCGTAATGGCGGATGAGCTTGATGAAAGTGAGGATGTCTTTGAGTACACCATTGCCTATGCAAAAGCGAAGCTGGATAATTACTGTACCAATCTGAAAACGATTTACATATTTACGGTTGAGAATACGGCAAAACTGAATACCATCTGTAACGATGCAAAGCGTTTCCTGGATTCAAATCCGACTATGGATTCCTCAGAGCGAATGGGCTATGTCAGCCAGATTATGGGGCAGATGGATACATTTGCAGGTAAGTATGGCATGGAAGAGATTCCGAGAGCCTCCACAAGCGAGTATATCGGTCTTTATGATAACTGGTCGGTGCCGACTGCCGTATATGGGAAATCCTGTCAGGTCGTTCTTCCGGTCATCAACTATTGCGAAGAGTACTTAAGCGAGGTTGTCGTGACACCGGTACTTTCCGTGGATTCCAAGGTGTGGCCGTTTGAGATTGAGCAGACCGATTACAGCCGCATCATTCTTTCACTTGCGGGAAATGAAAATACGGATACACTCTACGATCACAGACAGGAAGTCAGCTGGGTATTCCAGACAAGGGACGATGTCGTTACGGGTTATTATGAGATGAAATTTAATGTCCGTTACGATCGTAATAATAAGATGGAGACGACGGAACTGACTGCTTATGTGTATGTGCAGGGCTCTCCGGAGGCGGACCGTGACAGCGAAGGCGGGAAAACGTCCACGCCGCGTATCATTGTAACCGGATTTGAGACGAATCCTGAGAAAGTGTTTGCGGGCGATACATTTACGCTTACACTGCATGTACAGAATACTTCTGCAGATACGACAGTTTCGAATATCCTTTTTGATTTGGAGGCTGCTTCAAGTACGGACGGACAGGGAAATGCTGTTGCCGGCGTTGCACCGTTCCTGCCCACTTCCGGTTCCAGTACCATCTTTCAGGATTCGATTGCGCCGGGCGGAAATATGGACTTGCAGATCGAGATGACAGCGCGTGCCGATCTTGCGCAAAAGCCGTATGTGCTGAATGTTAATATGAACTATGAGGATGCCAAGGCAAATCCTTATACACAGACGGCAAATGTCTCGATTCCGATTTATCAGGAATCTAAGTATGATCTCAGTTCTGTGGATGTTATGCCGAATTCCTGCGGAACGGGTGAGGAATCCAACATCATGTTCAGTATTTACAATACTGGTAAGACGACGCTTTATAATGTGCAGGTTAAATTTGACCAGAATTATGTGAGCGGCGGAGACGTCTTTGTCGGTAAGCTGGATTCTGGCGCAACAGGAAGTGTGGACACGATGGTTTCTGCGATTGCGCCGAACGACGGAATCGTGACTGCTTATATTTCCTATGAGGATGAGAGCGGTAATGTAACGACGGTAGAAAAAGAGATTGAACTGTATATTTATGAAATGAGTTATGAAGATCCCGGCATGTTTGACCCGGGTATGGATGTGGATACGATGGGTGATGCAGGAACGGAGGAGAAGAGTAGTCTCTGGATTTATATCGCGGCCGGAGCCGGGGGCGCTGTTATTATCGCTGTGGTCATCATCGTGATCGTGTTAAAGAGGAAAAAGAAGAAAAAAATGTTAAAGGAACTCGAGGATTCAAGCTCGGATGAGATACTCTAAGCTTGCGGGAAAGCGGATATCAACCGGCTGTTTGTTTCTGAGCGAAAACAAATAGCTTTGATGTCAGTCTCTTTGCAACAAGTCGCTCAGAAATGAGGATAGTATGCGTTTTATGGATATGCTGCGCATGAGTGCCAGCAATTTATGGAAAAGAAAAACCAGAACGATTCTGACAATCCTCGGTGTTGTAATCGGTACGGCGTCCATTGTCGTTATGATCTCGATCGGCCTTGGGCTTGACAAGGCAACAATGGAGCAGATGGAATCTTATGGGAGTATGACGACGATCGAAGTATATTCGAACGGCGGCTGGTATGATCCGTCAAGCTCCACAGATCCGACGGAGAATTATTTAAGTGATGAGACAGTGAAGCTGTTTGAGGGGATCGATCATGTCTCCTATGTATCTCCGGTACTGAATTTAAGCGCGATCGGGCTTATGGGGAAGTATCAGGGCTGGCTCGACATTTACGGAATGAGCTTAGAGGCGCTGGAAGCACAGGGAATGGAAGCGGAACAGGGAAGGCTGCCTTCTGCGGAAGATGATGAGCTGACGTTCTTTTTTGGCAATAACGTGAGGGAGCAGTTTTATATTAAAAAAAGTTATACCTATTATTGGGAGGACCCGAGCCAGTTTGAGGATTTGGATCTCATGAACGGTAATCTGTTTATTGTTTTCGATCAGGATGCTTATTATCAGTCCGAGTATGATTCCTCTGTTGCCAAGCCAAAAAAATATATTATACCTGCTGTGGGCATCGAGCGTGCAAATTCTGAGGAATACCAGCGCTACAATTATCAGGTATACTGTGATATTGACCAGCTGATCGCCAAATTAAAGCAGGTATTCAAAAATAAACCGATTCCGGGGCAGCCGACCACAAAGGCGGGTAAGCCATACAAGGAGTTTTATTATAATAATATTGTGGTCAATGTGGACAGCACGGATCATGTGACCGAGGTGCAGCAGCAGATTACGGATATGGGTTATCAGGCGAACAGCAATATGGAGTGGGTGGAGTACGCGCAGAAGCAGTATGAGATGGTGCAGGCGGTGCTCGGCGGTATCGGTGCTGTTGCGCTGATCGTAGCGGCGATCAGTATAGCGAATACAATGACGATGTCCATTTATGAAAGAACAAAAGAGATCGGTGTCATGAAGGTTCTTGGCTGCAATATGCATAACATTCAGGGCATGTTCCTTTTGGAAGCGGCGTTTATTGGATTTATCGGCGGAGTGGTCGGCGCAGGGTTAAGCTATGCTGCGTCTGCCTTCCTGAATCATTATGCAATGCAGTCTGAGAGCGGGTTTATGGGCATACAGGGCGAAATGTCATTTATTCCGCCGTGGCTGTTCTTTCTTGGCATCGGGTTTGCGGTCGTGGTTGGTACGCTTGCAGGATTTTTCCCGTCTCTTCGTGCAATGCGCTTAAGTCCGCTTGCTGCGATCAGAAATGAGTAACGGTACTTAAGAATTTTGTATCAGACATTTCATAAAAATTTCATTGATTTTTATCTCCTCCGAGCTTAGAATAGTCTAATTCGGAGGAGATTTTTTATGAAAATATTGATAACAGTGCTGGTCACTTTTTTTGCAGGTATGGGTGCAGGACTTGGGACGGGGTTTGCGGGAATGAGCGCAGCGGCAGTGATCTCGCCTATGCTGATCACATTTCTCGGCATGGAGCCGTACATGGCAGTCGGCATTGCGCTTGCCTCCGATGTACTTGCAAGTGCGGTATCGGCGTATACATATGGCAGAAATAAAAATCTGGATATTAAAAACGGGCTCGTGATGATGGTGAGCGTCCTGCTGTTTACGATGGTTGGGAGCTATATTTCAAGCCTTGTTCCCTCCGGGACAATGGGAAGCTTTTCCGTGTTCATGACGTTTTTGCTCGGTGTGAAATTTATTGTCAGACCGGTCATGACAACAAAGGAATCCATGCAGGCGGTTTCTGTAAAAAAGCGCCTGATCCAGTCGGTTGTCTGCGGCGTGCTCATTGGTTTTATCTGCGGTTTTGTCGGTGCCGGGGGAGGCATGATGATGCTGCTGATCCTGACGTCCGTGCTTGGGTATGAGTTAAAGACAGCGGTTGGGACAAGCGTATTTATCATGAGTTTTACGGCGCTGACAGGCGCGTTGTCCCATTTTGCGATTGGGGGAGCGCCCGACGCGCTGGTGCTGGTGCTCTGCGTGGTGTTTACGCTGATATGGGCACGGATCGCGGCACGTTTTGCAAATAAGGCGGAACCGGCAGTCTTAAATCGTGCGACCGGTATTGTGCTTGTGGTACTGGGGACTGTTGTTTTTGTGTTCTCTTTGTTTTGAGGAGCGTGAATACCAATATGAGACAGATTTTACATAAAATAAATGAATTTCTGTTTGAATACGAGGATTGTATCGGGGCGTTTGCAGGCGGTATGTGTGCGTATAAATTGATGTGGCTTGTACTTGCGGGCAGCGTGCTTGGGTGTGTTCTGGAAATGTGCTGGTACCGGCAGCTGCGTGGAAAATGGATGTCCAGAAAAGGTGTGATTTATGGTCCTTTAAGCCCGATTTACGGCGTTGCAGCCGCAGGCTTTGCGTATCTTCTGTATCCGGTGCGCCGGAGAAATCTGTTATTTTTGTTTGTGACAGGCGCGGTACTGGGAAGCTGTTTTGAGTATGCATGCGGTTATCTGCAGGAGAAGGTGCTTGGAACAAAATCCTGGGACTACAGCAAAAAGAAATTTCAGCTGCATGGCAGGATCTGTCTGGAATTTGCGTTTTACTGGGGAATCGCGGCGGCTGCGTTAATGCGTTTTCTTTATCCAGTTCTGAGCCGCATGGTGGAGGCGGTTTCCCTGCGGCGCGGACCGATTCTGGTCGGGGGACTATTTCTTTTTTTCCTTGCAGATTGTGCGGTTTCTGGCGCTGCGTGCATCAGACAGCGTCTTCGCCGGGAGGGAAGGCGTGCGGTCTGGGCGGTGGAACGATTTTTAGACAAACATTATCCTGATGAGCGGCTTGCCGCGGCCTTTACGGAGATTCGTGTCATACATGACGGTGAATGCGGATGTGAAACCGGACTTTCCTGAGACCGGTTTGGCTTTCAAAACAAAACATGCAAACAATATATAAAATTATCAGATAATAACAGATAATTGAGTGAGAAAAAATAAATTGAATGAACAATAATGACAATATCAAAAAATCTACAAAAAAATAAAAGTTTTTTCCAAAAAAGTGTTGACAAATGGACGTGCCTGTATTATATTATACTTACAAGTTACACATTTACATAGATATCCTAATGAAAGGGAGGTACAGTCCACCAAAGCAGCATTATGATATTGAGAGAAATGAGTAGCACATCGTAGACAAGTACACTGAAAGGGTAACAGAAGCAACAGAGGTTACAGTACATAGCGTACAAAGAGAATAGTGGAACGGATACGAAAAAAACAATGGAGGTACACCCAAGTGGAGTACGAAGAGTAGAGGGGAGTATGGACGATGAATCGTTTATACTCCCTTCTGTATGCGCAAAAATCAAAAAAGCAGGAATCTGCCTGTCTCATTGTCCGCGGGATTATCCGTTATTCCGTTCGAGAGCCCGGCAGCCGGAACTGGTAATATTTTATGTTACTTTTTTGATAAATAGGTAGAAATATGGCACAAAATAAGGTATGATAAGAAAGTAAATATCACTTTGAGATACCATATTTATGATGAGAGGTACGGATATGTTCAAGAAGAAAAAGATGGACCTTTATGAGGAAGAACAGTACGAAGAGGAATTCGATGAAATAGAGGATGACGAGGATATCGAGGAAGCGGATGAAGACGCCAGCGAAATATATGAGGAGGCGGATGAAGACGCCGGCGAAATATATGAGGAAGCGGATGAAGACGCCGGCATGGCATATGAGGAAGCGGATGAAGATATCGGCGGGGCATATGAGGAAGCGGATGAAGGTGATGGCGAGACATATGATGACGCTGACGGGGAAGACGACGAAACATATGAAGACGCTGGGGAGGCGGATGAGGCAGGCAGTGATGAAGCGTTCTATGCCGATGAGGAAGATGACAGTGACAAAGATTATTCAGAAGAGCGGTCTGCAAAGCGCGTTGTGAGAAGAAAGCGGAGAATACGCAATCAGATCATTGCGTATATAGTCATGCTTATGCTGGTGGCGGCATTTGTCTGCGGCGCTGTGTACGGGGGAAAACGGCTGGTGCGTTTTATTGATTCGCGAAGGGCGGCACAGCCGGTTGAGGAAGATCAGCCGCCGCAGGAAGTCATCGAGGTGAATGCGCCTACAGTGACGCCGGAGCCGGAACCGGAGCCGGAAGTAAATCCGGTGGACGAAGTGGCGCGGTATTATATCGACCAGATGACGACGGAAGAAAAAGTAGCCGGACTGTTTTTTGTGACACCGGAGTCTATGATGGAGAATGTAACACAGGCAGTTGTGGCAGGCTCGAAGACGCAGGAGGCGTTGGATCATTATGCGGTTGGCGGTCTGATTTATTTCGGCTCGAATATCCAGAGCGGCGAGCAGATTTCTGAAATGCTTGCCGGTACGCAGGAGATGAGCAGATATCCGTTGTTCTTTGGTGTAGATGAAGAGGGCGGAAATGTTGCAAGGGTGGCGTCTGCCGTCAATGAAGTGGATAATGTCGGCAGCGCACGGGAGCTGGGTGCGGCAGGAGACGGCGGACAGGTGTATCTTGCATATTCCGAGATCGCACAATATCTTGCAAGGTACGGATTTAATGTAGATTTTGCTCCGGTGGCTGATATCTATGATGGAGAGAACAGTATGTTTGCGGAGCGTTCTTTTGGAACAGACGCAGAGACGGTCGCCATGCTGGCTTCGCAGGCGGTTATGGGTCTTCAGGATAACGGTATCAGTGCCTGTGTGAAGCATTTTCCGGGACATGGCAGCACGGATGCGGATTCCCATGACGGCAGAGCGACGAACGACATCACGGAGGAGGCGCTGATGGAAACCGAGGTGGTTCCGTTTCAAATGGCGTTAGAGTCAAACCCTGACTTTATCATGGTAAGCCATATTTCGCTGCCGGGTATTACCTATGATTATACACCGGCTTCAATGAGCTCGGATATTGTATCAAGGATTTTGCGCATGGGACTTGGATATGAGGGAATTATCATTACCGATGCGATGGATATGGGAGCGGTTACGACCTATTACACATCTGCACAGGCGGCGGTCGATGCGATTAATGCCGGATGTGACATGATCTTAAAGCCGGATAATTTCAAAGAGGCATATCAAGGGGTGCTGGATGCCGTCAACAACGGCGAGATTTCGATTGAGCGCATTGAGGAATCGCTGATGCGCATATATCGCGTGAAATGCAGGGGAATGTCGCTTTCCGATGTGACGGGCGGCGCACCCGCTGACGGCGGTGCGGAAAACCCTGAAGGTGCGGGGGATGAAGGCGCCGGACTTCCGGAAGGAAATGAAGCGGATGGCGGCGATGTGGGAGGCGAAGGCAGCCTTCTGCCGCAGGAAGAGAATTAGTGAGGGTCCCTCTCACCCTGCTGCGTAATATGAGGACATAAAAAAGCGGCGTCTCTGTTTTCCATGCCGGGAAAAGAGAAACGCCGTGTCTGCGCTTCATGCCGTTTTCATTTGTGTCTGATAAATAAAAAAGAGCGCGAGACGGGACTCGAACCCGCGGCCTCGACCTTGGCAAGGTCGCGCTCCACCAACTGAGCCACTCGCGCATACCGCATTTCCTGCGGACATCTAACAATATACAGGATGTGTCCGCTCTTGTCAATGACTTTTCTTATTATTTTTCTCGAAAAACGTATTTTGAAAAACGCATTTGTACAAATTTATTTTCTAACGCCTATGACGGTTTCACATTTTATGCTATAATAGTAATTATTAGGAATCTGAGCAGCCGGGAAGGAAAATTCCCAGAGGATGATAGAGGACGTCATGGAACGGGAGGAGGAATGGTATGGAACGGTTTAGGGAGATGCTGGAGCATATGTCCAATGTCGGTATCGTCGTCATATCCAAAGAGGAACATACGGTTTTGTATGCGAACAGAACGTTTTGCAGGGCGTATCCGGAGACGGAAACGGGGGCATGCATCGAGCCGCTCTTTGAGGGGGAGCATAACGGAAAGCGAATTATGAGCGCGCTTGGACGGCATAAGGACGGACAGAAGACCGACGAGCGGTACCGGATTTATCTGCCGGATTTCGGTGGTATGACTGATGTGTGGTTTGATGAGTTTGACTGGGACGACACGCCGGTGTATGTGATGTATTTTGCGTTGATTTATCTTGATGAAGCAGAGAAATTTCAGTCGGAGCTGACGAAGATCATGGGGGATACGCTCTCCGTTGTCTATTCGGTCGTGACGGCGGTCAATCTGACAGGCAACGCGCACATGGTGCTTGCTGCAGACGGTAATACGTCTTTCCGGGAGGGGGACCACGGAAACTTCGAAGAAGCAATGCAAATACTGCGTGATAAAATTCATCCTGATTACAGGGAGGAGTTTTCAAAGAAAACGGATCAGCATTATCTGTTAGAGACGCTTCAAAAGGACGGGGACGAGCTGCATATGGAATTTCAGATGCGCCTGCCTGATGAACAGTATCATTGGATGGCACTCCGGTTTGTACGTGTCCATACGGCGGACTTAACGCGTGTTTCCTGCGTGGGGCTTATGCGTAATATTGACTTCCGCATGAACATGCAGCACCGTCTTCAAACGACATTGGATGCGGCCTATGCGGCGATTCCGGGCGGCGTTGTTCAGTTTATTGCAGACGAAGAGTTGACAATTGTACATGTAAATGAAGAATTCTGCAAGCTGGCAGAAAAATCAAGGGAGGACTACCGCGGTGCCTACAGCACTCATATCATGCCGGAGGACCGGGCGGAGGTGTGCAGGATCATCCATGAAAAGGCGGAAAAAGGAGAACCGTTTGATGTGGCTTACCGGATTCGCATGGGAAAGAGCGGGCGCATCCGCTGGGTGCAGATGAGCGGTGTCAAATTGGAGGAACGGAACGGGAAGGCGGTATATCTCGGTATCCGTATGGATATTACGGAGCTGAAAAACGCACAGATCCGTCTGATGGAGGAGCGGGTGCGGGCCGATCTTGCCATGGGAGCAACGGGCAATATCCGCTTTGAGTATGATAAGAGAAGCGATGTGCTTACGCTGCATTGCCCTTCCAAAAAAGATCAGGGGAGTCTGGTCCAGTACAGCATCGAAAAGTGCTGTGAGAATATGGACTTAAGAGGCGAGGTATACGGGGGTGATATGGCAAAACTGCTGTCCGTGTTCAGGGACGGCAACAGGGACGCGGTCGAGCTCCGCATAAAAGGAGAGGAATCGGGAGAGTACACATGGCATCGCGTGAAATGTAAAGATGTGGACGATTCGGATGGACACACTTATATTGTCGGAATTATTGAGAATATTACGCGTGAAAAACGCCTTGAAAACACAAATGAAGAACTATTGGAACAGATGGGCATTATGTTTCAGGATTCGTTCCAGAGAATGTATGTTGTGGATTTGGATAAGGATACCTGTCAGGTCATCCGGCTTGGTGATGAGCGGAGGCAGGAAAAGCCAATGGTCAGAAAGCTGTCGCGCATTGTCGCGGCATATGAGAGAACCCGTATTTATCCTGCGGATCTTGACAATTTCCGGGCAAAGCGCATTTATCTGATGTCTCAGTCAGCATTTTCCAAGGGGCGCAAGGAAGTCTATTTTGACATGCGGGTGCGTGACGGCTTAGGACCGGACTATCACTGGTATACGATGCTGATCCGGCGCGCGCAGCACAATGAGAATCGTCTGATCTGCCTTGCTAAATGCGTTGATGAGCTGAAGCAGCAGGAGATTCTGCAGCAAAAATATGCCGATCAGATGAAATATCAGAAATTAAGCGAAAAAATCATTGATTCTCTCGGCGCGCTTGTGGAGTTCCGCGACAGTGATTCCGGTGAACATATTATGCGGACCAAGCAGCTTACAAGGATTATGACGACGTATTTAGCCGAGCATGAACCGACATACGGACTGACACCCGAAAAAATAGAGAAGATCACGATGGCGGCGTCCATGCATGACGTCGGTAAAATATCCATTCCCGATGCGATCTTAAACAAGCCGGGAAGACTGACTGCGGAGGAGTTTGAGATCATGAAGTCTCACACGACGAAGGGCTTTGATATTCTCAACTCGATTGAAGTCGGGCAGGATGACGAGTTTTCTACCTATTGCAGGGAAATCTGCCGCTATCACCATGAGCGCTATGACGGGCGCGGATACCCGGACCGGCTTGTCGGGGATGAGATACCGATCTGGGGGCAGATCGTCAGTCTCGTAGATGTATACGATGCGCTTGTCAGTCCGCGGGTATATAAACCGCCATATTCTCATGAGAAGGCGTTGGAAATGATTATCAACGGGGAATGCGGCGTCTTTAATCCGAAGCTGCTTGAAGGACTCACGGCGTGCGCGGACGATTTGAGGGCGTGCTATGAATAAAAGGGCAGTGCTGCTGCATAACTATGTTGCAGGCAGTCAGCAATGGTTCCCTAAAGAAAATTTCTTCTCTCGGGATGGCAGATTGAGACGTTACGGATGCGGAGTGATCGCAGCTGCGGATTATGGTATTTACCGCCATATTTTTGATGCACCGGGGGAGCGGGAGGCCTATCTGTCCCTTGTACGTGAAATGGAGAGGCGTTTTTTGCGGGTGATTCCCGGATTTGGCATTTCCGCGTACCTGTATGCGGGACTTATGAATCTGATGTTCAGGCGGATGTCTGTGAGAGAACGTCTCGGCGGTGTGAGTTTCTTTTTTAACAGCCCGAAAGCAAGGAAGCGCCTGCTTGCGATCATACAGGAACAGCTTTCTCAGGACCGGCCTGTCATTCTGATTTTGGGCTCGACGCCGTTCTTTTTTAAGAAGCGGAGGGGTGTCACACTGTATCGGATGGACAATGATGTACCGGAAGCGGCCAAGCAGCATGTTGCAGCTCATTTTGTTACCGTTACGGGAATTTATGAGGATTCTCAGAAAACCATGCTGGAGGTATATTCATGGGGCAGCCGGTACTTGATGTCAGCAGATGAGTATCTGGAGGCGGCGCGCTATACCTATCCGTTCAGCAACCGGGTTTATCGGGCGAAAAATACGGCAATAGAAAGTTGACAGGAATGATAAATGACAGGGATGATAAATGCTGACCACCTATCAAAAGGAGTTCCGGTGAAAGGAGTCATATGAATAAGTGGTTTTGCAGAAAAAAGAACGGGATGCTGCTTGGGGCAGCAAAGGGGGTCGGCGCCGCGTACGCGAGAGATTACGCGAAACATTGTCATACAATTTCGATTATTGATATTGATAAGGAAGCAGGTCTGCGTCTGAAAGCAGATCTGGAGCGGGAATATTGTATTCGTGTGTTCTTTTTTCATGGGGATGTCTATGATGAGGAAGATATGGATGTTTTTTGTAAGGCGGTAAAAGAGCAGTTTGGACCTGTTCATTTTTTGTTCAACAGGTTTCGAAACTGCCCGTATCTATTTATGGCGGGCAGTGTGCTGGCGTCAGGAGCAGTCATGGAGTGCATCGGAGCATAGGGAGGATTGTGCGAAGCGTAACAGATCGTGTGGGTAATAAAAAGAAGAAATGACAACATAAGACAAAGAAGAGGAGATGGGGGATCAGGTATGAAGCTTACTTTTATCGGGGCGGCGCATGAAGTGACGGGGAGCTGTCATTATCTTGAGGCATGCGGAAAGAGGATTTTGATTGATTACGGAATGGAACAGGGTGCGGATGTCTTTGAGAATGCCGAACTGCCTGCGGAGGAAGCGCTGATCGATTATGTGCTGCTGACGCATGCGCATGTCGATCACTCCGGATTGCTGCCGCTCTTATATGCACGCGGTTTTCGGGGGCAGGTTTGGACGACGGAGGCAACTGCGGACTTGTGCAGCATTATGCTTCGTGACTGTGCGCACATTCAGATGCAGGAGGCGGAATGGAAAAATCGTAAGGCGAAGCGTGCGGCAAACATGGAGCAGATACAGCCGCTTTATACGATGGAAGATGCGGACGGCGTGATCAAGTGTATTGTACCGTGCCGCTATGACGCACGCATTGAGTTGTGTGAGGGCATTGCAGTCCGGTTTACGGATATCGGGCATCTGCTCGGCTCTGCAAGCATTGAAGTATGGGTGAATGAGAAGGGCAATGAGAAGAAACTTGTTTTTTCGGGAGATGTCGGCAATATTGACCAGCCGCTGTTAAAGGACCCTGCTTATACAAGCGACGCCGATTATGTCATCATGGAATCGACTTATGGTGACCGCATACATAGTGCGGAGCATCCGGATTATGTCCATGAGCTTGCTGCGGTCCTCAAGGAGACGTTCGACAGAGGCGGCAATGTTGTGATTCCTTCTTTTGCCGTGGGACGCACGCAGGAAATGCTTTATTTTTTCAGGCAGATCAAAGCGGAAGGACTTGTTGAAGGGTATCCTGATTTTCCGGTTTATGTGGACAGCCCGCTCGCTGTTGAGGCAACCGGTATATTTAATAAAAATATTGCAGGCTGTTTTGACGAGGAGGCGATGGCGCTTGTCAAACGCGGTATCAATCCGATCTCGTTTCCGGGCTTAAAGCTTTCCATCACGAGCGATGAGTCGAAGCTGATCAATTTTGATGATACGCCGAAGGTCATTATCTCAGCGTCGGGCATGTGCGAGGCAGGGCGTATCCGCCATCACTTAAAACACAATCTCTGGCGTGAGGAATGCACGGTACTCTTTGTAGGTTATCAGGCGGTCGGAACGCTAGGGCGCATGCTGGTTGAGGGTGTGAAAGAGGTAAAGCTGTTCGGGGAGACAATTGAGGTGCGCGCGCGCATTAAGGGACTTGCCGGCATGAGCGGACATGCGGATAAAAAAGGACTCATCCGCTGGCTTGGCGGTTTTACAGAGAAGCCCGCAAAAGTGTTTCTTGTTCATGGTGAAGATACCGTTGTCGAGGCGTTTGCAGCTTGTCTGCGCGCAGAATATGGCTATGACGTCTATGCCCCTTACAGCGGGACGCGTTATGATCTGGTCGAAAATCGCGTTGATCATGAGGCGGCGCCTGTGCGGCTCAAGAAAAAGAGCGCAAGAGCGGAGTCGGATGTCTTCTCACGTCTTTTGGCTGCAGGACAGCGCCTGCTGGCGGTTATCCGCAAAAACGAGGGTGTTGCCAACAAAGATTTGGCGAAATTCGCCGATCAGATCGGGTCGCTTGCGGATAAATGGGACCGCTGATACATAGGAGGAGCTCAACAATGAATATGATTGCGGCGGTTGACGGGAATTGGGCGATTGGCTGTAAGGGAAAGCTTCTGGTGAGCATTCCCAACGATCAAAAGATGTTTCGTGAAATGACGACAGGAAAAGTGATCGTATATGGAAGAAAAACGTTGATGACATTTCCGCAGGGGCAGCCGCTGCCGGGCAGAACAAATTTTGTTCTTTCCGCGAATCCTTCTTTTTCGGTGAAGGGTGCCGAGGTGGTAAACAGTGAAGAGGCGCTGCTTTCTGCACTGAAGGCGTATGATGACGGAGAGGTTTTTATTGTTGGAGGGGAAAGCGTTTACCGCATGATGCTGCCGTATTGCGATACGGTGCATGTGACAAAGATTGATCATATCTATGAGGCGGACGCTTATTTTCCTAATCTGGATGAACTGCCGGAATGGGAGATCACGGCGGACAGCGATGAATTGACTTATTTTGATATCCCGTACACTTTTTTGCGGTACGAAAGAAAAACGAAAGGGGCGGACCATGACTTCTTATTGTAAGAATTGCGGTGCGGTGCTGCCAGAGGGTGCGCATTTCTGCGCTTCCTGCGGTACGCCGGTGCAGACATACATAAATATGCCTTTCGGTGGGAACATGCAGGCGGGAAACTGCGCCGCGGAATATCCGGACGGAGCGCAGGCGCTTCATGGCCGGGGCGTGAATGCGATACCGTATGCGCCGGGGAACCCAAGCGGCGCGGCGTGCCAGAATGTGTCTGCATACCCAAACGGCGCAGTGTACCAGAATGCGTCTGCATACCCAAA
>DLAJ01000025.1:36121-81392 GCA_002493905.1 Lachnospiraceae bacterium UBA7050 | reverse complement strand
GAATACGCCTGTGTACCCAAGCGGCGCGGCGTATCAGAATGCGTCTGCGTGCCCAAACGGCGAAGCATACCAGAATACGTCCGCTTATGGGCGGGAATTGCAGATTTATGCGGATGGACCGGTGTATGGAAACAGCATAGCGCCCCATGGGGGCGGTATGGCGTCCCATGGGGGCGGTATGGCGCCGTATGCGGAAGGACAGACGTATGGGGGCGGTCAGCCGGAGTACGGACAGGCATATGGAAATGATGCAAAGATGTATGCGGCAGGCGGAAACTATGCCGGAAATCCTTATGACCCGTACGGCAAAGCCGTACAGCCTCAGAGCAGCCGCAAGGCGCTGATGATTATGGGCATGATCATCGGACTGGCTGTCGTGATTGCAGTGATTCTTCTGATTGTTCTTCTGGCGGGGGATAAAAGCCACCGGACTTATCAGCAGGCGGCCGGTGTTTTTATGGATGGACTGGAGGGGCAGAGTCTGGAAAGACTGTCGGAGGCGTTTCCTGAACGTGTCAGGGAGGATCTGCGGCGGGAAATGTTCGGAACCCTCAGACAGGAATACGGGGAGTCTGCTTCGGATTTCTATGTGGAGAGTGATTTTTGGACAGCATTGAATGAGGCTTTGGACTGGTACTGCGGAGAAAATGTGACGATGTCCTATACGATCACATCGGAGGAACCAATCGAAGATTATCGTCTTCGGGAATATGAACGGAATTTTTTGGAAGACTTTCATTATACGGTTTCTTTTGACGGCGGTTATGTTGTGAAGATTGCGGTGGTATACAGGGGAAGCGAAGGTGAGTATACGAGCCGGCTGAGCCTGAAGACAGCCGAGATTGATGAAAAATGGTATGTGATTGATTTCGTTTATGACTGAGGAACATAAGGCATAACGAACAGGATACGGTTTGACGATTGAACGCGGCATAACGGGTAACACAAGAGAACAGGGAATGAGGAAAACGGAATAACAACGGCTATGGGAGAAACAGAATATTCATACGGAAAACTGCACATAGACAGCCGGTACCCCTATGTATATGAGACACATCTGCACACATCGCAGGCATCTGCGTGTGCGAGGGCGACGGGCGCTGAAATGGCACGTGCCTGCCATAAGGCCGGGTACACAGGAATTATGGTTACGGATCATTTTTTTTATGGAAACAGCTGTATTGACCGTTCGCTGCCGTGGCAGGAATGGGTGGAACAATTTTGTAAAGGATACGAGGATGCGAAAGCGGAGGGGGACCGTATCGGTCTTGCTGTGTTTTTCGGGTGGGAAGCCAATTATGACGGAACGGAGTTTTTGATTTACGGTCTGGACAAAGAATGGCTGCTTGATCATCCTGAAGTGAAGGATGTAACTGTGGAGGAACAGTACTATCTTGTGAGGGATGCGGGCGGGCTGGTTGTGCACTGCCATCCGTACCGGGATGAGGCATATATTCCGGCAGTTCGCATTTTCCCGGATTATATAGACGCAGTGGAGGGCGTTAATGCGACGCATTCCTGCAAAAAAAGCAGAGGCCACAATCGTCCTGAGTTTGATGTGCGGGCGCAGGAGTATGCCGCACGATTTCATCTGCCGATGACGGCAGGCTCCGATATTCACGGCACGGATTTATTGTTCGGCGGTATCGCATGCGCACAAAAGCTGCAGGATGTGCATGACTATGTCAGACTTTTGAAATCTGCGAAGGGATTAGCTGTGGAAGACTGTCCTTACAGGCTTTTGGATGGAAACGAGTCGTGCTGAGAGAAAAGTTTGAAAGTTCCTTTCAAACTACTTATTAATGCAATACCGCAGGCATTTGCCTGCGGTATGCGGGGGTATAAGAATGAAGATTTTCTAAGCAGCCAAAGTACGTCTGCAAAGAAAATCTAAATCATTCTTCAAAATGAACGAATCCGCAAAGCGGAATCACGGAGGCAGGAATGAAAAAAGAAACATGCGTCGTCTTTCAGTGCGCATCGTGGGTGAAAAATAGGACGGTTCCGGCGGCAGGGACTTTCAGGAAAAGCGCGGCGCTGTGTGCAATGGCTTTCCTGCTTGTGCTCAGCCTGAGTGCCTGCGGACAGCATGAGGAAGGCACGCCGGATGCGGAGGGCGGCAACACGAAGGTAATCCTGACAACGGGTTTTGCACGCGGCGAAATTTTTAGGATCGGCTCGATCTCCTGTATGAAAAATGAACTTATGGTATACTTGACCAATACGCAGAATCAGTATGAGAACGTGTTTGGAGAAGAAATCTGGCAGCAGGATTTTAACGGAATCACATTGGAGGAAAATGTCAAGGAAACCGTGCTTGCGCGCATTGCGCGCATCAAGTCGATGACACTGCTTGCAAAGGATATGGATGTGACGCTTTCGGAGGAGGAACGGGCGCTGTGTGAGCAGGCAGCAGAACAGTATTTTTCTTCCTTAAACGAGCAGGAGAGGGCTTTGCTTGACATCACGCAGGAACAGATTGGTGCGATGTATGAGGATTATGCGCTGGCAGACAAGGTTTATCACTACATTATCCGCGATATCAATCCGGAGATCAGCGACGATGAAGCGCGGACGATCACAGTTCAGCATATTTTGTTAAAAACGACGGCGGCAGGCGCGGACGGCGGCTTTGCGATGAGTGAGGAGGAGAAAGAGGAACGCTACGAGCTTGCGGTTGAACTGAGCGGACGTCTGGCTGCGGGAGAGGACTTTGAAAGTCTGATGGAACTTTATAATGAAGCGGATGAGAATACGCTGTTTGTCCGTCACGGAGACCGTGAGGAGGCGTTTGAGGATGTCGCGTTTTCGCTGGAAACGGGGCAGATCAGCGATATTATTGAAACATCGCAGGGATATGAAATCCTAAAATGCGTCAGCACGTTTGACAGGGAACAGACCGACCAGAATAAGATTGAGATCGTCAGGACGCAGCGGGAGCAGGTATTTGGCGAACAATATGAATCGTTTGTTTCCACGCTCACGCGTTATCTGAACGAAGAGCTGTGGGATGAGATCAGACTGCTCCATGATGAGGATCTGACGACGGCTGATTTCTTTGAAGTGTATAACAATTGCTTTGCAGAAGTTACGTTTTCGTTTGATGAATGAGAGGAATGCTGTCAGTTTATAAAAAATTCACAAATCCCTTGATGCATGTCTTTTCCGGTTCACACCACGAATTATTAGCACTCATCTAAAATGAGTGCTAATTTTTTCTTGACATTTTGAAATGAACGAATTAAACTAATGTAGGAGCCGGACGGAAGCGCATTTATGAACCGGACGGAAAGCAAAACGAAATAAGGAAAGGGATGTGATTTTTTATGGAACAAAAGCACGGCAACTTATCAATCAACAGTGACAACATTTTTCCTATTATCAAGAAGTGGCTGTATTCCGACCACGATATTTTTTACCGTGAGCTGATTTCAAACGGCTGTGATGCGATCACGAAATTGAAAAAGCTGGAGATGATGGGGGAATACACTTATCCGGACAATTTCAAAAATCAGATTCAGGTCATCTGTAATCCGGAGGAGAAGACGCTGAAATTCATTGATACCGGACTCGGCATGACTGCGGAAGAGGTTGAGGAATATATCAATCAGATCGCATTTTCCGGGGCGACTGATTTTATTGAAAAATATAAGGACAAGACGAATGACGACCAGATCATCGGACACTTCGGACTTGGGTTCTATTCGGCGTTCATGGTTGCCGACGCGGTGCATATAGACACCCTTTCCTATCAAGCGGGCGCGGCGCCTGTGCATTGGGAATGTGACGGCGGCACGGAATTTGACATGTCTGAGGGCAGCCGCAGCGAGGTCGGCACGGAGATCACGCTTTACTTAAACGAGGACTGCCTCGAGTTCTGCAATGAGTATAAGGCGCGCGAAGTCATTAAGAAATACTGCTCTTTTATGCCGTATGAGATTTACCTGTCCGTGGCGAACACAACGGCGACGCAGACGATCAATGCGGACGAAAAGCTCGATACGGATACTGTGATCGAGACGATTGCGCCGGAGAAAGAGGGAGACCCGGAAAAAATAAAGATTGCGAAGCGCCCGGAGCTCTTAAACGACACGACGCCGCTCTGGACGAAAAATCCGTCCGAATGCACGAAGGATGAGTATCTTGCGTTCTACCGCAAGGTATTTCAGGATTATAAGGAGCCGTTGTTCTGGATCCACTTAAACATGGACTATCCGTTTAACTTAAAGGGAATTCTTTATTTCCCGAAGATCAATATGGAATATGAGTCCATTGAGGGAACGATCAAGCTCTATAATAGTCAGGTGTTTATTGCGGATAACATCAAGGAGGTCATTCCTGAGTTCCTGATGCTCTTAAAGGGTGTCATCGATTGTCCTGATCTGCCCCTCAACGTATCGAGAAGCGCGCTGCAGAACGACGGCTTCGTGAAGAAGATTTCCGACTATATTACGAAAAAGGTTGCCGATAAGCTGGCAGGGCTGTGCAAGACCGAGAAAGAGGAATATCAGAAGTATTGGGACGATATCAGCCCGTTCATTAAATTTGGCTGCCTGAAGGATGATAAGTTCTGTGAAAAGATGACGGACTATATCCTGTTTAAGAATATCGACGGTGAGTACCGTACGCTGCCCGAATGTCTGGAAGTAAAGCCGGTTGATACGGCAGAGGAAGACGGGGACTTAGCGGCGAAAGAGGACGGCGCAGGTACGGCGGCAGCCGGAGAAAAGGCGGACGGGACGGACAACGGCGATAACGCGGAGGAGAAAGGTGCGGCAACCGATGTGGAGACTGGGGAGACCGTGGAGTCCGAGATTGTGACGGACAAGGATGTTGAGAAAGATGCAGATGTGGACGATGAGGAGGAGGACGAACCACAGGCAGATGAGAAAAAAGAAAAGATCATCTACTATGTGACCGATGAGGTTCAGCAGAGCCAGTATATCAATATGTTCCGCAAGGCAAAGATGGACGCAGTGATCTTAAAGGATAACATTGACCAGCCGTTCATTTCACAGCTGGAGTCCAAGAACGAGGGCATCCGCTTTATGCGCATTGACGCGGACATTACCGACGACTTCAAGGCGAAGACCTCGAAGAAGGCGGCGAAGGAGCTTGAAGCGCAGGCGGAGGAGTTAAATAAGCTCTTTAAGAAAGCGATCAAAAAGGACAATGTGACGGTTAAGCTGGAGAAGCTGAAAAATAAAGACATTTCTTCCATGGTGACGCTCTCGGAGGAGACGCGCCGCATGCAGGATATGATGAAGATGTATTCGATGCCGGGAATGGGAATGCCGGGCATGGGCAAGGAGGGCTTGACGCTCACCTTAAACGCGAACAACAAGCTTGTGCGCTATATTTTAGAGCATCAGGACGGCGAAAACGTAGGGCTGATCTGTGAGCAGCTCTATGATCTTGCGCTGATTCAGCAGGCGCCGCTCGAGCCGGAGGCAATGACGAAGTTTGTGGCAAGAAGCAATCAGATCATGATGCTGCTTGCGCAGTGATTGTGCAGCAGCAGGTAAAAAACGGCGGGGGAGCCGGCGCGTATGCCGCGGGCCCCATTCCTGACGGATGCAGTTGCTCTGTGAGAAAGAAAGCAGGAACGCAGGTTCCTGCTTTCTTTCGGTTTGCGCGCCATGGGCGCGCTCTGACGTTCTCCGCGCGCTGCTGTGCCGTTCGTGCCGGAGCTGATACGGAGCCGTCTTTCTTCCAAAATAAGGCGTTGCGAACACGGCGGTTTTATCCTATAATAAGAGTGGGTTTTTAGGGACAGCGGATTCATGGCTGTCTGTCACGCTTTTGGTGACATAGAAGGACGTTTTTTGACGATACATAAGGACGGTTTTTAATGTGGAATCGGTAACGCAGCGCCTGATTGACGGGAAAATTGAATATGACGCCGGCTCGCTGAAGCTATCTGACTATAAGATCGAGCTCTCCATCCGAAAAGGAGAGACGGTAAAGGGAAGCTTTCAGATCACTTCAAGGAACGGGAATCCGGTCAGGGGGACGGTGCGCTCGTCTTTGCTTCGCATGGCGTGCTTAAAGACGTCGTTTGAGGGGACACAGGCGCAGATCGACTATCGGTTTTCGGGGACTGGCATGGAGGAAGGCGATATCCAGAAGGGAGAATTTCTGATCGTCTCAAGTGCCGGAGAATATACGATCCCGGTTGTCGTGACAGTTGCGCGGGATGTGCTGACTTCACTGCTCGGACCGGTCAAGAATCTGTTTCATTTTGCAAATCTTGCCAAGACAAACTGGGATGAGGCGGTCTCATTGTTTTATCGGGAGGATTTTGTGTCGCTGTTCCACGGAACGGACAGCCGCTATCTCAATACCTATCTTGGCCTTTCCTGTATGCGGGGCAACCAGCAGAATGTGGATGAATTTTTAATTGAGATCAACAAGAAGCAGCCGATTGAATATATACCGATGGAAACGCTGATCCGCATGGAAGAGCCGGAAGATACCGCCCAGGGACGTATCACGATCACGCGCAACGGGTGGGGCTATACGGCGCTTGCAATTGAGACGGACGGCGATTTCCTTTCCGTTGAAAAAAAGGTGCTCACCGACGATGACTTTCTGGGGAATATCTGCAACACCGGCTTTCTGGTTGACAGAGCCGGTCTGCACGCGGGCAGAAATTATGGCTGTGTCCGCCTGTTCAACGCTTCCGTGGACATCCGGATTGAGATTCAGGTTACATCAGTGCGCCAGCGCGGGGTACTTTTTTCAGGCAAAAAGGAGATGCGCCGTCTGACGGTGTCCCTGATGGACTATTATGCATCGTTCCGCACAAAAAAGCTTTCCGCAGGTGTGTGGATGAAAGAGTCGAAAAAAATCGTGGAACGCATGAATGAGCTGGAGGAAAAAAGCATTCCTGCGCGCCTGTTCAAGGCACAGCTCCTGATTACGGAAGAACGCATGAACGAAGCAAAGTGGCTGCTGGACCGTGTGGAGCAGGATCTGACGTATGGCAGGCGGCTGCCCGAACACTGGTGCTATTATCTGTATCTGACATCCTTGGTCCGCCGCAGCGAAGTCTATGTGGACGAGGTTACGGCGCAGGTGGAGCAGATTTATGCAGAACATCCCGACAACTGGCGGATCGCGTGGCTGCTCTTATATCTGAGGGAAGAATTTTCCAAGAGCCCTTATAAAAAGTGGCTGTTTCTGGAGCATCAGTTCAGCGAGAACTGCAAGAGCCCTGTACTCTATATGGAGGCGCTCGCAATCATAAATGCGAACCCGACGATGCTGAACAAGCTTTCTGAATTTGAATTTCAGGTGTTGAATTATGCGGCAAAAAAGGACGCGCTTAAAAAGGACGTCATTTTGCAGCTTCAGAATGTCGCGCCCAAGGTCAGGCATTATTCCGAAAGAATGTTTTTTATCCTCAAAAAAAGCTATGAGACAACGAAGGATGATGAGACGCTTCAGATTCTTTTAAGCTTTCTGATCAAGGGGGGAAGGTTCGGCGAGCGTTACTTTGCATGGTATGCGCTCGGTGTGGAACGCGAGCTGCGCGTAACGCGGCTGTATGAATATTATATGCTCTCCCTGCCTCAGGATTTTGAGGGAGAGCTTCCCAAGATGGTCATGATGTATTTCGCTTACCATAGCGAGCTTGACTATCACGGAAAGAGCATGCTCTATGCAAATGTGTACCGCTACCGCGATCAATATCCGGAAATTGCGGTCGCATACCGGCAGTTTGTGGAGCGCTTTCTGGTCGAGCAGATCGGAATGGGTCATATCAATAAACAGCTCGCGTATCTGTACAGCGAGCTGGTCACGCCTGCGATGCTGGTTACAGGGGACAATGCAGCAAGCTTTGTCACGCTTTTGTTTTCCCATCTGATCACGGTAAAAGACGACGCGTGCAGACAGGTTGTGCTCATTTATGACCGGCTGAAGGGAGAACATGTCTATCCGGTTACGGACAGAAAGGCGGTTGTCCCGATCTATGATTCGGCATATCAGATTCTGCTGCAGGATGAGAGCGGCAACCGCAGGGTGTCCGGTGAGCCGTACCGTATTGAAAAGCTGATGATTCCGGGGCATTTTATTAAGGAACTCGGCGGAATGGTATCGGGGCATCTGGGAATGGACCTGTACCTGTGTGAGGGCGGCAGAGGCAGCGTGGTGATCACTCCCAAAAATGTGGAATGCTACAAGCGTCTGTGGGCGTCCGAACAGGTCAGGGAGGAATTTAAGCGTGAAATCCGTCTTAAGCTGGCGCAGTATCTCTACGATAATGACCGCATCCCGGAATGTGATGCCATATTGAAGTCCCTTGTGCCCGAGGATATGGGAATGCGGGAGCGGAGCGCGTTTTTGCGGCTGATGATCCTGCGCGGCATGCATGAGAAGGCGTATCAATGGCTCTGTATGTTCGGGATGGAGCAGGTAGATATATCGGCGGCGGTGCGGCTGATCAGCAGGCTGATCGCACGGTCGGAATTTAAGCGGGACGAAAAACTGCTCTCCCTTGCGTTTATGACGTTTGAGGGCGGAAAATATGATGAGAACATTCTGCGCTATCTTGCCGCTTATTACGAGGGCACGACGAAGCATCTGCGCGATATCTGGAAGGCGGCGAAGGATTTTGACTTAGATACGGGCAGTCTCTGCGAGCGCATCCTGCTTCAGATTTTATTCAGCGGATATTACATTGGAGAAAAGAATGAGCTGTTTTACCAATATGTAAAGAACGGTGCGCGCAAGCAGGTCGAGCTTGCGTATCTGACGGTCAGCGCTTATGATTATTTTGTCAGGGGCAATGTGGTGGATGAGAAGCTGTTTTCGTATTTTACGAGGCTGTTCTACCGCGGAGAGGAGCTTCATGACGTCTGCCGTCTCGCCTATCTGAAGTTTTACGCGGAGTCCGCGCATACTGCGGGCGAGGAGGTTTTGCAGCTTGCGGGCCGGTTTTTGGAATATTTTATGGCGAAGGGCATCTGCTTTCCGTTTTTTGCGGATTACGCACAGGTAATCGGCTGTGCGGCGCGTCTGGCTGATGAGACGATGATTGAGTACCGCACGGCGCCGGGCAGGCGGGTTATGCTGCACTATGTGATGGAGGCGGAGGGCGCCGGAGGTGCGTATGTAACGGAGCCGATGACGGATATGTTTGAGGGCATTCATATCAAATCGCTTGTGCTCTTTTTTGGGGAAACGCTGCAATATTATATCACTGAGGAGACTGCGGAGGGAGAGCAGCTTACGGAGAGCGCGACGATCAGCAAAAATGATATGGCCGCTGCAAACAGCGGCACGCGCTATTCGGACATCAACGATTTAGTTATTGCGGGAACACTGCAGGATTATTCGGGATTTCATAAAATGGTCGCTGCTTATGAGGAAAAGAGTTTTCTGACGGAAAAATTGTTTTCCCCGCGGGCAGATGGGTAAGGAGAGGACATGCTGTTTCGGGAAAAAAAGAACCGGCTGTTCATCGGGCTGGAACTAAATCATGTGAGCGCGCAGATCAGCTTTTGCAGCAGTGAAAAGCCGGAACCGGAGACGGTAAGCTTTGTTGCGGGAAAAGAACAGTATGGAATCCCGACTGCGCTGTGTAAGCGTCAGGGCGTGAATCAGTGGTTTTTTGGTAAGGATGCGTATAAACACAGCGAAGAGGGGGACGGGATTTTAGTGGACCGTCTGCTTGCGCGCGCATGTGCCGGAGAACAGGTTACGCTTGAGGAAGAGCAGTTTGACGCGGTGCCCCTGCTGGCGCTGTTTATCAAGCACAGTCTGTCTGTGATGCTGCTTGGGTCCGGCGCGGAGCGTCCGGACTATCTGATGATTACGGTGGAACAGGCAGACAGCCGGATGCTGGAAGTGCTGTCCGGCGTCGGCAGCTATTTACAGATGGACCGGGAGCATTTGTTTGTGCAGAGCCACGCGGAGAGCTTTTATCAGTATTGTATGCATCAGCCGGAGGAGCTGCGCACGCACGAGGTTTTGATTTTTGAGTATGATTCGGATGATATGAAATCTTACCGATTGGAGTATAACAGGCGGACAAGCCCGATTGTCGCATTTACGACGCAGAAGGAATTTCCGCAGATGGCGCTTAAGCCGGTTCCGGGGGACGAGGCGGAAGCGGCGGCTTTGGAGGCGCAGCGTGATGCGCAGTTTTCGGCGATCATTGAGGAGGAGACGGCGGACCACATTGTTTCCTGCGTGTATCTGATCGGAGACGGTTATCGGGGAAACTGGTGCAAAGAGTCGCTGCGGCTTTTATGCAGCAAACGCAGGGTATTTCAGGGAAATAACTTATACAGCAAGGGCGCGTGTTACGCTGCTTATGAGCGCATTCATCCGGGCACGGTGTCCTCAAAATATATTTTTCTGGGTAAGGATAAGATTAAAGTCAATATCGGCATGAACGCCGTCGTTGAGGGAAAAGAGCAGTATTATCCGCTCATAGACGCGGGCGTCAACTGGTTTGATATCAGGCGGGAATGTGATGTGATGCTGGAGAGCGGAAACGAGCTTACGTTTGTATTAACGCCGTTGAACGGCGCACAGCGCAGGGTGCTTGCCATGAAACTGAGCGGGCTGCCGGAGGAACGTTCCTATATGACGCGGCTGCATATGGAAATCCGTTTTGTGTCCGAAGAGCGTTTTGCGGTCCGTGTGGCGGACTTAGGATTTGGCAGTTTCTTTGAGGGCAGCGGGCTTAGCTGGGAGCAGGAGGTCGCTGTGCCGTAAGAAGTGCGTGCAGGATGCCTGAAAGCGCCAAAGCAGTGCGTATTCTGCAGGGATGCACGAGTGATCAATGACGTTTGGGCTGCATGAGGGAACGGATAACGGGAGGAACAGGGAGAGTACGATGGGCAGAGTCAGGATATGTGTCGGCAGATATGCCAAAAGTCCATATGTGATCAGGCAGGCGGGCGTCAGGCTGTATGCAGTCGAGGAGCTCTGCTATTATCTGGATCATCACGCCGTGCTGCTTGATGAGGATTTGATGGGAGAGGAACTTTTTACATGGATTGATGAGGAGCTTGGACTGGACGGGCTTGCCAAAGGTCTCCGTCTGCTGAAGCGGGACGGTCATCCGCTGGAAAGCTTTGTCGCGCGCATTATGGAGGAGTGCCGTTACTGCGGACGGGAGCGGCTGGAGGAACTTACGCGCATCATGCGTGAAAATGCAGCGCTTGGTCCGTGGGAGAAAAAGAAAATCCGTATAGACCAGCTTGCGCGCGACGGAAGATATGAGCGCGCGCTCGCGCAGTACAGAGGGCTGCTCGCCGAAGTGGAGGGAAAGGAGATTGCCCTGACTGCGGCGGTTTATCATGCAATGGGCTGCATTGAGGCGCAGATGTTCGGATTCGGGCTTGCGGAGGAGTATTTTGATAAGGCATACCGGCTGACTTATCAGAAAGAAAGTCTGCGCAATTATGTGTGCGCTGTCAGAATGCATGGGACGAAACAGGAGCAGGAAAAAAAGCTTGCCGCGATGCCGGAGTTAAAGCAGCTTGCGGAACTGGTTGACGCACAGATCGACGGATACCGTGACCAGTGGAAAATGGGTGAAGCTTACGGGGAGCTTGTAGAACTGGAGCAGGCATGGGAGGAACGGGAGCCCGATTATTACGTGCGCTTGGAGCAGGCGGTAACGGACTTAAAAGAAGGATACAGAAAGCGGTGTGAATAGACGGATGTTTCAGTTTTTGAAGAATTGGTTTGGCAAAAGGAAAGCGGCGGCTCCGGAGGAGGAGACGTTTGATTACGGGGACTGGGAGCAGCTTACGCTCCGCAGGCAGGAAGTGGATATGACGCTGCCTGAAGAACGTGAGAAATATGTGCGCGCGCTTTTAGAGCAGTCGGCGGACTCCGCATCGGCTCTTTCGGATCTTAACAGGGAGTACCACAGGGTCACTTCTTATCTAAAGGATGTGGACGAGATCGAAACGCTGCCCGATGGGGAATATCATCGTCTTGTTTCGTATGCGAATAAAATCATCAGTTTAGAGCAGGCGAGAAAAGAGATTCCGGAGGACGGAAGCAGGATGCCGGAGGAGGAATACCGGCAGATGGAACAGATTGAACCGGAGGCGGAAGAAGCGCTTGCAAAGTTAAAAGAAAATGAAGAGTACCGGGAGCTTGTCAAACATGATCTGCGCAGGCTTCACGCGGAGCGGCAGGCATATGAGATCCGCAGGCAGGAGCTGAAAAGCACGATGCATAACACGAAGGGGATGTCGCTGATCTGTATCTGTGCGATGGGCTGCTGCTTCGGGCTGCTTCTGCTGTTCCAGTTCGCGCTTCATATGGACTCTTCCGTGGGATATCTGCTGACGGGGCTTGTCATGGCGGGGGTGCTTGTCTATGTTTATGTCAGCTATCATGAGGCGGAGAAAGAATTGAAGCGTGTCACGGCGGGGATTAATAAGCTGATTCTTTTGCAGAACCGCGTGAAAATCCGGTATGTGAACAATACCAACCTGCTGGATTATCTGTATACCAAATATCATACTGAGAGCAGCGCCATGCTGGAAGAACAGCTTGCGCTGTTCTACGAAGAGCAGGAATACCGCAGGCAGTATGAACGGACCGTGGACGATCTCTCCCATTTCCGCAGGGAGCTGTTAAAGCGTCTGCAGCAATACCAGCTTTTTGATCCGCTTGTATGGCTGCGCCGCCCGGAGGCAATTTTAGATTCCCGCGAACGCGTGGAGCTGCGCCACGGCTATAACGAACAGCGCCAGAAGCTGAGAAAACAATTGGAACATAACAGGGAGCTTGCGGAGCGCGCCAAGCAGGAGATCAAAGAGATTGCTGCCGAATACCCTGAGTCTGCGCCGGCAATCTTAAAAATCGTGGAGGAGTACGAAGATTGAGCGTGCTGTCTGAATTTTTCAAACTGTACTTTGATCCTGATTCTGCAGTCGGAGTGGACTTTTTTGTGATGATCATCTTATATGCGAACGCCGCGCTGTATATGTATGATTTTTATCAATTGATCAAGCGAAAGTCGCAGGCGGAAACAATGGGGATGTTTGTCATTCCGTTCGGCGTTTCCATGGCGGGAGCGGGGCTTGCTGCGATCATGCTTCATGTGCCGGGACCGGGAACGGAGCGGATCGCACTGTTCAGGACCGCGCTTGAGAACCAGAAGCTGCAGGCGTATCTCGTGCTTCTTGCATTCCTGTGGATTGTTCTGTGGGGAATCTGTTACCTGCTGCAGAGAAAGCGTGAAAAAAAGCAGACGGTCCGCTGGGTGCTTTCCTGTGTTCCGGACGCAGTATTTGCGGCGGCGGTTATTTTCGTTTTCCTGTATTGTGTGTTCAGCGGGAAAAGCCTGCTTTCAGAGCCGTCCGGGTGGGCGCTCTGGGGGTATCTGTATGCCGTTTATTTTTTGAGCTGCAAGATATTGCTGCTGGCGGTTGGTCTGATCGTGCGGCTCTATTCGGTGAGACTGACGTTCCTAAAATGGCATGAGGGCAAGCGGCCGGGCGCGTTTTTATTCCGTTATTATCATTTTTATCAGAATGCGATTTTAAGAAATGTCCTGCTGTTCGAGGGGGCAGTTTTAGCATTTCTGACCGCGCTGCTTGTCATGTCTCCGCCGCTGCCGGAGGAGCGTGGAGATGTTGTCATGATGATGCTGTTTCTGTATATGTGCGCGGTACTTGTTATTACGATTGCCTCTGCGCCGGTTCGGAAGGCGCTTGGCAGATTCAGGGAGTGGGGGGATGCCGGACGGCTGAAAGAACTGTTCTGCCGCGAGTATTTTGCTTCGGACCCGGTCAGCAAAAATGAGGAATATGTCGTCACGCGGCATTTTCTTGTCGATGTGCAGCGGCCCGCCGCCATTTACTACTGGAGGGACTTAAGGAATATCGGCGGCCTGCATCTGGACGTAAAGGAAAAAAGCAGGAGCCTGTATTTTGAAAAGGCGGGGGAACTGAAGCTTTCCGGGAAAGAAGTTCAAGCCGCCCAGGACGCATTTGCCTATGCAAAAAGATGGCTGCAGATGCAAAGCGGTTTTTCGACTGGCAGCTAAAGTCCAGCAGGCTTTTTATTTTCAAATGGCGGATAAAATCTAGCCTTGCGGATTTAGCGGTTGTGCGATATAATTTTTGCGGTAAGGGATATGCTCTGCAAAGAACGAAAAAAGGAGAGGGACGGACAATGAAAAAATTGGATCAGCTCTATGAAGGAAAGGCAAAAAAAGTATTTCAGACGGATGACCCCGACGTGCTCATCGTTGACTATAAGGATGATGCGACGGCGTTTAACGGCGAGAAAAAAGGAACGATCGTCGGCAAGGGAGTTATCAATAACAGAATGACGAATCATGTGTTTCAGCTCTTGGAAAAAGAGGGCGTGCCTACTCATTTTATCGAGGAATTGAGCGAGCGTGAGACCGCTGTCAAAAAAGTAGAGATCGTGCCGCTTGAGGTGATCATCCGCAACGTGGCTGCCGGAAGCTTTTCCAAACGGCTCGGTGTGCCGGAGGGAACGCCGTTCAAGGAGCCGACGATTGAATTTTCTTATAAGAACGACGAGCTCGGCGATCCGCTGATCAACAGCTATTTTGCGGTTGCGCTGGGGCTGGCGACATGGGAGGAGCTTGACACGATCAAGAAGTATGCGTTTAAGGTAAATGATGTGTTGAAGAAATACTTCCTTGGCGCGGACATCAGACTGATTGACTTTAAGATTGAGTTCGGACGCTATCACGGACAGATTATCCTTGCGGATGAGACAAGCCCGGATACCTGCCGGCTGTGGGATGTCCACACGAATGAGAAGCTTGACAAAGACCGCTTCCGCAGGGACCTCGGAAATGTCGAGGAAGCCTACAACGAAGTGTTTAAGCGTCTTGGACTGTAAAGCGCGCAGGAAAAAAGAAGAGGTCATTGCCGCGCATTGGGACAAAGAAGGATGCTCTTTCAAATGCGCGGCATCAGCAGGATACATGTTATATGCCGTGAAAACGGCGGGCTTGAGGTTGGACATGACGGATAAGTTGAATATTTGTACGGAGCCGGACGATGTGCTGCATGAGGAATGCGGCGTATTCGGCGTTTATGATTTTGACGGGGGCGACGTCGCTTCCACGATCTATTATGGATTGTTTGCGCTTCAGCACAGAGGGCAGGAGAGCTGCGGTATTGCTGTCAGCGATACAAAAGGACCGAAAGGAAAGGTTATTTCCGCAAAGGATATGGGACTTCTCAACGAGGCGTTTACGCCGGAAATCCTGGAGAAGTTAAAGGGAGATATCGGTGTGGGACATGTGCGCTATTCAACTGCGGGCAGCAGTACGCGCGAGAACGCGCAGCCGCTCGTGCTGAATTATGTCAAAGGTACTTTGGGGCTTGCGCATAACGGGAACCTGATCAACGCGCCGGAGCTCCGCAGGGAGCTTGAGTATACGGGAGCGATCTTCCAGACTACGATTGATTCAGAGGTCATCGCCTATCATATCGCGCGTGAGCGCTTAAAGAGTAAGACGGTCGAGGAGGGCGTGGGACGCGCAATGGACAAGATCAAGGGTGCGTATTCCCTGATCGTCATGTCTCCGCGCAAGCTGATCGGCGCGCGTGACCCGTTTGGTTTCCGGCCGCTCTGCATCGGCAGGCGCGACAACGCGTATATATTAGCGTCCGAATCCTGTGCGCTTGATACGGTCGGCGCGGAATTTGTGCGGGATGTGCTTCCGGGGGAGATTGTCACGATCAGCCCCGAATACGGGATACAGTCGGATACCTCCCACTGTATTGAAAAAGAAAAGCATGCGAGATGTGTCTTTGAATATATTTATTTTGCAAGACCGGACAGCTATATTGACGGCATGAGCGTGTATCATTCGCGCATTATGGCGGGCAGGTTTCTCGCGATCGATTCGCCGGTGGACGCAGACGTTGTTGTCGGCGTGCCGGAATCCGGAAACTGCGCGGCGCTCGGATATTCGATGCAGTCGGGCATCCCCTATGGGCAGGCGTTTGTCAAGAACAGCTATGTGGGAAGAACATTCATTAAACCAAAGCAGAAAAACAGGGAGAACAGCGTGCAGGTGAAGCTGACGGCACTGCGCGAAGCGGTTGAAGGGAAGCGCGTCATTATGATCGACGATTCGATCGTGCGCGGCACGACGTCGGACCGGATCGTCCACATGCTGCGTGAGGCAGGTGCGAAAGAAGTGCATATGCGTGTCAGTGCGCCGCCGTTTTTATGGCCCTGCTATTTTGGAACCGACATTCCGGCAAGAGACCAGCTCATTGCCTACAACCGTTCGGTTGAGGATATCCGCCGTATGATCGGCGCGGATACGCTTGCTTACTTAAAGGAAGAGCGCTTAAGCGAAATGGTGGACGGACTTGGCATCTGCAAGGGATGCTTTACGGGGCATTATCCGATGACGCCGCCCGACGAGGATATCAGAGGAGAGTTTGAGGAATAAAAAAGACTTCCGCTTGCGCGTAAGTCTTTCGAAGAAATGCCGCTGGCATTTCTTCTGGGATCGAGGATTAAGAATAGAGGGAGAACCGCATGAGCACAAATACAGACAGATATGTGAGCCCGCTTTCGGAGCGGTATGCAAGCAGAGAGATGCAGTACATTTTTTCGCCCGACATGAAATTCCGTACATGGCGGAAGCTGTGGATCGCGCTTGCAGAGACGGAAAAAGAACTCGGGCTTGCGATTACCGAGGAGCAGATCGACGAGCTGAAAAGTCATCAGGACGATATTAATTATGATGTGGCGAAGGCGCGTGAAAAAGAAGTGCGGCATGACGTGATGAGCCATGTTTATGCGTACGGTGTGCAGTGCCCTAAAGCAAAAGGCATCATTCATCTTGGTGCGACGAGCTGCTATGTCGGGGACAATACGGATATTATTGTCATGACTGAGGCACTGAAACTTGTAAAGAAAAAGCTTGTAAATGTCATTGCGCTTCTTGCGGAATTTGCACGGAAATATAAGGAACTGCCGACGCTGGCATTTACACATTTTCAGCCGGCTCAGCCGACGACTGTGGGAAAGCGGGCAACGCTCTGGATGCAGGAATTCTGTATGGATTTGGAGGACCTGGACTATGTGCTCTCCACAATGAAGCTGCTCGGTTCCAAGGGGACGACCGGAACACAGGCAAGCTTTTTGGAACTGTTTGACGGCGATCAGGAGCGGATAGACCGCATCGACCCGATGATCGCGAAGAAGATGGGGTTTGAGGAATGCTATCCGGTATCGGGTCAGACTTATTCCCGCAAGGTCGATACGCGCGTCATGAACATAGTGGCTGGGATTGCAGCAAGCGCGCATAAGATGAGCAATGATATCCGGCTGCTTCAGCACTTAAAAGAGGTGGAGGAACCATTCGAAAAAAATCAGATCGGTTCCTCAGCGATGGCATATAAACGCAATCCGATGCGCAGTGAGCGTATTGCGTCGCTTTCCCGTTATGTGATATGCGACGCCATGAATCCGGCAGTTACTTCGGCGACCCAATGGTTTGAGCGGACGCTTGATGATTCGGCAAATAAGCGGCTTTCGATACCGGAAGGTTTTTTGGCGATTGACGGCGTGCTTGACTTATGCTTAAATGTTGTGGACGGTCTGGTCGTACATGAAAAAGTCATATGGAAGAGGCTGATGAGCGAGCTTCCGTTTATGGCGACGGAAAACATCATGATGGATGCGGTCAAGGCGGGCGGTGACCGGCAGGAGCTGCACGAGAAGATCAGACAGCTTTCGATGGAGGCGGGTAAAGCCGTTAAAGAGGAAGGGCTTGACAATCCTCTGCTTGAACTGATTGCGGCGGATTCTTCTTTCGGACTTTCGATTGATGAACTGAAAGAAGCGATGGAGCCGTCGCGTTATACGGGGCGTGCTTCGGTACAGGTTGATGCGTTCTTACAGAATGTTGTGGAACCGATATTAACGAAAAACAAGGAGCTGCTCGGCGTAAAAGCGGAGATCAATGTATAGCGCATGATGAAATATGCGGAAATCGGATACGGGAGCGTATCTGGGCGCGGTATATCACGTGCAAAAAAGCGGGAAAAGGAAGGTATTCTTTTATGGTAAAAGCGGTAGTCGGAGCAAATTGGGGTGACGAGGGAAAAGGAAAGATTACGGATATGCTTGCGGAGCAGGCGGATATTGTCATACGTTTTCAGGGAGGCGCCAACGCGGGGCATACCATCATTAACAATTATGGCAAATTTGCGCTGCATACTCTGCCGTCCGGTGTTTTTTATAATCACACGACCAGTATTATCGGAAACGGCGTGGCGTTAAATATTCCGCTTCTTTTCGAGGAGATCAAGTCGATCACGGACAGAAACGTTCCAATGCCGAAGCTGCTTGTCTCGGACAGAGCGCAGATGGTCATGCCGTATCATATTCTGCTTGACCAGTATGAGGAAGAACGACTGGGGGGAAAGAGCTTCGGCTCCACCAAATCGGGAATTGCGCCTTTTTATTCCGATAAATACGCGAAGATCGGTTTTCAGGTCAGCGAGCTGTTTGACGAGGAGCTGTTAAAAGAAAAGACGGCGCGTATCTGCGAATTGAAAAATGTGCTCTTTGAGCATTTGTATCATAAGCCGCCTATTTCACAGGAGGAACTGCTTACAACGCTCCATTCTTACCGTGAAATGGTGGAACCCTATGTCTGCAACGTGTCCGCTTATTTAGATCAGGCGATGAAGGACGGCAAGACGATCTTATTGGAAGGACAGCTCGGAACGTTAAAGGACCCGGATCACGGGATTTACCCGATGGTGACCTCCTCGTCCACATTAGCGGCGTTCGGCGCGATCGGTGCAGGAATCCCGCCCTATGAGATCAAACAGATCGTAACGGTCTGCAAGGCATATTCGTCTGCGGTCGGGGCAGGTGCGTTTGTATCTGAGATTTTCGGGGATGAGGCCAATGAACTTCGGACAAGAGGCGGTGACGGCGGCGAGTTCGGCGCCACGACCGGACGTCCGCGCCGTATGGGATGGTTTGACTGTGTCGCTTCCAAGTACGGCTGCCGTCTGCAGGGTACGACTGATGTGGCGTTTACGGTTCTTGATGTTCTTGGCTACTTAGATGAGATTCCGGTGTGCGTCGGCTATGAGATTGACGGTGAGGTAACGACGGAGTTTCCCGTTACCTATAAGTTAGAAAAGGCAAAGCCCGTCTATGAGAAGCTTCCGGGCTGGAAATGCGATATCCGCGGAATTAAGAACTATGAGGACCTCCCCGAGAACTGCCGCGCCTATATTGAATTTATCGAAAAACAGATCGGCTTTCCGATTACGATGGTATCAAACGGACCCGGCAGAGGCGATATTATTTACCGCACGTCCGCCGGAAAGTAAGAAAAGAATAGAAAATCAAATAGGAGACTGTAAAAAGCAGCCTCCATGTGATCGATCAGCGTAAAAGGAACATTCTCAGGAATGTTCCTTTTACTGTGACGGCAGCCCGCAGGTTGATTCTAAAGGCTGTAAAAGGTAGATGTATCTTTGGAGGAAATTCGATGAAACCAGACGAGAGAAAAAGATTTAGTAAAGAGCTTTTCGCGATTGCGGTTCCGCTTGCATTACAAAATCTTCTTAATGCACTGGTTGGCGCATCGGACGCGTTGATGCTCGGAAGGCTCACACAGGATGCGATTGCTGCGGTTTCTCTTGCAAACCAGATTTCTTTTGTGATGTCCCTGCTTAACGGAGCGGTGATAGCGGCGGTTGGCGTTTTGATTGCCCAGTATTGGGGGAAAAAGGATTATTCTGACGCAAAACGTTTTCTGGGTCTGGCAGTGCGGTATACCACTGTGGTTTCCTTCCTGTTTTTTCTTCTTGCGTTTTTGATCCCGGATAAACTTATGTCTATTTTTACACCGGAATCCGAACTCATACGGATTGGGGCAAAATATTTGCGGATCGTCAGTTTTTCCTATTTGTTTATGGGAATATCGCAATGCTTTCTGATGATGATGAAAATATCCGGACATGCCAAAATGAGCGTATGTATCTCGGCGGTAACCGTTGCAGTTGATATGGCAGTAGATTTTTTCCTGATTTATGGAATAGGACCTGTTCCGGCACTGGGGGCCAACGGTTCTGCCTGTTCAACGATTGCTGTAGAAATGATCGCACTGGTCTGGTGCCTGATCTGGTCTTCAAAAAAGCGGGAAGTGCGTCTTGACAGAAAAAGCCTGTTCTTTTTCTCTGCGGATAATGAAAGGGACGCATGGAGAGTTATTCCGGGGATGCTGGCAAGCAGTCTTTCATGGGGACTGAGCATGACGGTTCACTCTTTTACGCTTGGACATCTTGGGACAGATGCTATGGCTGCCTATTCGGTCATCTCTGTGGCACAGCAGCTGATCCAGTGCCTGACGCAGGGGATTTCCGGCGGGGCCGGTATCATAATCGGCCAGCTTCTCGGTGCAAACCTGTTGGACAAAGCAAAAGAATGCGGAAGGCAATGTTTTAAGGCTGCCTTTTGGTGCGGGATGGTCAATGTCGGGTTAGTCTGCATTGTCGGTCCGTTAGTATACGTTTTCTATGTCCTTGAACCGCAGGCGAAAGCATATCTCGTGCAGATGCTGGTATTCAGCGCATTATATATGTTTGCTTTTGCTTTTAACACAATTATCACCTGTGGGGTATTTCCGGCAGGCGGCGACAGCAGATATGATGCCGTAAGCGTATTTTTTGCCACATGGTGTTTTGCAATCCCTTTATCGCTTTTAGGATGCTTTGTATTTCAATGGCCTGTGATCATCGTCTATTTTGTCATGTGTTTAGATGAAATCGTAAAAACGCCATTTATTCCACACAGGTACAAAAGATATTTGTGGCTAAACAATTTGACGAGAGCACAGTAACAAATGAATTTGTACTGTAGTTTATAAGATAAAAAAGAAAAATGGAGGATTATGAAAATGATACAGATATAAAAGTCTGATATGGCTGTGAATCCTGCTATGGAGCGGGTGTGCGGGAAACAAAGTTCTACCATCGTATTAAAAACTTAAACATATAAACGAGAATCTTGCAATAAATCAAAATTGGGGATTGACAGGATACAAGAAAGAATTTATTATCAATAATAAGAAATGGGTTTTTACCGTACGTTTTGTTGCGGCCTGCTCGTTTCTTTTTTTATTCCCACAATATCATATAGATATTTCCTGCCATTCTCGGCATGATTAATCAGAAGCTGGGCATGGAAGATGTTGTATCTGACAAGCATATTCTCATTATAGACAGGCAGGGCAAAATGGACATCATATCTATACCAGCCGTATTTTGCATTTTTACTGTGTTTTTCTTTGTGATTCCTTTCAAAAGCCCGATTGGATGCTGTTTGTATTAGCTCCGGTATCGCAGTAGCGGCATTTGCCTTTGCTTTTGCATTCGCACCCATAAGACTTTTGCGACTTTCTGATTCCGTGTATTCTTCGGGAAGTTCATTCCCAATATTGATATGCTCCGCATTTTCCTGAATTTTGTAAGAGTCCCCAATATATCCTTTGAGATATTGTCTTATTTCATCCCAGTTAATCTGACGTTTCCCTTTGAAACGAATATCGTTGATTAAGACGAGCTTTTTACCGTCTGCATTGGTTATGATATTTACATTTCTGTTTTCAATCATCGTTTTTGTTCTCCTTTTGCTTTTCTATTGCTTTGTAAACATGAAACGGATTCTTGTGCTTTGGCTGTGAAATCAAACGGATAAAAATAGGAAAGGTAGTCCTCTGTCGTTAGGAATTTTGGTTTTATAAAGTGTTTTTTAGAAAGAAATTAGAATCTGGTTACCAGACGCGGAAGCCATTGAAATTGAAAGTTTCTATTAAAATAGTATAAGGGATGTGCATATGATATGCAAGAAAAGATTAGATAGAGTTGCCGCCTCCGATGCACATGCATTTTGGAAATATTGCCTTGCAACGTAAAGACTGAGAGGTGTACAGGGAAACGCGTTAATCAGCGTTCCCCTGTATTTTGGAAATATGCGACGGCGATCGCGCCGGGGCCGACATGGGTGCCGATCGTGCTGCCAACGGTGCAGACCGGAAGGTTTTCGACGGCACCCGTCCAGAGCGCCCGGCTGTCTTCAATGTATTTCTGCAGCAGATTATCGGAGAGACCGGTGTATCCTAATGAGATCGGACAGCGGAAATCCACGCCGCCATGTTCGTTGATATATTCAATCAGCATGTTATTTCCTTTTTTGGAACCGCGCGCTTTCCCGATGACAAGGACCTCACCGTCGCGGACAGTCACAACCGGCTTGATGGACAGCATATTTCCGACAAATGCGGTGGCAGGAGAAATCCTGCCGCCTTTTTTGAGGTATTCGAGCGTGTCCAAGAGTGCGACCAGACAGACGCGGGAACGTTCTTTGCAGAGTGTTTGTGCAATTTCCGGCGCGCTTTTTCCTTCCTCTGCAAGCATGACGGCACGTTTGACTAATACCTGTTCGCCGACGGTTGCGTTTAAGCTGTCAACCGGGAAGATCACATCTTCATAATCCGCCGCGGCAAGCACGGCGTTCTGAAACGTACCGGAGAGTTTGGAGGAAAGCGTGATGACGACGGCGGTTTCCCCTTTTCCGGCAATCTTACTGTAAATTGATTCAAACTGATGCGGTGCAAGCTGGCTTGTTTTTGGCAGCGTATCGTCCTCGATCAGCTTCTCATAAAATTCACGGTGGCTGATCGTTACGCCTTCTATAAATTCTGTTTCGCCGAAAACGGTCGTCATCGGAATGACAGTGACGGCATGGGCAGCCGCATACTCTGCGGGAAGATCGGATGCAGAGTCTGTAATGATTCTTACACACATAGGAATGCTCCCTTCCTTGAACACTGTTCAAAACCAAAGATGGTTATGCTGGTTACGATAAAATGCAATATTTTGAATATCAAAATGTTTGTTATACTATAAGGGATAATGGTAGAAAAGTCAAGGATAAAAGAGACTGTGATGCTTTTGCAAATTCATAAACATGTTTGATTTTGCGGTTGTTTTTTTGCTTGTGATGCATATAATATTTATGGAAAGAAGAAATAAAAAGTTTGAAAGTTCCTTTCAAACTTTTTATAGTGCAATATCGCAGGTATTTGCCAACGATATGCGGGGGTATAAGGATGAGAAAATTGAGAAAACAAGGGAAATTTTTATGGATTGCCATTGCCGGAATGCTCATTTTGGGAGATTACACGACATATTCTGTGTACGCCTCTCAGCTGCCGCAAAACGATGTATGCGCAGAACCGGCTGACGAAACGGAAACAACCGGCATAACGGAATTGACCGACATAGCGGACCCGACCGATATAGCGGAGCCGATCGACATAGCGGGCCCGACCGATATAGCGGAGCCGATCGACATAACGGAGCTGACCGATGAGCAGCTTTCGGAGTATTACGGCGATTCGGTTTTTATCGGAGACTCCATTATGGAGGGCTTTCGGCTTTACAGCGTGAGGCAGGATACTTTTCTCCACGATATTCAGTTTCTGACAGCGATCAGCTACTCGGCGCATAATGCCATGAGATCTGTAGAAGGCAATCATCCTCACCCTGAATATCAAGGGAAAAAATACCATCTGTGGGATGTCCTGCCCCTATTGGACAAAAAGCGTGCTTTTATTTTGCTTGGCACCAACGACCTCGTCTCATATGGACCGGAAGCCAACCGCGACAAGTACAAAGAATTGATCGATAAAATTTTGGAAACGTCACCGGATCTGGAAATCCATATCGTCAGTGTACCTTATACAGTGAAAGGGAAGGAAAAGGGATGTCTATATAACCCCAATATCGACATGTACAACAGCCTTTTACAGGAAATGGCGGCGGAAAACGGCTGGGGATACATCGATCTGTGTACTGTCATATCCGACGGGGAGGGGAACCTTGAAGCGGGCTACAGCAGCGACAACTTCGTTCATCTCAAAACGTCTGCCTATGCCCTTTGGGAGGACGAACTTATCCATTATGCGAATGCCATGCTGTTAGAAACAGGGGCGGAAGAGGAAGATGGAACGGAAGGGGAAGATGGAACGGAAGGGGAAGATGAAACGGAAGAGGAGACAGAAGCAATAGGCATACAGGAAGATCAGGTTGGCTTGTAATCGTGTAAAGGCGCATGGGACCATGCGTCTTTTTTGTGCCGAAAAGTCCCTGACAGGCTGTCGCAGAAAAAAGAACCGAAATGTGGGTACGTGCATAAGATAATTGCATAGGGAAGCAAAACAGGGTCAATTTAGGGAAGGGAGCAGGGAAAAGCGATGCGGATTGTGCGTGGAGACAGAGGGACGCTAGTGGAGTATGTCCAGCTTGCGCTGCAAAGAGCGGGAAACCCGCTTGCGGTGGACGGTGTGTTCGGGGAGGCTACCTGTAAGGCGCTTGCAGCGTTTACGGCGAAAGAGGAGGGAGAAGAATGTGTTGTCGATGACGGCGTATGGGAGATGCTTGCGCCATATCTGCGTGGATATCTGACTTATGAAGTGCAGCCCGGGGACAGTTTTTATGAGATTGCGGCGCGCCATCATATTTCGATGCAGTCGCTGATGAGCGCAAATCCGGGCGTCGGGCCGCTTTACCTGATACCGGGCATGCCGCTTACTGTGCCGCTGCCGTTTCCAGTTGTGCCGCAGAATGTTGCTTATTCGTCGTTTCTTATGAGGTATCTGATTGAGGGTCTGGCAGCAAGGTATTCGTTTCTGCAGACGGGCAGCATCGGGCAGAGCGTTCTGAAAAATGAACTTTGGTATGTGCGCATCGGAAGCGGGGAACGGGAGTTGTTTTACAGTGCCGCCTATCATGCCAATGAGTGGATTACAACGCCGCTTATTCTGCGTTTCGTGGAAGAATACGCGCAGGCATATGAGACGGGAAAGCGCATTGGCGGCGTGGATGCAAAGTGGCTGTTTGACAATTATTCTCTTTATATTGTTCCGATGGTCAATCCGGACGGTGTTGATCTTGTAAACGGGCAGCCGATTGATGAAGAGGCATATGGAATGGCGAGAGAGATCGCGGCCGCTTACCCGGCAATCCTGTTTCCTGATGGATGGAAGGCAAATATTGAGGGGATCGATCTGAATCTACAGTTCCCGGCAGGCTGGGAGGAGGCGAAGCGCATTAAATACGCGCAGGGTTACACGTCGCCTGCGCCGCGCGACTATGTCGGGGAAGCGCCGCTGACGGCCCCTGAGAGCACGGCAGTCTACAATTTCACACTCGAACACAATTTCAGGCTGATTCTGGCATATCACACGCAGGGTGAAGTGATCTATTGGAAATACAAGGATTACGAACCGGCGCGTTCCTATGACATTGCGCAGTACTTTGGCGCTGTCAGCGGCTATGCGGTGGAGGAGACGCCTGCGGCTTCGGGAAACGCGGGATATAAGGACTGGTTCATCATGACCTACGACAGACCGGGCTATACGATCGAAGCGGGCATGGGCGAAAACCCGCTGCCCTTATCCCAGCTTCCTGGCATGTATGAAGCGAATCTGGGCATTTTCGTCGGCGGGATGATCCAGACCGGGTAAGGTACGGATCAACGTGCAGGAAAAGGCTGCATTGACATAGGAGCGGCAGAATGAAACCTTACTTACCGGATCATCATTTTCCGCGCGGCCCAGATAGCGATCTTATAAGGGAGAGGTCTGAGAGCATGATCCGCTTCTTTCAGCTTCTCACGAATAGCGATATGCTGCGGACAGTGCTTTTCACATTTGCCGCAGCCAATGCATTGCGATGCAAAGCCGGGTTCCTTGCGCATTCCCATGTTTTGGGCAAACTCAAAGCGGGCTGAGGATTTTTTCTCCATATACATCAGATTGTAATAGTAGAAATTGCCCGGAATGTCCACGCCCTTTGGGCAGGGCATACAATACCTGCAGCCCGTGCAGCCTACATTTTCCCGTTCGCGGATGATCTGCTTGATCCGCTCAACGATCGCCATATCTTCCTGAGTAAAGTGCCCCGGCTCCGCCTCTGATGCGATGCGGATATTTTCCGTTACCATATCCTCAGAATTCATGCCGGAAAGCACGCAGGTGACTTCCGGCTGGTTCCACAGCCAGCGCAGTCCCAGTTCGGCGGGCGTATAGCCCTTGCTGTCAGAGGCAAGCGCTTCCTTTGCTTTATCCGGCAGACTGACCAGCTTACCGCCGCGAAGAGGTTCCATAATGATGACCGGAATCCCTTTTTCTGCCGCTGCATGAAGCCCCCTCTTTCCCGCCTGAGTGTGTTCATCCAGATAGTTATATTGAATCTGACAGAAATCCCAGTCATAGGCGTCCAGAATTTTTAAGAACATTTCCGTATCGCCGTGGTAGGAAAATCCGATGTTTTGGATGCTGCCTTCTTCTTTTCTGTGCTTGATCCAGTCTTCCATGCCCAGCGCCTTCAGATGTTCCCATTCCGCATAATCCGTGAGCATATGCATCAGATAGTACTCAATATGGTCTGTGCGCAGGCGGGTAAGTTCTTCCCGGAAGGTCTTATCAATCGCCGCGGAGGAACGGATGAGATACTGCGGAAGCTTGGTGGCAATGGAGACTTTGTCGCGACAGTTGTTTTCATAAAGAATCCGGCCGAGACATTCCTCGCTGCCGGGATAAATATAAGCGGTATCAAAATAATTGACGCCGTTTTCGATCGCAAGAAGGATTTCCTTCTCCGCTTTTTCGTAGTCAATGGCATTTCCTTTTCGGCTGAATCGCATACAGCCATAGCCCAGTTGGGAAATCTGCTTACCATATCGGTCAAGTCTGTATTTCATAGTTTCCCCCAGTCCGCTTTGGCGGTCATTCATCGTTCCTTTCATAGTCCGTCCGTGATGCCGAATAACGCCAAAACCTTATTTTGATTTTCATAATTTAATTATAACAGAGGTTCTGTTTTTTTGCATTCCTTTTTCATAAAAAGGAAGCTTTGGCAGAAGAACGGGCTTGAATTTGAGAAAAAGAGGAGAAAATGGGGCGGAAAAGAAGTGGAGGCGTCAAAGGAAAGTGTAGGCGTCAAAGGAAAGGTCATTGAAAAAAGGGATGTTTCGTGATATGCTATCTAAAAATATTTTTGAATCCGGAGAATTATTGGAAGAGTCAGTTGTTTCCAAAATGGAAACAACTGCGGCAGAACCTATGCTGTTCGATGAGACTGGTGTGATTCAAAGGACGCCGGAGAATTGCTGGTTGCTGTTGATAAAAATGCAAGGGGAGAACGGCTGGTAAAGCGGGCTGATTCTGCAGGCCCCGGAGGGATGTACATGATAAAAACAATCATTTTTGATATCGGCAACGTGCTGGTAGACTTTTGCTTTCGGGATATGCTTGAAAGCAAAGGCTTTTCAGACGAGGTCTGCAGCCGCATAGAAGCGGCGACCGTGGACAGCGGCTTCTGGAATGAACTTGACCGCGGTGTAATGGGCTATGATGAGGTCCTTTCGCTGTTTGCCGCGCGCGATAAAGAAATTGAGCCTCAGATGAGGCAGGCGCTTGCAGACCTTAAGGGAATCGTAAAGCTGCGCCCGCATGCTGTACCGTGGGTGCGCAGCCTGAAGCGGGCAGGGTATCAGGTGCTTGCACTTTCCAATTATCCGGAAAAAGCATATGAGGATGACAGGGAACAGCTTGCGTTTCTTGAAGATATGGACGGTTTTATCTTATCATACAGGGACAAGGTCGTAAAACCGGACCGGGAGATTTATGAGCTGCTGAAGATGCGCTATTCGTTTAAGCCGGAGGAATGCGTGTTTATTGACGATCTGCAGACCAATCTGGATGCGGCGGACAGGCTCGGCTGGCATACAATCCGTTATGAAAGCTATGAGCAGGTGTGTGCCAGGCTGAATGAGCTTGGCGTTAAAGCGAATGATGGAACGGACTTTTTTGGCGCGAAGCAGAACGATACTTTTTCGTGATACCTATGAGGAGATAACTTGAAAACGAAGAAAAATACCGGCTGGAATTACAGGCAGATCAGGCAGAACAGCTGGGCAGCAACATTTCGAAAAGGGAAAAAAGCATGGATGATGCTTGTGATCGTCTGTTTCCTGTTTGCGTTTACAGGGACAGCGGACGCTTCACAAAGCACCTTTATCCATTGGCTGGATAAACTGATCGGCGCTGATGAGACGCTTTTGACGGAACAGCTTACGTTTCTGAAGGAATATATTGTGAATGTGCCGGTCGTGAAAGAAATTCCGTTTATTACGGCAGAATTTGCACTCAGCGTTCTTGATCTCCTTTCTCAGAGCGCTCTGTGGGTTGTGCGCATCTTTGCGATGAACGCCTCCTATTTTGAGAGAAATCCGGGAGAAGTGATTGCCAATATGCTGCTCGTGGCGCTTATTTCTGCCGCGCTCCGCTTATTTATACAGAATGTCGCCGTCATCGGACGCAACCGCTATGTGATGGAGAATCGTTTTCAGAAACTGGTTCCGCTTCGGAGGATTTTTGCTGTTTTTCATAAAGAGTATATCGGAAATCTGATCAGGGTTACATTCTGCTATCATGCCGTGCTGATCTTATGGGCGTTTACGATCGTAGGCGGTGTCATCCGCTATTATCAGTACAGCATGGTGCCTTATATTCTGGCGGAGAATCCTTCGGTGACGTGGAGGCAGGCGAAGGCACTCTCCAGCGCCATGACAAAGGGGCATAAGCGGCAGATGTTCTATACGCAGCTTTCGTGCGGGTATATCTGGCTGCTCAAACTGATTCCGGTCGTGGGATTATGTGTTGGCGTTCCGCTTGAGGCGGAGCTGAAAGCGGAGATTTATTTTGCCCTGCGTGCGAATCCTGAAATTGATCATAGTCTGCTGATAGAACCGGCGTTTTCGGGAAAGCCGTACTGTGCGGCCGAAAGAGAAGGGACTGCAGCCGGAATGGCTGCTGCCAGAGAGGGGGCTGCGGGTAAAGAGAAAACTGCGGGCAAAGAAGCACCGGATTATGTATTAAAAGATTTGGATTTAGAGCCTGTGCGGCGAAGAAAAGGATTTTTTGCCTACGGTATTCTGGATATTGTTTTTATCTTTTTTACGTTCTGCATGATTGGCTGGGTATGGGAGGTTGCCCTGCATTTTGTGAGATATCATACACTTGTCAACCGCGGGACAATGTACGGTCCGTGGATACCAATCTACGGTGTCGGCGGGACAGCTGTGATTTTAATTTTGAACCGCTATAAAGAGGATATGGGAAGACTGTTTATGATGGCAGTTTTATTGTGCGCAGTCCTTGAATATGCAACGAGCTTTTTATTAGAGTTTTTGTTTAATGCTTCTTATTGGAATTACCGTTCCATGTTCTTAAATCTCAACGGACGGATCTGCCTGTCGGGGCTGCTTGCATTCGGGGGGGGGCGGATTGTTTGCGGTTTATATTGCCGCGCCTGAGATCAGTCGCTTTGTCCAGTGTCATTCGAAAAAGAAAATGAATTTATGTGCCGCAGTTTTATGTGCGGCGTTTGCCGTGGACCTTATCTGCTGTATCATTTTTGGGTTTAACAACGGCGCCGGAGTCGGAGGTTCGCTGTGAGATGTCCTCATTTTGCGTATCTCCTGCTTGCATGCTCTGTGCTTTTGCAAGCTGTGCCTCTAATACCTCATCGTCGTCCGGTGCATCCGGAAAGAGAGTGGCGATTGTCTTTTTGCGTGTAAGGAGACCGTAGAGCCAGATATAGATCCAGATCAGGATTGGGACGACAACTGTGCAGGCGAGTGCGCCCATGAACAGGGACGAAGCGCCGTCGAATCTGCATAATGCAAGAATAAAGGTGGCAAGATAAAGGGCAGCGAGCAGTATAATGCCGATGATTGCCGCAATCTGTTTGTGCCGTTTTATTTTTTGATCTTCCATAATGAACCCCTGCCTTTCACGACCATTGTAGCATGTCAGGCATGCAAAAAACAACCCCTTCCGGCGCTGACAAAAAAGTCGATGTCCGAAAGAGGCTGCTTTGATAAGGGGAGGATAAAATTATTCTTTTCTTTGGTGTAATGATCAATGGAGGGGGATCCAATGATTAGTCATAGTATCGCCGTGTTTTGGATGCTTATACAGGGAGAGCAAAAATTTTTTTAGTGATTGAAATTCTGTTTTCAGGAATCATTTTGTAACATATATTCAGGCATTCGTGCATCCGGGAAAAAATGTTTTGAAATCCGGGGGGTTCTGTTATATAATGGTGTCTGGAGAAAACAAGCGGACGCGGTGCGGACATTTGCTTTTTTCAGATACCATAGCGATATGAGAAAGAAGGATGGACAGGCATATGGCATTATTAGAAAAATGGCGTGAGACGGCATATTCCGAGACGGCAGACAAAGGCGAACTGCAGCGTTTATGGAATGCTTATTTTGAAAAGGAAAAAAACATTTACGCGCAGCTTCTTGAGAATCCGGATGAGGAGGTCAAAGGCACGGTAAGCGCTCTCGCGGAGAAATACGGCATTGATGTGATGACGATGACCGGTTTTCTGGATGGGATCAATGACAGCTTAAAAGAGCCGAATCCGATCGAAGAGATGGGGGAGGATACGGAAGTCAGCCTTGCGTTTGATAAGGAAAAGCTGTATAAGAATATGGTCGCTGCGGAAGCGGACTGGCTTTACAATCTGGAGCAGTGGAATTCGATTTTTGATGAGGCGAAGCGCAAAGAGCTTTATAAAGAACAGAAATCGTCCACCACGATCCGCAAGGAGGCAAAAGTGTATCCAAATGATCCCTGTCCGTGCGGAAGCGGTAAGAAGTATAAAAAGTGCTGTGGAAAAAATAAGTAACCGGGTGCCGGATTTTGTTTTTTCACTGTTTACAAAAGGAAGATAGGGTGGGAGGCGCAGGCTTCCCACTTTTGGTATTTTGCAGTTTGCAGTGCGGAGCCTTTATGATTTGCAGTGTAGATTGGCTGCAATGTGCACGATTTGCGGCTTGCGGCGCCGGACGTTATCTTTCATCTGCGCCGTGGAATGGAACGAGGACGGAGGCTTAAAATGGAGAGCCGGGTATCAAAGGCGGTTGCCACATTTGAAGATGGATATAATTGCTGTCAGTCGGTTTTTTCCACTTATGCCGATCTGTTCGGCATGGACAGGGAAACGGCGTTAAAGCTGTCCTGTTCGATGGGGGCGGGCGTCGGGAGAATGAGGGAAGTGTGCGGGACAGTCTCGGCAATGGCACTGTTGGCAGGACTAAAGACGGGGAATACCGACCCGCAGAATCAGGCGGCAAAAACAGCAAATTACGAGCTTGTGCGCAGGCTTGCGGATGCGTTCAAAGAGGAGCAGGGCGCGATTGTATGTCGTGAGATCTTAGGGATCAGAGGACGGGAAAAGAGCGCGGCGCCGTCCATCCGCACAAAGGAATATTACAGGACGCGCCCCTGCAGCAGGACGGTCGCCTGTGCGTCGCGCATCATAGAGGCGCTGCTGCTTCCGGAACTGTTTGGAGAGGATGGGGGAACGCCGGATACAAAGAAGGAACTGAACAGGACGGATATACCGGATAAGGAGTCAGGACCGGACGGGGCAGACATACCGGATAAGGAGTCAGGACCGGACGGGGCAGGCAGACCGGATAAGGAACTAGGACCGGACGGGGCAGGCGTACCGGATAAGGAGTCAGGACCGGACGGGGCAGACAGACCGGATAAGAAATAAACAGGCGTGAAAAGGAGGAATCGAAATCATGTCGGATGTGATCGATCGTTTTTTGCAATATGTGAAGCTGGATACGCAGTCGGACGAGCAGACGGGGACGTCGCCGTCCACCGCAAAGCAGCATGATCTGGCAAAGCTGCTTTATGAACAGCTTCGTGCGATGGGGATTGAGCGTGTGGTATATGATAAAGAGCATTGTTATGTCTATGCGTCCCTGCCTGCGAACAGGCAGGCAGCCGGCGGGGAAGCGGCTTCCGGGACAGGAAAGAAGCTTGGGTTTATCGCGCATATGGACACGGCAATGGAAGTGACGGGCGCGAACGTAAAGCCGCGCATTGTCGCGTATGACGGCGGCGATATTGTGCTGAATAAAGAGAAAAACATTGTTTTTTCACAGCAGGAATTTCCGGAGCTTATGCAGTACAAGGGAAAAGAACTGATCGTGACGGACGGAACGACGCTGCTCGGGGCGGACGATAAGGCGGGTGTTGCGGAGATCATGGCGATGGCGGCGTTTTTTATGGAGCATAAGGAAGTGCCGCACGGGGAACTGCGGATCGCGTTTACGCCCGATGAGGAGATCGGATGCGGGACGGATCATTTTGATCTGGAAGTGTTTGACGCGGACTGCGCGTACACAGTGGACGGCGGCGCGCTTGGAGAGCTGGAATATGAGAATTTTAATGCCGCTTCCGCAGAAGTGGAGATTTCCGGCAGGAGCGTACACCCCGGAGACGCCAAAGATAAGATGATCAACGCGTCGCTTGTGGCGATGGAGTTTCATGCCCTGCTGCCCGAGAGGGAAACGCCTGCGCACACGGAAGGCTATGAGGGATTTTTCCATCTGACCGGCATGAGCGGAGAAATTGAGCGCGCAAGTTTGTCCTATCTGATCAGGGACCATGACAGAGAGCACTTTGAACAGCGCAAGGAACAGATGCAAAAGGCGGCGGAGACAATCAATTTGCGCTATGGGCAGGAACTTGTGCGAATGAAGATCGAGGATTCTTATTACAATATGTGTGAGAAGATCAAGCCCCATATGGAGCTGATCGACTATGCGCGGGAGGCGATGCAGGAGCTTGGCATCCAGCCAAAGACCGTTCCGATCCGCGGGGGCACGGACGGCGCGAGATTATCTTACATGGGGCTCCCCTGTCCGAATCTGTGCACGGGCGGAAGAAACTGCCACAGCAGATTCGAGTATGCCTGTGTGCAGGATATGGAGCTGATCGTGAAACTGCTTGTCGGGATTGCACGGCGCTTCTAATGTGAGAGAGCCGCAAAAGCGAAACCTCTCTCGCATCGTGAGAAGAACTTCTAAAGCTCACAGCAAGGGCTGTTTCGCTAAGAAGTCAGAAAGGGAAAGGAAAAAACAGATGGCAAAAATCATTGGAAACGATCTGCCCGGCATGCCGTGGCAGGACAAGCCGGCAGGGTACCGGATGCCGGTGTGGCGTTATGACCATAACCCGATTATCGGCAGAAACGAGACAAAGCATTCCAACAGTATTTTTAACAGCGCGGTTGTACCGTTCCGTGATGGATATGCGGGCGTTTTCCGCTGTGACAGCCGCTCGGTCAGCATGGATCTATTTGCGGGATTTTCCGAGGACGGCATTCATTTTCATATTTCGGATGACCCGATTGTTTTTGTGGGTGATGACGAGGTGACAAAGCGGGAATACCGTTACGATCCGCGTGTCTGTTTTTTGGAGGACCGTTATTATATTACATGGTGCAACGGTTATCATGGTCCGACAATCGGTATCGGTTATACCTTTGATTTCAAAACTTTTTATCAGCTTGAGAATGCATTTCTGCCTTACAACCGTAACGGCGTGCTGTTCCCGCGTAAGATCGGGGGCAGATACATGATGCTTTCAAGGCCGTCCGATACCGGGCATACGCCGTTTGGGGATATTTTTATAAGTCAAAGTCCCGATCTGGAGTTCTGGGGACATCACAGGCATGTGATGAGCACGGTAAAAGGCGACGAGTCCGCATGGCAGAGCACGAAGATCGGGCCGGGTCCCGTGCCGATTGAGACGGATGAGGGATGGCTTTTGATTTATCACGGCGTGCTAACGACCTGTAATGGGTATGTATACCGCATGGGCGTGGCGCTGCTCGATAAAGAAGAACCATGGAAAGTGCTGGGACGGAGCAGAGATTATATTCTTGCGCCATATGAATACTATGAGTGCGTGGGCGACGTGCCGAATGTGGTATTTCCATGTGCGGCGCTCAGTGATGCCGCAAGTGGACGGATTGCAATTTATTATGGCTGCGCTGACACGGTGACGGGACTCGCGTTCACGACAGCCGACGAGCTGCTCAGTTATATGCGGGAGTATCCGCTTACGCAGGATACGACGGCTCTTAAATGATCAAAGACGATAAGCGGCAGTTTGCTTTGAAAGGGGATATCCATAAGCGGATGAAAATGAGGGCACAAAATGAATCTGATTGAGAGAATGAAGCAGCTCACACTGCGCAGATGGGCCGGCATGGCGGTAGGAAATGTGATACTGGCGCTCGGTGTCTGCATTTTGAAATGGTCGGGAACCGGAAACGATCCGTATACCGGTATGAATATGGCGCTGGCGGGGGTCCTTGGTCTGCGCTACGGGGTCTTTCAGATTATCATGAACTGCTTCGTATTTTTGATAGAGCTGTTTTTTGGGCGCAAATATATCGGTCCGGGGACGCTTGTGAACTGGCTTTTGATCGGCCCGCTCGTGGACTGGTTCTATCCGGTTCTGAGACATTGGTTCTGGGGCGTGCCGTCGTCGTGGGGTCAGCAGCTGTTTCTTGCGGCGCTCGGTGTCATTGTCATCAGCTTCGCATGCTCCGTATATCAGACTGCAGACGCGGGAATTTCGCCGTATGATTCGCTCGCAATCATTGGGGAAGAACGTACGCCGATTCCGTATTTCTGGTGCCGTATGTTCTGTGACGGCGTCTGCGCGCTTGTCTGTTTTCTGGCGCATGGCGTGATTGGCATCGGCATGCTGCTCTGCGCGTTTGCCTTAGGTCCGGTGATTGCGTTTTTCAACCGATTCTTTTCGGTGCCGGTGCTTCTCGGGCGTAAAAAGGGTAAAAAGGGCGAAACAGAAATTTCATAAAAAACACTTTACAATTGCTGAAAAGTAGCATAGAATACAACTAATCATAAGTAAACATGTTGACGGGGAACGAAGCACAAAGGGAATGTCTACAGAGAACGGCGCCGCATTTGCGTGCTGAAAGCGCCTGACAGGAGCTGTGCGGGAACCGCCCCCTGAGTGGCTGTAATCCAGTCCGTAAATTCCACGTTACGGGAAAATGAGAGGCAGAAAGTCTTGTGCTTTTAAGGACTTCTGCAAGCAGGGTGGAACCGCGTTGATACGTCCCTTGCATTGCATTGTATGCAGTGCAGGGGATTTTCTTTTACGTTGAAAAATTCTACTGACTACGCAATAAGTAAAAGAAAAACATGGCAATGGATAAAAAGGAGGATACGACATGAAAGAAAAATGGAACGCATGGATGCAGGAGCTGACTGAGGAGACCACCGTGACGAAGCGTGAATTAGCGCTCGGGGCGGCGGTCTGCGCACTGGCAGGAATGGTAGCCGGCATTTTGATCGCTAAGATCACGAACGGGCTGTCATGGTCCTTAAGCATCATGAGCAATAATGGAAATGACAACGGAAATAATAACGGGAATTACGACACCGGAGACAGCGTTGAGCCTGATTCAGAACAGAACAGGGATGCATGCAGAAAGAAAAAATGCTGTAAAAAGAAAAAGTAGTGGACGAAAAGCGAAACGTCCAAGAAAAATCGTTTTGAGAGGAGTGGAAGTATCATGAAAATCACATTAAAAGACGGAAGTGTGAAAGAATATGAACAGCCGATGAGCGTGTACGAGATCGCGGCGGATTTAAGTGAGGGGCTTGCGCGCGCAGCGTGCGCGGGAGAGGTGAACGGCAGCGTGGTCGATCTGCGCACCGTGATTGACAGTGACGCGTCGCTCAATATCGTGACAGCGAATGACGCGGAGGGACTGCGGGTCATCCGTCATACGGCGTCCCATGTGCTTGCCGAGGCGGTAAAGCGCCTGTTCCCGGAAGCAAAAGTGACGATTGGTCCCGCGATTGAAGATGGTTTTTATTATGATTTTGACGCCGAGCCGTTTTCGCGTGAAGATTTGGACAGACTCGAAGATGAGATGAAGAAGATCATCAAGGAGGGACATGAGCTGACACGTTTCACGCTGCCGAGGGATGAGGCGGTCAAATTTATGCAGGAGAAGGGCGAGCCGTTTAAGGTGGAGCTGATACAGGACCTGCCGGAGGACGCTGAAATCTCGTTCTACGATCAGGGCGGTTTTGTCGATCTCTGCGCCGGACCGCATCTGATGAGTACAAAGGGCATCAAGGCGTTTAAGCTGATCTCTTCCTCCATGGCGTATTGGCGCGGAGACGCGTCAAAAGCGCGTTTGCAGCGTATTTATGGAACAGCGTTCAATAAAAAAGAAGAACTGGCGGCACACCTTGAGAAGCTGGAGGATGCAAAGCGCCGCGATCATAACAGGCTGGGGCGCGAGATGGAACTGTTTACGACAGTGGACGTCATCGGTCAGGGGCTTCCCCTTTTTATGCCAAAGGGAACCAAAATGATCATGAAGCTGCAGCGCTGGATTGAGGACTTAGAGGACAAGGAGTGGGGATATGTCCGCACGAGAACGCCGCTGATGGCAAAAAGCGATCTGTATAAGATATCCGGCCATTGGGATCATTATAAAGAGGGCATGTTTGTACTCGGAGACGAAGAAAAAGACAAAGAAGTGTTTGCGCTTCGCCCGATGACCTGTCCGTTCCAATATTATGTATACAAAAATTCCCAAAGGTCTTACCGCGATCTTCCGTACCGGATGTCCGAGACATCGACGCTTTTTAGAAACGAGGATTCCGGTGAGATGCACGGGCTCACACGCGTGCGTCAGTTTACGATCACGGAGGCGCATAATGTCATCAGACCCGATCAGGCGGAGGAAGAGATCAGAAACTGCCTGCATTTGACACTTTATATCTTAAAAACGCTTGGACTTCAGGACGAAGTTACGTTCCGCCTCTCGAAATGGGACCCGAATAACCGGGAAAAATATCTCGGTGACGAGGCTTACTGGGAGACAACGCAGAACGCGCTGCGTCAGGTATTGATCGAGGAGAATCTGCCGTTTGTGGAGGCGGACGGCGAGGCTGCTTTTTACGGACCGAAAATCGATACACAGGCAAAAAATGTATACGGAAAAGAAGATACGATGTGTACGGTACAGCTTGACTGTGCAATTGCCGAAAATTTTGACATGTATTATATTGATCAGAACGGCGATAAAATCCGTCCGTATATCATTCACCGGACTTCTCTTGGCTGCTATGAGAGAACGCTTGCATGGCTGATCGAGAAATATGCGGGCAAGTTTCCGACATGGCTCTGCCCTGAGCAGGTCAGGATTCTGCCGATTTCGGAGAAATATGAGGAATACGCCCAGAAGGTCAAAAAAGAACTGGAGGCAAATGGCGTTGATGTGACGGTGGACGGCAGACCTGAAAAGATCGGCTTTAAGATTCGCGAGGCGCGTCTTGCAAGACTTCCGTATATGCTTGTAGTCGGAGAACAGGAACAGTCGCAGGAACTTGTCTCAGTCCGGAGCCGCTTTGCAGGTGATGAGGGTCAGAAGCCGCTTTCCGAATTTATCGCGCAGATCTGCGAGGAGATACGCACCAAACAGATTCGTGAAGAGCAGGCGGAGAATAGCGGACAATAAGGTCGGACGGGCAAAATCGGACAGTAAAGCCGGACAATAAAGTCAGACGGGTAAAGTCGGACAGGCAAAGCGAAAGAAGGAACGTCAATCGGCAAATTAAACAGGAGAGCAGTGCGTTAAAGGGAAAAGCTCTTATCGTTGAAGGGGAGAATGTGAAGTGATGACAGGTTATAATTGTCGGTTAAGAAAAATGATGGCATTATTTGCCGCCGGGATGCTGGCGCTTACGGCATGCGGTTCAAAAGAGGTGGATTCTTCTGTGGGAGATCAGGGATTTTTTGACAGCGTCTCGCGGAACGATCAGAGCGCTACAGAAACCGGAACGCAGGATGAACCGAGCGGTTCTGGCAGCGGTTCGCAGGATGACAGTCAGCAGGATTCCGGCAGCGGTGACGCTGCGGCAAACGACGGGTACGAGAAATTCCTGCAGCTTCAGATCGGCATGACTGAGAGCGAGGTCAACGCGATTCTGGGTGAGCCTGTCAACATTGACAAAGCTTATTACACGTACAGCGTGACCGTAAACGGGAAAGATATGGACCTCACCGTGTGGATCAGCACGGTGACCGGACAGGTAATTTATCTTGCCGGGGAGTTTGACAGCAGCGATTACAGAGATGCCTTTGCGGACAGCAAGACCGACCTTTCAGCGGTGGACCGCCTTGAAAGCGGCGAGCTTGATACTTATGAGGCATGCGTGGAGGCATTCAAAACTTCCGGCTATCTGTACAGCATTGATGAGGATGGGGAAACAAGATATTTTTGGGTCAACTCCAACGGCGGCTATATCAGGGTGACGTTCCGGTCTGACGGCACTGTAAAAACGTATTCTGGATTCTGCTAAAACGGAATAGAAAGAAAAACCTTGTCCAAACTAATAAGAGGCAGAGAGCGCAGTCATGCTCTTTGCCTCAAATTCTTGATAAAAGAAAATAGAAATCAAAATTGGTCATGTTTTCTTTTATCTGTGATTTCAGAGACTGAATGAGATGAAAAGGAGGACAAGGATGGCAGAGTTAAAATGTGCGGCGGTAAACTGCACCTACAATTCCGACTGTTACTGCAGCAAGGGAGACATTATGGTGGGCGGCAGTCAGGCGGAGAAAAGCAAGGATACCTGCTGCGAGAGCTTTTGCGACAGAAAAAGAGACAGCTACAGGAGTGCCTTAAACCACCCGAGCAAGACGATTTCCATTGACTGCGAGGCGTGTAAATGTGTTTACAACAGCAACTATAAATGCCATGCGCAGAATGTGGATATTGGAGGCAGCAACGCCTGCCATTGCAAAGAGACGGAGTGCGATACGTTCTGCATGGAAAAATGAAGTCTTGTGGACAGCCTGACGGCGGCGTTTGCCAATTCGATTTACGGGATGCATGATGAGCCGTTTTGACAGGCTGTATGCAGAAGCATTGCGGCGGCTGATTCCGCTGAAAAAAGAGCAGATAATCAGAAGGGGAATGTCCTGATAAAACGGGGCGTTCCCCTCTATTTTTTTATCGCGTCGGTTGTTAAAGAGGAAATGTCTCTCTTTCCTAAAAAGTTACCAAGGATATTGATACATTCCGCAATTCTTTCTTTCATGCCCGGACCTCCGAAAATTCCTGAAAGAAACGTTAAAATTATAGCATACACCAGGCTGAATAACAATGAGATTCCTTGTGCGTATGGATTGTCAGTTCCTTATGCGTATGGATTGTCAATTTCTTGCCCGTATGCATATCAATTCCTTATGCCGATGAATTGTTAATTCTTTATGCCCTTGATCTGTCATTTACAGGAGAGGTTTTCGGTATTTGCCTCTTGCGGGGGAAGGATTGTTTCGTTACAATGAAATAAAAATGAGAAGGATACAAAATCGATGCTGTTTAATTCCTATATATTTATTTTTCTGTTCCTGCCGCTCGCGCTGTTTGGCTGGTACGGGCTGAACCGGATGAAATGTTATGGGACTGCGCAGGTTTTTCTAGTCTGCATGTCGCTTTGGTTCTATGCGTATTTTAATTTGAGCTATCTGCCGGTGATATTGTTTAGTTGTGCTGTCAACTATCTGCTCAGCACGATTCTAAAAAAGGCGGAAAAATGTGCCGGAGAACGGTCGCTGACGCGCTGCAGAAGGGCGGTGCGTATTGCGGGATGCGTGCTTAATCTGGGCATACTGGGCTATTTCAAGTATTATGATTTTTTTATTGAGAATTTGAATGCGGTGTTTTCCACGGACTTTTCCCTGAGACATATCCTGCTCCCGCTTGGCATCAGCTTTTTTACGTTTCAGCAGCTCTCGTATGTGCTTGACCGGTGCCGGGGGGAAGCGGCGCATTACGGTATCGTGGATTATCTTACGTTCGTCACGTTTTTCCCACAGCTCATTGCCGGACCGATCGTTCTGCATAGTGAGCTGGTTCCGCAGTTTCAAGACAAGAAAAAAAGAACCTTTCATGCGGACGGCTTTGCGCGCGGCATCACCTATTTTGTCATCGGACTTTCTAAAAAGGTGCTGCTCGCGGACATGCTTGCAAAACCTGCAGATTTTGGGTTTGCGCATATTGACGGACTGGATTCCTTGTCGCTTGCGCTGTCGGCGCTTGCCTACATGCTGCAGCTTTATTTTGATTTCAGCGGTTACTGCGATATGGCGGTCGGCGTCGGAAAGATGTTTAACATAGAATTGCCGCAGAATTTTAATTCCCCTTATAAAGCAGTATCTGTGCGTGATTTCTGGAGAAGATGGCATATCACGCTTGGACGTTTTTTCACGACCTATGTGTACATCCCGCTTGGTGGCAGCAGGCGTGGGAAGATCCGAACGATAAGCAATACAATGATCGTGTTTTTATTAAGCGGGTTGTGGCACGGCGCGAACTGGACGTTTGTAGTGTGGGGACTGCTCCACGGAATGGCGGTGGGGGTAAACATTGTGTTCCCAGTTCCTGCAAGAGACGGAAAAAAACATGTATTTAACCATATGGCGACTTTTTTCTTTACGTATCTGGCATTTATTGTTTTTCGGAGCGAATCGCTTTCCGGTGCATTTCAATATCTGAAAGGACTGTTTTCCATGACGTATTTTCACAGTCTGCAGGCGGTTGCTGGAGCGGTGGAAATGCCGGAACTCTATATCGTGGAAAAGGTACTGTCGATGCGTCTGCCCCAGTATGTGAGGATGCTGCATATGGCGGAGCTGTTTTTATTATTGGCGCTTGGTGTTTTTATGCTTACAAGAAAAAACGCGCGTGAACGGATAGAGAGGGGCACCCTGACACCGCACTTTGCAGCGGGACTTGCGGTATTGTTTGTATGGTCGGTTATTTCGCTGTCGGGCGTCAGCACTTTTTTGTATTTTAATTTTTAGGTGGAGGTCTATCATTACTTTCGGGGAGAGCGGTATGGAAGCGAATCGGTTTATTAAAACATTTTTGATATGGGCATGCGCGCTGCTTTTTGTGGTGGCTGCAGTTGTGGCTGTTATGGATCCGTTTTATCATTATCATGCGCCTCTTGGGGGCATGAAGGCGGTCGTGTCCAAAGCCGAGTACCAGTGCATCGGCACCGTGCGGAATTTCTCGTACGACAGTATGGTATTTGGGTCGTCGGTGGCTGAGAATTATAACAACCGCTGGTTTGACGTCTCATTTGGCGGAAAAACGATCAAGGCGATCAAGAGCGGTGCGGCGACGGCGGATCTGGTCTATTATATGAATGAGGCGTTTGCGTCGCGGGAGCTTGTAAACGTCTATTATTGTCTCGATATTGCCGCGCTTTTTACGGATGCTCAAAAGGTATTTCCGGACGCGTCCCTGCCGCTGTATCTGTATAATCGAAATCTGTTTGATGATGTGCATTATCTTTGGAATAAGACCGTGCTTTTTGAGCATATCCCCTATGAATTGGCGGCGGGATTGAATGCGGGATTTGATGAGGGCGCTTCCTATAACTGGGCGCAGTATAAGACGTTTTCTGCGGAGGGGACGCTTTCGCGTTACGACCGCCCGGAAACGGTATCTGCCATGAAAGAAGCGGACAGCAGCGCGGAAACGATCGATGAGAATTTAGCGTTGATTGGCGATGTGGTGCGCGCGCATCCCGAAACACAGTTCCGCTTTATTTTTTCGCCGTATTCGATGTTGTGGTGGGATGAGGCGTACAGGAACGGGGAGAGCGATAGGTATCTGTATGCCGTAAGGAGAGCAGCGGAAGCCCTGCTTACGTTTGAAAATGTGGAAATATACTATTTTCAGAATGACGCTGAAATCATTACGAACCTGGACAATTATATGGATACGATTCATTTTTCTGATAAGATCAATCATGAGATCGTGCGCAGAATGCAGGCGGGCGAGTGCCGTCTGACGATGGAGAACTTAGACGGGACGCTTACAGAAATGGAACGGCTGGTGGGGGAGATCGAGGAGCAGTTCTTAACCGGGATATTTGACGGAGAAGAATCTAAATAAAGAGCGGGAGGGGTTCTTATGCTGTATCACGGTACAACGATCGGTGGATTAGATACCATCAAAGCAAATGCAGATTCTCATACTTCAGGGAAAAAAGTTGCTTATTTTACCGGAGACAGATGCTATGCGTTGATCTGCTGCCGGGGCAGGAATGAGAATTTTGTCACGATGGGGCTCCGTAAAGATGGAAGGCAGCATTATTATGAGAGATTTCCGGACCAGCTTCCAATCCTTTACCGTGGCAGACAGGGGTATCTTTATATGATAGAGACAGCCGCGGGTCTGACAAATACAAAGGGGCATACCTGGGAAAGTGAAAGCGATGTGCCCGTTCACCGGTGTGAGGTGGTTGATGACGTCTATTCCGAGATCCTAAAAGAGGAGAAAGCGGGGAATCTTGTGATTCACCGATATGCTGAGATAGATCCGGATGAACAGAAAATCCATGCGGACTATATCAGGGAACATATGGATGAGGAAGGCATAGAAATGAAGCAGTTTTACCTTACACATTTTTCGGCGTTGTGGAGCTGATCTATTACGCGGCGGAATATATTTCCGAAAACAGAGGTTCGTGTGAAAAATAATTTTTCAAACGCGATGTTATGCGTAAAAAGCGTGCGCAGAAATGGGGATGTTTATGAAAAAGACAGGACTGGCGGATATCAAAGAGGAAACGGAAGGAATCGTGGAAAGCATAGACGGGCTTGAGGATGCGGAGGCGTCCGGGGGAGTGTGGAAAAGGGCCCTGCCTGCCGCCGCTGCCATAGCTGCCATTTTGATTGTATGTCTTGTGTATGTGCGCAGGGCGCCGGAGGCAGCAGCCGGCGGAACCGGGGAAGAAACGCGGGATGGAAATTTCGTCGGTGTAAATACGGAGGGACCGGATACAGCGGACGGGCTGAATATGGCGGAAAGGCCGGGTACGGCAGAAGAACCGGATATGGCGGAAGAGCTGGGTACGGCTGATCAGCCGGAACCACTGAATGTTTCCGTAGATATTACGGAGCATTATATCACGCATAAGGGAAATCCTGACAATCTCTATCATATTGATGAGAACCATGTATTATGGGGATGCGGAAAAAATGAATACGGACAGCTCGGTCAGGGAACAAGGGATGATGATTTTCATGAAGACATGGTAAAGATTGCAGAAAATGTCGTTCATGTGGACTACTCATATAGCGGTCACTTTGTTATTTTTCTCACAGAGGATCACAAGCTTTATGGCATGGGAAATGCTGCGGACGGAGCGCTGCAGCAATATGCGGCGTCTGAGTGGGAGCAATTCGTAAACGCGGACTGTTATGTCAGCGAACCGTATCTGCTCGCGGTAAATGTAACGTATGCATGCTGCGGCAGAGATGACATTGTCTGCATGAAAGAAGACGGTTCGGTCTGGACATGGGGGACGGTTTATAACGGATATTTTGTGGCAAGCCCCAGAGAGTTGTTTGAAAAGGCAGTTTTGGTTACAGGCGGCCCGCATAATCATGCGGCACTGCTTCCGAACGGCGCGGTGTGGACATGGGGGTATAATGATGTTGGAAACTGCGGCGCTGCAGAACCCGGCAAGGTGAGTGAACCAACGATGGCCGCGGAGGGCGTTGTTATGGTCTGGACGGATCGGGTTTTGGATGGTTATTCACATCTGGATGCAGATGATCTTTCCATGGCGTGGGTGGGAAAGCAGACCTATGCAGAGCACGACTGTATTGCGGAGTATGCCGATTCCTACCCGCATTATCTGGCGAATACGGTAATTCAGAAAGCGGATGGTTCGTACTGGGTATGCGGTGAAAATGTAGGAACGGAAGAGAAGACAGCGCATGGCGTGGAAGGGGATTTTACTGCCGTTTATACCCATGAGTTTCAACGGTGCGAATAGGCTGAAAAATCATGCCGATTCACTGATTTTTCAACTGGCAGTTTTGATTGGAGAATGATTATGAAAATCCGATGTGTGTGGGAGCACAATGGCAATGACAGTATTGTTTATGCCAGCAACTTTGTCGGCGCATATACGCGCGGGGAAACAAAGGAGACTGCTCTTCAAAAGATGATAAGGGAGGTTGGATCTTATCTGGAATGGAAAGGAGAAGCCGTCCCCGGCTCACTGGAAACGGTGATTGTGCAGGAGAAAGCTTCTGCGCTTACGATTTCGGATGCGGATTCGGATGTTCTCTTTGAGGAAGAAAGAAAGCCTCTGTCCAGAGCGGAATACGAAGAATTAAAGGCACTCGCGCTGAAATCCGCACAGGATTTTTTTGATTTGTATGAGGCGGTTCCTGATAAGAAGAAAAGCTGTCTGCCGGTCCGGAAAACTTTCTACGGGCAGGTTCCCCGCACGGCATCTGAAATGTATGAGCATACAAAAAATGTCAATGATTATTACTTTGGGGAGATTGGCGTTGAGACGGACCACGAGGGAACGATCGTGGAATGCAGGCGGCGGGGATTTGCCCTGCTCGAGAGTCAGCCCGATTTTCTGAAGAATACGGTTTATCCGGGCAGCTATGACGAAGAATGGTCGCTGCGGAAAGTGCTGCGGCGGTTTATCTGGCATGACCGCATCCACGCAAAGGCCATGTATCGGATGGCGGTCAGAACGTTTGGCGGTGACATTCCGAATGTGTTTCACTTTTATTAGGAATGGAAATGGAAGAAGCATATGAATATGGTTAGATTAAATTTTGAAAATTGTTTGTAATAAAGATTATGCCGAGAAAGCCAATAGCCGTAAAGGTGGTGTGGGTTATGAATCAGAATTGATTTTAACAGAGGTAAAAAATAACCCATTGCAAAGAAAATACATCCCTGTAGTGATTGAACATGATGAGAATGGAGAGTTACCGCTTCCAAATTTTTTGAAATCTCGTTTATGTATAGATTTATCTAAAGATCATGGATATTCAGAATTATTATCTGCTGTCAGGGGGTTGAAGGGACAATCATTTATCCGCTAAAAGAACTGTTTCTTGTGGATCATCCAATATCAATAGATTGTCCGGGTACGTTCAAGAACTTTACCTATGCGCTCTAATGAATGAAAGTAAATATGCTCTGTTTTAATTATGTATAGATATAAGCATATGTATAAATATAAGCAGCGGTATAACATAAATATTTGTATTAGTTTAGAAAATAGATGTTGATTAAATTCTTTTTAGTCATAAAAATAAAGCCCCGAAAACCTAATAAAAATCAAGGCTTTCGAGACTGCCAGAGTAGCGAGAGGGGGATTTGAACCCTCGACACCGCGGGTATGAACCGCGTGCTCTAGCCAACTGAGCTATCTCGCCATAAAATATGGGACCTATAGGGCTCGAACC
>DLAJ01000025.1:0-35800 GCA_002493905.1 Lachnospiraceae bacterium UBA7050 | reverse complement strand
CAGCTGAGCTAAGATCCCATATTGTTAATACAGATGCCTGGTCTGTATGCAGTCCCGGCATTTGCAAAAGCTGTATGCGCCATATGCGAATGTTTGACTGCATTGCCTAGTATACAATCAAGGCGGGGGCTTGTCAAGCACTTTTTTAGAAAATCCGTAAGCATTGAAAATCCGCAATCATTCGTAATTCGTAATCAAAGTCCGCAGCTTCAGAAGAGTTCTGCGTCTTTTTAGTTTTCCGCACCTGCGACCAACAGCTGTTCCACGATTTCGTCGTAACCTGCTTCCGAGGCATAGTATAACGCGCTATGCTGATCGTTATCCACGGCATTGACGTCGGCGCCGGATTCAATGAGCATGGCGGTAAAGTCGTTTTTGGCGTTTCGTGCCGCCAGAATCAAAGGCGTCTGACCGTCGAACGCCTTCTGGTCAATGCCTGCACCGGCTTTAAGCAGCGCTTTTCCGGTAAAGAGGTCGCCGTCTGCCGCAGCGATATGCAGCGGATAAACGCCGTCGAGATTGGCGACATCGGTTTTTGCCCCGGCGGCAAGCAGCAGCTCCGCGATCATCAGATTGGACTTACGGACGGCCAGCAGCAAGGGAGATTCTCCATCGTCGTTTAACTTGTTGACGCTCTCAGGGTCTTTTTGCAGCAGGACTTTGACAACTTCGCTCTGCCCGTTCCAGCATGCATGATGGAGCGGTGTGTTGCCGTAAGCGTCGGCGTGGTCTTCCTCTGCTGCGGAGAGAGCCGTTACCAGTTCCCGCAGTCCGCCTGCCGTCGCGTAGTCGATTGCCATGCGGTTTGAATTGTCTTTGAGCGAAATATCAATATCGGGGTGCTGGATGAGCTTTAGGGCAGCATCCGTTTTGCCCCTTTGCGCGAGCAGCATCAGCGGCGTTACGCCGTTGTTGTCGGTACAGTTAACGTCGGCGCCGTTATCGGTCAGCATGGAAATGATCTGGTAATTGCCGCCCTCTGCAGCAAAATGCAGGGGCATGCGGCTTTTCTGGTTGCCGAGATTGACGTCGGCACCGTTGTCGATCAGCAGCTTTACCAAGTCGCGGGAGCTTTTTAAGCAGGCGTAGATCAGCGGGGTATTGCCGGCTTCGTCACGCTTGTTGACGTCCACGCCGCCGCGCTTCAGAAAGGTCTGAACAACGCTTTTTTGATTATTCTTACAGGCCTGCAAGAGCATATTGTCTAACTGCATAAGAAATCTCCTTGTCTGTGATAGTCTTCTCTGAATGGCTGGAACGGATGTAGAATCAGCCGTTATCCATCATCATTTCAATCGCGTCTGAGAAGCCGCGTTCGGCGGCAATGTCCATAGCGGTTTCGCCCTTGTTGTTTTGAATAGAGGCATCGGCGCCGGAACGGATCAGGTAGCGCACAGTCTTTTCACCGCTGTGCCTGCATGCTAGGAGAAGCGGCGTGTTGCCGTCATTGTCCTGAATGTTTAGTTCTGCGCCTGCCTTGATCAGCGCCTTATCTGCGTCACCGATTGCAAGGACTGCCAGATGCAGGGCGCGCCTGCCGTCGTTGCCTGCCGCTTCAATATTGGCTCCGCACTCGATCAGCTTAAGCGTGATGGGGAGATTGTCATAGGCGTCCGCTTTATCAAAAGTGTCCCGGCTGTCCGTCAGCGAGCGCAATAGAACGGTATAGCCCGCAGAGTCGGTGAGCTCGTATTCTTTCAACATGGAGAGAATCTTGCATTTCCGGTCAAATATGGGATGGTTAAACTGTCTTTGCTGAAAGAAGCGGAACGGATAGCGTATCAGTGAAAAAATCGGCGGATTGCCCTTGGCGTCGCAAAGCGTTTCGTCCGCGCCCGCTTCAAGCAGCATCCCGGTAATTTCCACATTGCCGTGGCGGCATGCCAGTGCGAGAGGAGTCACACCGTCCATTTTCAGCCAGTAGCTGTTGCCGCCGACAGGGGACGTGCCCTGGACATTGACATCGGCGCCATTTTCAATCATTGCGTGTGTCAGCCTCATGTGATTCAGCATAGCGGCATACATCAGCGGTGAGATGCCGAAACGGTCCGTTTTATCCAAGAGGGAGAGGTCGTAATGCGTTGCAAGATAGACTGCCGTCTCACGTTCGGTTCCGGCACTGCTGCCGTCTCCGCTTAAGCTTTCTTCCTCATTTTTGGGCGCGTAGTCCGAGTCTTTGTACTCTTTTTTTGCGGCGAGCAGCAGTACATTATCTCCGTCACTCGTCTCAGAATAGATATCGGCGCCGAGGGATACAAGCTTTTCGATGAGAGCGGGGGATACCCAGTTGTCCACTGCCTTTAAGATCAGGCAGTCTTTTTTTAGCAGCTTTGTGTTGATATCAAACCCTTTTGAGATCAGATATTCAATGAATTTTGTATCTGCATTTTCCGTGCGCAGGGAACGCAGCGCAATATCAACGATCGCTTCGAGATCGTCATCGTCATAAAAATCAATTTCATTCAGATGTTCTTCCATGATCGGAATTGCACCATAGCAGTCAGCGGGATCGCCGCCCCTAAAAAAACAGGTTTCCAGCTGTTGTTTCAGCGTATGATCCATTTTGGGTTCCTCCTTGTCCGACTGTGATTGACTGCGCCGCGCCGTCCGGCAGTCTGTGCTTCGCCGGATCCTGCCGCCAAAACAAGTATGAACAGGTGTTTCGGACGACAGCTCCATATGTGAAAATACTAGCACTTTGCAGAGATGAAGTCAAGGAATGAGAGGCTTTCAAAGCGGGTGACAAAGAGGCTTTCGCGGCGTATCTGAACTGAAAAAAATTTTGCTTTACATTTCAAGGCAAAAATATTATAATGAAATCGTTTCAGCAAAGAGCATGATTATCTTATGGAAACGCGCAGATATAGTTCATTGGTAGAACACCAGCTTCCCAAGCTGGGGAGGCGGGTTCGATTCCCGTTATCTGCTTTTCAAACCTTGAATGTTCAAGGTTTTTTTGTTGCCTAAAATCTCAAGGTAATCAAAAAGAAATCAGACAACGATTCGATTACATAAAAATCAGATGAAATAAAAAAGTACAGCATATTGTACAAAATATTGACAACACTATAAATATGACATATATTAAACTCAAGGGGCGTGATTCGTATGATAGCAACTAATTTTTCAAATGTCAGAAATAATTTTAAGGAAGTTTGTGATCGCGTCGTACAAGATTCCGATATTGCGATCATTACCAGAAAAAACGATGAGAATGTTGTGCTTATGTCACAGGCACAATACGATAACTTAATGGAAAACTTTCATATAAGAGAAAGTAAAACAAATTATGAATGGTTAAAAGAATCCATCAAGCAAGCCGAAGAGGGAAAACTTGTGAGCTTTGAAGCGGAGGATTAGTATATGAATGTATCTTTCACTGAGAATGCTTGGGAAGATTATCTTTACTGGCAAAAGATGGATAAGAAGATCGTTAAAAGAATTCATGAGATGATTAAAGATATAAAGAGAAGTCCATTTGACGGAATTGGGAAACCGGAACCACTAAAATACGATTTGGCCGGAAAGTGGAGCAGAAGAATAACGGATGAGCATAGGCTGGTTTATCAAGTGGAAGGCAGCAGCTTAATCGTATATACTTGCAGATATCATTACTGAACGCGTTGAGTGGACGAGAGGACAGGAACGAAGAGCGTTCGTGGTGATCATAATCATGAGTTCTTCAAATATTTAAGGGAAAATAAACGGAAGATTTATGAAAAAGAGCAGCGAATATCAGCATGTGACGCATGAATTCGGACCGGTATTTGATTCACGTTCCGAAGTGGTTATTTTGGGTTCCTTTCCGTCGGTAAGATCGAGGGAACAGCAGTTTTATTACGGACATCCGCAGAACCGGTTCTGGAAAGTGATCGCGGCGCTGGCCGGGGAGGCGGTTCCGCAGACGATCAGTGAGAAAAAAGAACTTTTATATGCGCACCATATTGCGCTGTGGGATGTGATCGCGTCCTGCGATATTATCGGTTCAAGCGACAGTTCCATCCGCAATGTGGCTGTCAACGACATCCGGGAGATCACGGAGCATGCGCCGGTCCGTGCGATTTATCTAAATGGGAATAAGGCGTATGAATTGTTTACAAAATATATGAGGGAACTGACGGCGCTTCCGGCGGTGAAGCTTCCCTCGACAAGCCCGGCAAATGCTGCGTGCAGTCTCGCGCGTTTACAATCCGAGTGGCGGGCTCTGTTGGGAGAACATGCGTCTGCAAATTAAAAGAATAGCGGTTACGCTGACGGAAACATGGAAACTGATAAGCACAAGAAGCAGAAGAGAAAGCAAAAAACATAGAAAAGCACGCAGATAGGACAGAAAAAATAACAAAATAGCATGTAAAAAGCACAAAACAGAAAGAACACGGAAAGGACAGCAATCACTATGAGAATCGGAATGGGCTATGATGTGCATCGTCTGGTACAGGGACGCAGGCTGATTTTAGGAGGAGTGGAAATACCCTATGAAAAAGGACTGCTCGGGCATTCGGATGCGGACGTGCTCGTGCATGCCGTGATGGATGCGCTGCTTGGTGCGGCCGCACTCGGCGATATCGGAAAACTGTTTCCTGACACGGATGATGCGTATCGGGATATTTCGAGCCTGATTTTATTAGAGCGAGTCGGGCAGATGCTGGAAGAACATTTTTTCTTTATTGAGAATATTGACGCAACGATTATCGCACAGGCGCCGAAAATGCGCCCGTATATTGATGAGATGCGCGCACGCATTGCAGAGGCGCTGGGCATTACGGCAGATCAGGTCAACGTCAAGGCGACGACCGAGGAAGGGCTTGGATTTACAGGAAGCGGCGAAGGGATTGCGGCACAGGCGGTCTGCATGCTGACTTCTCCGATCCATATGACGGATGAGGACGTTACTGCGTCTAAGTGCGGTGGCTGCTCAGGCTGTCCGAAGAAAGAATCATAAAGGATGAATAGAAAGAAAACAGATTTGACGAAGCCGGAAGGAACAGTGCTTCCAGCCGGACTGCATTACGAAAAGCTTTCCGGTGCGGCGGGGCAGCGCACAAGAGCGCTCTGGGAACAGATTTTTACGGAGGACACGAAGGCGTTCCTCACCTATTATTACCGCGAAAAGATCAAGGATGCGCAGATTCATGTGCTTAAGGATGAAAGCGGGCAGATTGTGTCCATGGTGCATGCCAATCCGTACACAGTCATGCTGCACGGCACGCGCCGGAAGTCATATTATATTGTAGGGGTGGCGACAGCGCCGCCTTACCGCCACCGGGGCTGTATGGCGTTCCTTTTACAAAAAGCAGTATTGCAGGTAAAGAGCGAGGGATGTCCGTTTGTGTTCCTGATGCCTGCGGATCCGGCGATTTATGAGCCGTTCGGCTTTAAGTACGGCGTACGGGCTTCGGTATGGGAGCGGAGCGCCGAATTAAGAATGTTGATGGAAACGCCGGTCCGGACGTGTCTGGCGGCAGGCGGTATGGCGCCGGAGTTTGCCCTGACTGCTTATACAAACGCGGATGCCGGGAGGCTTGCGTCATATGCCGCAGATACGTTCTCGCGGCGCTATGACACTTACTGCGTGCACGACGAAGCATATTTTGACCGGCTGAGCAGGGAGCTCGCAAGCGAAAACGGCGCGCTTTATCTTTTATGGAAGCGCGGCGCAGGAAAACGGCTCTGCGGTTATTTCTGCTATGCCTGTGAGCAGGAAGAATATTTGCAGGAAGTCATTGTGGAACCGGAAGCGGGGCACTTATTTATCGAAAAGAAAAATGAGGACCGCATGATGTTTCTGATGCTGGAAGAAGGGATTTCGTGTGGAAGAGCATACTTCCCGGAGGAAGTATAACTTTTTTGACAGCAGACGGGATGAATCCGGCGGCTGTTTCTTCAGATTTTTCAGATTCCATGGATTCTTATAACAGTGCTCTTGACAATTTTTACGTATTTGATATTCTATATAGAAGAAAATTTTATCTATCAAAGAATTTTCACAGGATTTTATTTATTTAGAAGTTTTCTGTGAGCAAAAAGAAAAAGACTGGGAACGGATAGAGTACGCTTTTTATGCGGCAGCAGGACGGAAACGAAACTGCGAAGCATGTCACGGCAGCAGAGAGGGAATGCCATCGGCTGGAAGCATTCCTTGCACGGACAGAGCCGAAGTGCATCCGGGAGTTGATGAAGTGAAAACGGACATTCTATTTAGAAAGCGGTGCAGACAGATGGAACGCGTTTAGAGTAGCTTCATACGGGTTACGTCGTTATTCGTATCAAGGGAAGGGTGCATACAGTGCCCTTACATAGAGTGGAACCGCGGAAATACTTCGTCTCTATTCCTGACAACAGGGAGCCTATTATGCTTCCTGCTGCTCAGAGAGGCGGAGTTTTTTAATTTTGAAGCGGTTCGCGCCAATCAATGACATGGCGGGACAGTCTGAAAAAAGGCATGGTTATGATCATGGGAATCGTCAAAAAAATCAAAACAGAGATTAAAGTCATCCGGGAAAGAGATCCGGCCATCCATTCTAATATGGAAGTGTTTCTTTATCCGAGCTTTAAGGTCATGCTGCATTACCGGCTTGCGCATAAACTGTACCAGAAAGGGCACTATTTTTGGGCGCGTTACTTAAGCCAGCGCGGCGCGAGAAAGACGGGCATAGAAATCCATCCGGGCGCTGTGATCGGGGAGGGATTTTTTATCGACCACGGCAACGGCGTCATCATTGGCGAAACGGCTCAAATCGGAAATAATGTTACGCTGTATCAGGGCGTTACGCTCGGCGGAACCGGAAAAGAACAGGGCAAGCGTCATCCGACGATCGGAGATAATGTGATGATCAGCGCGGGTGCGAAAGTGCTCGGCTCGTTCACGGTCGGCGCGGGCAGCAAGATCGGCGCGGGAAGCGTCGTGCTAAAAGAGGTGCCGCCCAATTCAACGGTGGTCGGCGTTCCGGGGCGCGTCGTCCGGCGGGACAATCAGGCGCTGCCGCGGGAGGATATGGATCAGATACATCTGCCCGACCCGGTTTCGGAGGATATTTTATATTTGAAAAAAGAGAACAGCCAGCTTGCAGAACGCCTTGCACGGCTCGAAAAAAAGCTGGAAGAACAGTTGGAAGAATAGCTGGAAGGATAGGAAAGGAAGAACTATAATGAAAATTTATAACACGCTTTCAAAACGAAAAGAAGAATTTGTGCCGTTAGAGCCGGGTAAAGTCAAAATGTACGTCTGCGGTCCGACCGTATACAACCTGATTCATATCGGCAATGCACGCCCGATGATCGTGTTCGATACCGTGCGCAGATATTTTGAGTATAAAGGTTATGAGGTTAACTTTGTATCCAATTTTACGGATGTCGATGACAAGATCATTAAGAGGGCAAACGAGGAGGGCGTGGAGGCAGGCATCATTTCCGAGCGCTATATTGCGGAGTGCAGAAAGGACATGCAGGGAATGAACGTGAAGCCTGCGACGACGCATCCGCAGGCGACAAACGAGATTGACGGCATGATCGCCATGATCAATACGCTGATCGAAAAGGGACACGCTTATGCGGCGGCGGATGGGACCGTCTATTTCCGCACGAGAAGCTTTCAGGAATATGGGAAGCTTTCCCATAAAAATCTGGATGACTTACAGAGCGGCATGCGCGCGCTGCTAGTCTCCGGCGAGGAGCAGAAAGAGGACCCGCTTGACTTTGTTCTCTGGAAACCGAAAAAGGAGAACGAACCGTACTGGAGGTCTCCGTGGTGCGACGGCAGGCCGGGCTGGCATATCGAATGCTCCGTCATGAGCAAGCGTTATCTGGGCGATGAGATCGACATTCACGCGGGCGGCGAGGACCTGATCTTTCCGCACCATGAAAACGAGATCGCGCAGAGCGAGGCGGCAAACGGAAAGACGTTCGCAAGATACTGGATGCATAATGCTTTTCTTAATATCGACAATAAAAAAATGAGTAAATCGGCGGGAAATTTCTTTACGGTGCGCGATATTTCGGAGAAATACGATCTGCAGGTGCTCCGCTATTTCATGCTTTCGGCACAGTACCGCACGCCCTTAAACTTCAGTGCTGAGCTGATGGAAGCGGCAAAGAACGGTTTGGAGCGCATCGTGACCTGTGCGCATAATCTGACCTATCTGATGGAACATGCATCCACGCAGAACGGCGCGTCATCGGAGGAACGCGAATATCTGCAGGGCGCACAGCAGTATCGGACGCGCTTTGAGGAGGCGATGGACGACGATTTTAACACGGCGGATGCAATCTCGGTTGTGTTTGAGCTTGTCAAATATATCAATTCCCATGTGGACGGCGGCAGCTCCGGAGAATTTCTGAAAGCGCTTTATGATCTGTTGTATCAGCTGACAGACGTATTGGGACTGATCGTGGACAAAAAAGAAGAGATGCTTGACGAAGAGATCGAGCGCCTGATTGCGGAGCGGCAGACGGCACGGAAAGAGAAAAATTTTGCGCGTGCCGATGAGATCAGAAATGCGTTATTGGAAAAGGGCATCGTATTAGAGGATACCCGCGAGGGCGTAAAATGGAAGAGAGCCTAGCGCTGTATGACTATATTAAAAATCAGTTTGGCGAGAAGAATGTGGACGTGCGTACGTATTCGCCGCTGACGTTTGCGTTTATCGGCGACGGCGTGTTCGATCTGATCGTGCGCGCTTATGTAGTCGGACGGGGCAACCGTCCGGCGCATCTTCTGCACAATGAAAAAAGCAGGATCGTCAAGGCGGGAACCCAGGCGCGCATGGCGGAGCTGCTCCAGAAATTCCTGACGCCGAAGGAACAGGAAATCTACCGCCGGGGTAAGAATGCGAAACCGGCAAACACTGCGAAAAACGCGACGCTCGCCGATTATCATAAAGCGACCGGCTTAGAAGCGCTCTGCGGTTATCTGTTTATGACAGGAGAGATGGCACGTCTGATCGAACTGATCCGGCTCGGCATGGAGCTGACCGGGCAGTCGGATGCTTTGAAAGAGTCTGAAAAGAACGCAGGAGAACGCTGTTAATAAGTTGATAAGAGCGTTCTGCAATGGCTGGAAAGAAGTCATGCAGGCAATTGCGAAACGCCTAGGAGTCATGGGATGAAGGGAGCGGGAAATGAGTTACTCGGAATTTACGATTGAGGGGAGAAACGCCGTGCTGGAGGCATTCCGTGCGGGAAAGACAATTGACAAGCTCTATGTGCTGGACGGCTGTCAGGATGGTCCTGTGCTTTCCATTAAACGCGAGGCAAAAAAACACGATACACTGCTAAAATATGTGACGAAGGAGCGCCTGGACCAGCTCTCCGAAACCGGAAAGCATCAGGGCGTGATCGCGGTTGCGGCAGCGTATGAATATGCGTCGGTAGAGGACATTCTTAAAAAGGCAGAGGCGAAAGGCGAGCCGCCGTTTATTTTTTTGCTGGATAATATTGAAGACCCGCACAATCTCGGCGCGATCATCCGCACGGCAAACCTTGCGGGCGCGCATGGCGTCATCATCCCCAAAAACCGTGCAGTCGGACTGACGGCGGTGGTCGCGCGCACTTCGGCGGGGGCGCTCAATTATACGCCGGTCGCGCGCGTGACAAATCTTGTAAAGACGATCGAGGACTTAAAAAAAGAAGGACTTTGGTTTGTCTGCGCCGATATGGACGGGGAGCTTATGTACCGGCAGAATCTGACGGGACCGATCGGACTTGTGATCGGCAGCGAGGGCGAGGGCGTCGGGAGGCTGGTAAAAGAAAAATGTGATTTTACGGCGTCCATCCCGATGAAAGGCGATATCGATTCGCTGAACGCTTCGGTCGCCGCAGGCGTGCTCGCCTATGAAATTGTAAGACAAAGGCTTGGCGCGTCATAGGACGATTACAAAACCTTGTTTGGGCGTTTCGCTTTTCGACGAAAAGCACAATACCGGGAAAGGAGCATCCATGAAAGCGGATTATGCGGGTTATACGGATGAGGAGCTGATCGACCGCCTGCGGGACGGCGAGACCGACATCACCGATTATCTGATGGAAAAATATAAAAATCTTGTCCGCAGTAAAGCAAAGACGATGTTTATCCTCGGTGCGGATAATGACGATCTGATTCAGGAGGGAATGATCGGGTTATATAAGGCGGTGCGCGATTATGACAGCGGACGCGACGCGGGATTTCATACGTTTGCGCAGCTCTGCATCACAAGACAGATGTATACAGCGGTGCAGGCATCCGGCAGAAAAAAGCATTCTCCGCTCAATTATTATACTTCCCTGTATGCGGACGCGTATGAAAGCGGCGGCGAGGAGGCGGTCAGCCGGTTGTCGGAACAGCTTGCATCCGAAAGCTATGAGGGGAGAAACCCTGAAGAGATGATGATCGAGAGTGAGGATGCAAAACGGCTGGAACAGGAGATCGAGACCACGCTTTCCCCGTTTGAACGCCAGGTGATGGAACTCTGCCTGACCGGCATGGGCTATATTGAAATTGCGCGGATTCTCGGAAGAACCGAAAAAGCGACGGATAACGCGCTTCAGCGCATCCGTGGAAAACTGCGGAAATTTGCAAAGAAGGAATAACGCGCAAAAAACATTTCAAAATTTTTATTCTGAAACTGCGGAAAGGAAGCGGATGATGAGAGCGGAAAAAAAGAGGCGTTTCCTGCTTTATGATAAATCGCAGATCGACATGGAACATCTGATGTACGGGCGGCGTGCCCTGTTTGCGCTGCTCATTCCCGTGATCGTTGAACAGCTCTTAAATTCCCTGATGGGCATGGTGGACACGATGATGGTGAGCAACGTCGGAAGTGCGGCGATCTCAGCAGTTTCCCTTGTGGATTCCGTCAATAACCTTGTCATTCAGGTGTTCTCGGCGCTGGCGGCAGGGGCGACCATCATCTGTGCACAGTATTTAGGGAAAAAAGATAAAGAGGGCTGCAACCGTGCGGCGTCGCAGGTGTTTTTGACGGTGACGGTCATTTCCGTGGGGCTGACTGTGCTCTGCGTCCTGCTCCGCAGACCGCTGCTCACGCTGGTATTCGGCAGGGTGGATGAGGAAGTCATGTCAGACTGCCTGATCTATTTTTTATTGACAGCGCTGTCTTACCCGTTCATGGCTCTGTTTAGCACCGGTTCCTCCTTATACCGCGCGGCAGGCAACTCACGGTTTCCGATGGCAGTGTCGGTCATTTCCAATATCGGAAACGTGGCGGGGAATGCGGTTTTTATTTTCGGACTTCATATGGGCGTGGCAGGTGCGGCGCTTTCAACGCTGCTTTCGAGAGTTGTCTGCACGCTCGTGATTTTGACTGCGCTCAGAAAACCGGGACAGGATATCATGTTCCGGGACTATCTGCGCATCCGTCCCGATTTCCGTATGATCGGCATGGTTTTGGCGGTCGGGATTCCGTCCGGTATTGAAAACGGCATGTTTCAGTTCGGAAAGCTTGCGATCCAGTCTACGGTTTCCACGATGGGAACGGCGGCTATTGCTGCGCAGGCGATGACGATCATTTTGGAAATGCTGAACGGGATCGGCGCAATCGGTGTAGGCATCGGGCTGATGACGGTCGTCGGGCAGTGTATTGGTGCCGGAAGAATTGAGGAGGCAAAATATTATATCGTGAAGCTGACGGTCTATGCTGAGATCATTCTGGCGGCAAGCTGCGTGCTGACGCTTCTGCTTACAAAGCCGGTCATTTTTCTAGGCGGTATGGAGGCGCAGAGCGCGGAACTGTGCATGGAAATGATGATCGCGATCACAATCGTCAAACCGCTTGTGTGGGTGCTGTCCTTTATTCCGGGGTACGGCATGCGCGCGGCGGGAGACGTGCGCTTTTCGATGCTGGCGTCCAGTGCGACCATGTGGCTGTGCCGTGTGGCGCTCTGCATTTATCTGGTGCGGGTATGGGGGTTCGGACCGATGGCGGTATGGATCGGCATGTTTGCGGACTGGACGATCAGAAGCGTACTGTTCGGCTGGCGCTTTGTGAGCGGGCGGTGGCTGAAGCATCAGGTGCTTACGCCGACAGCGTAAAAGGGAAAAGTGCATGGAATTGTCGTGGATACATGAGTCTGAGAACGGAGCATGAAAATGGGACCTTCAGAGATAAAAAACAAAAGGGAAGAGGAGCGCGCGGATGCTCCTGTGGATGAGGAAGCGTGCTGTGGTTATCTGCCCGGAGCGGAGTGCGCCGCATGCGGCGGGCGCTGCTGTAGGGAGCACGGCTGCGTGCTCGCGCCGGACGACCTCATGCGTGTGCTTTCTGCTGCAATACCTGCTGCCACTGTGCCTGCTGCCGCTGTGTCAGCCCCAGCGGACATTGTCGCTGTCCCGGCAGGACCCGCCGCACTGCCGCAGGAACAAAGGCAGCCGGACGTCGTGCCTGACCGCGGGACGCTTCTTGCACTTTTACAGGATCAGAAGAAAGGGCTCTACGCGATCGAGTATGTTTCGATGCCTCAGGGGATTTGTTTTTATATCAGAATGCGCCATAAATGTTATACGTTTATCGGCGTTGAGGCGATGGGGGAGTGCGTTGCGCTCGGTAAAGGCGGCTGCATGTTTTCGCAGGAAGACCGTCCGAGAGGAGGTCAAATGTTAAAAAGCAGTCCGGACAGACGATGCGTGCAGCATTATACCGCAGAGCAGATGTGCGCGGACTGGAAACCGTATCAGGAGCTGCTTTCCGGAATCTATCGTGAGTGGTATGCGCGCATGAGGGACGACGGGACGTTCGAGAGCTGTGACGAAGAGTATTTTGCATGGATGAGAGAGAACCGAGCCGCGCATAACGTTTCCGGGTGGTGAAGGGCATACAGATAAAAATGAACAAACAGGCGGCAGGAAACGCATAAAAATGAATAAGTTCAACCAAAAATCAAACAAAAATAAATAAAAATGAATAAATTTTGGAAAAATTTTGTAAAATTTGCCTGCCTGCAAAGATTGACAACCACGGGCAAATGCTGTAATATACTTTTTGTTGATTCGTGTTGTAGTAACTTCATATTCACACAACAGGCATAAAGGGGTGCACGCGGGAGACGTCATCCCTTTTTTCGGAATTTTGAAAAAGCAGGTAAGTGGTTTTGAAAAAGTCCGGATGAAAAACGGGATTCCCGGTGCCGGCTGTGAAAAGCTGCAGCACGGAAATAGGTAAAGGAGGAGAAATTTATGAAGAAAAAATTGATTTCGCTTCTTCTTGCATCCGCGATGGTCGTATCACTGGCAGCCTGCGGCGGCAAGGGAGACGAACCGGCAGGAAATGATGTAACGCCCGGCGCTGAGACGACGCCGTCGGACGACGCGCAGCCGGGAGACGATGGCGAGAATACCACGCCGGCGGTGGATGAGAATGCATCGTACACTTATAATACGTCGACAACTGCATTCCCGACAAACTGGAGCCCTGCATTGCAGCAGACGAATGAGGATCAGACGCTGCTTCAGTATCTGGAAGCGCCTCTTTATGCGTTTGATTACAATGACACGATGGACGGCTATAAGCTGATCCCGTGTGCGGCTGCCGGTGATCCGACGGACGTAACGGCGGATTATGTCGGCCAGTGGGGAATCGAGGAGGGCGATACCGCCCGTGTATGGAGCTTCCCTCTGCGCGAGGATGTAAAGTGGGAGGACGGCACGCCGATCACGGCGCATGATTATGTGAGAAGTGCTGAACTCATGCTTGACCCGGTTGCAAAGAACCATCGTGCGGATTCGTTTTATGCAAGCTCCTTAAAGGTTGTCAATGCAAAGAATTATCTGTATGCCGGACAGCATGCATACTTAAATCCGATGATCGTGAACATGACGGATGATGAGTATATTCCGGTTGACAGCTTTGAAGTGAATGAAGAAGGGCTGCTTACCGTGGACGGCAAGGATCTTGCGGTTGACTTAAATACAGGTTCCACATGGGGCGGTGCGCTCGGTGATTATTATGAGGAGGGGCTGTATGTCAATGCGGACGGCGTGGATGTCTATGCCGAGATCATTGAGCCGAATGCGAATGCGGACGGCATGGTTCCGGTTACGCAGGAAGTGTATGACGCAGTCTCCCTCTGCATTGCGCAGCTTCACGGCTATGCGGATGCCGACGCTTATGCGGCTGACGCAGGCGACTATGCGTATTTAGAGGCGCAGGAAATGATGAATTACGGCGAGACCTACGAGGAGATGGATTTCTCCGAGGTCGGCTTTGCGGCTCCTTCCGATTATGAGCTCGTCATTGCGCTCGATGTTCCGCTTGAGGGCTTCTATCTGCGCTATTCCTTTACGAACGGCTGGTTGTTAAAGGAAGACCTGTATTTAAGCTGTGAGAGCGTTGTGGACGGCGTTTATACGAATACCTACGGTACTTCCGCTGAGACGACGGCTTCCTACGGACCTTATAAGCTTACTTCTTTCCAGAAAGATAAAGAGTATGTTTTGGAGAGAAACGAGAACTACTTTGATCTGGAAGGCAAATATCAGACGACCAGAATCGTCATGCATTGTGTTGCAGAGGCTGCTACAAGACTTCAGATGTTCTTAAAGGGAGAGCTGGACGTCTACGGTCTGAGCGCTGAGGATATGGAGACTTATGCAACGAGCGATTACACGTATTATGCAACGGAGGCTTCCACGTTCTTTGTGGCGATGAACCCGGATATGGATGCGCTTGCAGCAAATCAGGCAGCATTGGGCGATAACTTTAATAAGACGATTCTTACAGTAAAGGAATTCCGTCAGGCGCTTTCCTATTCGCTTGACCGTGCGTCCTTCGCACTGGCAGCGGCACCGACGAACTCTCCTGCATTCGGTGTTTACTCCAACCTGATTATTTACGATCCGGAGGTTGGTTCCACTTACCGGAGCACGGATGAGGCAAAGCAGGTATTAGTTGATTTCTGGGGGCTTGCGGACGATATCGGCGAGGGCAAGCTCTATGAGAATATGGATGATGCAATTGACTCCATTACGGGCTACAATCTGGAAATGGCAAGAGAGAAGTTCAACGAGGCATATGAGATTGCCAAGGAGCAGGGTCTGATGGACGATGACGATGTCATCCAGTTAATGATCGGTATCCCGAACGGCGAGAGCAACTTCTACAAGAAGGGTAATGAGTTCCTTGTAAACTGCTGGACGGAAGCGGTTGTCGGCACGCCGTTTGAAGGCAGACTGACCTTTGCGCTGAACGATACGTTAGGCAACGGTTTTGGTCCGGCAATGAGAAACAACGAGGTCGATATCTTATTCGGCGTCGGCTTTACCGGAAGTGCGCTTGATCCGTACAACCTGATCCAGTGCTACACGACCGATGATAATTTGCGCTACAACACCTGCTGGGATTCCGCAAACGATATGCTGACGATCAACTTAGGCGGTACGGACTGGACAGCGTCTGTTGCAGACTGGACCTATACGATCAGCGGTCAGCCGATCACGGTCACGGATGCGGACGGCAATACGAAGGACTTTTCCGCAGGCGTAACGGATGATAACGCGCAGGAGCGCTTTGAGATTCTTGCAGCGCTGGAAGGCGCCGTATTAGAGAGATACGAGCTGCTTCCGCTGATTGATGACTCTTCCGCAGAATTAAAGAGCATGAAGATCAACTTTGCAACGGAGGATTATGTATTCGGTATGGGCTTCGGTGGTATCAAGTATTACACCTACAACTATACGGATGACGAGTGGGCGGCATTCATTGCAGAGCAGGGCGGAACCTTAACCTACAACTAAAGAATCTGGCAGAGACGGATTTTACGCCAAAGGCGGATTCTCTGCCAAAGACGATTCTTCAACGCAGACCGGTTTTTGACCGGAATGCGGGAAAACGATACAAACCTTGGCCGGAAGGGCGGCATGCCGCTCTTCCGACTTTGGATTGTATACAGGGAAGCATGCCGTACATAAATCCTGTATGCCGGGGCGGCGGTCATGTTCCGAAGCGTTTGTGTTTGGACAGGAGTGCTGAAAAGCGCGGGGAGCGCACAGAATTTTCAGCAGCGCTGTCTGAATACAAAAAAGGAGTGGAGGAAAGCGATGTTTAAGAAAAACAGTATATTTTGGTACATTTTGAAACGTATCGCATTGATGTTCTTTGTTCTTTTTGCAATTCTGATTATGTGTTTCGTGCTTGTCAAGCTTCTTCCGGTCACGGATGCGGAGGCGTTCGGCAAGGATATGAACCTCATTCTGCAGAGGAGGGAGGCACTTGGTTATAATAAGCCGATCCTTGTGCAATTCTGGATATTTATTAAGAGAAGTATTTTCGGCGGGGACTGGGGAATCAGCGAGACGCTTTACCGCAATCAGGACGTCTGGGATGTCTTCATTTCCAAGCTTCCGGCGACGATGCTGGTCAATGTTTATTCCATGATCTTAAGCGTGCCGCTCGGGCTCGCGCTCGGAATCTATGCCGCGCTCAAGAAAAATAAATGGCAGGATTATACGATTTCCACATTAGTCATGGTATTCATTTCAGTACCTTCCTATGTCTATGCGTTTTTGGTGCAGTACCTTTTCTGCTTTAAGCTTCAATGGTTTCCACTGCAGATGAAATCCGGAACCGACTGGCTTTCGTGGCCGATGTTCGTCTCGGTCATACCGGCGGTCATCAGTCTGGCATTCGGGTCGGTTGCGGGACTGGCGCGCTATTCAAGAGCGGAGCTTTCCGAGGTGCTGACGAGCGATTTCATGCTTCTTGCGCGGACAAAGGGACTCAAGCGTTCGCAGGCGACGCTTCGGCATGCGCTGCGAAATGCAATGGTTCCGGTGTTCCCGATGATCCTCGGCGAGTTTGTCGGTATTTTGGGCGGCTCGCTGATTATAGAACAGATTTTTGGTATTCCCGGAGTCGGACAGTTATTCCTAAATTCCATAACGGCGCTTGACTATAACTTCTTTATGCTGCTGAACGCATTCTATACGCTGATCGGTCTGGCAACCGGAATCGTGGTTGACATCAGCTACGGTCTCATCGACCCGCGTATCAAGATGGGACAGCGTTAGGGAAAGGCAGGTAACGGATATGAGAAAAGAAGCGGATTATGCGAACATACCAAAAGAGAAATTTGAGTTTTATCAGCGCGAAGGCGATATTCATGATAAGAAGCTTGAGACAAAGCCGGTCGGCTATTTCAGGGACGCGATGCGGCGGTTTGCGCGCAATAAGAGTTCGGTCATCGCGGCGGTCATTATTTTCTTTCTGATTCTGTATGCGCTGCTCGTTCCCGTGTTCGGCGCAAACGATTACACACGCGCAGCAACGGATACGACGTATCTGCAGTATGCCAGACTTCTTCCGAAATGGGATTTGTTTGCATGGGCGGGCTGGGACGGCTGCAGTGACGCGACATTGAGTGAGGCGGATTATCTTGCGCGGACTGCGATCGGTGTGGAGACGGGCATGAACCCGGTTGTGGAGGTATACCGCGCGGGTTATGAGAAGGCGGGGACCGGCAGCAATTCGCTCTATTATGATGTGCGTCTGGATTCCTACGTGAAAAACGGCATGATTTATCTGACGCTGACGCCCGCAGAATACGAGGCGATTCAGGACTGGCAGTTAGAGCATGATATTCAGGTTATTTATCCGGCGGTCGATACGAAGAAATTCCGGATTGAATCACAGCGCTCCGACGCAAATTTGTGGTATGAATGCTCGCCGAAAGGCGTGCCGAAGCTGGATAAGGAGGGCAACTTTAAGCCGCTTTATAAGACGACCGGAAATGACGGTGATTATTACAGCCGCCGGATTGAGGGCGATGACGGCTCTTATAAGTATGCGACCGTGGCAGGTACTTCCACGGCAACCTCTTACCGGGTGCGTGTCTTTACCTATACCTATTTCCAGTTCCGCTATGGATTTGAGCCGAGCTTTGTGTTCGGCACGAACGCATACGGGCAGGATATTTTTACAAGACTGGCATCGGGCGCAAGGTTCTCACTGGTGTTTGCGCTGTGCATTTCGGCGATCAACATGGTGATCGGCGCGTTCTACGGCGCGATTGAAGGCTATTACGGCGGCGCCACGGATATTACGATGGAGCGTATCAGCGATATTCTTTACAATGTTCCGTTTGTCGTTGTCGTGACGCTCTTTAAGCTGCATCTGGCAAATAAAGTGGGCGCGGTTCCGTCGCTGCTCTTCGCATTTGTGATGACCGGATGGATCGGCATGGCATCCACGACGCGTATGCAGTTTTACCGCTATAAAAATCAGGAATATATTTTATCGGCGCGGACACTCGGCGCGGGAAATTTCCGGCTGATGTTTAAGCATATTTTCCCGAACGCTTTGGGAACGCTGATTACGAGTGCGGTTTTAATGATACCGGGTGTCATTGCGTCCGAATCCAATATGACGTATTTAGGTATCGTCAATCTGGATTCCTCGACGAGAACCTCCATCGGAAGCATGCTGTCGGCGGGGCGCGCCATGATTTCGAGCTTCCCGCATATCATCCTGTTTCCGGCGCTGTTCATTTCCCTGCTGATGATTTCGTTTAACTTGTTCGGAAACGGCTTACGGGACGCATTTAATCCGTCCTTACGCGGAACGGAGGATTGATCATGGAGAAAAAATTATCTGTCAATAATCTGGTGATTTCGTTTCGTACGCCTGCGGGCAGGGTACAGGCAGTCCGGAATATCAGCTTTGACCTGTACAAGGGAGAAACGCTTGCAATCGTGGGCGAGTCCGGTTCCGGCAAGTCCGTGACGAGCAAGGCGATTTTAGGAATCCTTGCGGGCAATTCCATTATCGAGGGCGGTTCGATTGTCTATGACGGCATGGACTTACTAAAGATCACGGAGGATGATTTTTACCGAATCCGCGGTGATAAGATCGCGATGATTTTTCAGGACCCGCTGTCGAGCTTAAACCCGATCATGCGGATTGGCAAGCAGCTTACGGAGGCGATGCTCTTAAAGGGAAAGGCAAGGCAGAGAGCGAGCCGGGATGCATTTAACTCCACGCTTGCGCTGCTTTCCGATACGATGGTGGAGGCATGTGCAAAAGGCGATTCCGCAAAGGCGGAGAAGCTCAAAAAAATGTGTAAGGATTTTGATAAGTTTGAGTTCAAGCACATTGAGCTGGAGCAGAGCTATAAGCGCGCGAAAGAAGCGGCGACCGAAGCGTTTGATGCGATTGAGGATGTGCTGTTTCACATTGAAAAGAACGCGTTCGAGGATGAAAAATATACGCTGAAAGAGATTGTCCGGCTTGTGAGGCAGACGGACAATGAGTATGTGGCTGACAAAGAATGCTACGAAAAGCTGACTGCGCTGACGGAGGATGTAAACAGCGTCTGCGGCGCGGAGATCAAGAGCAGGAATTTTGACGGAACGGTCCGGGCGCTAACCTCCATGAAGGAGCTTCTCTCTAAAGTATTGCAGAAGCATGAACCGGATTTCTTCTGCATGGGTTATTATCAGGTGTTCGGCACGCAGCCGATGCCGGATACGGACATACCGAAGCTGAATGAATTTCTGCATCAGTATGTGGATGAGCATTTCATGTGCGAGTTCATGGATTATGCCAAGGAAGCGCTCAAATACAGCGCGGACCGCAGTGACGCGCAGAAAAAGAAGGCACTTGACCTGATCGCTGAGAAGAAAAATGTGTTTGAGGCGGAGCATCTGGATAAAGCAGCGTGTGCGGCGGCAGCGTCCGAAATGATCAAATATGTCGAAAACTCCATTGACCGCTTAAACATCATAAAGGACAGTCTTTCCTATACGTTCGGCTTAAGCCTGAAAGCGGCGCTGCGCATTTATTTTGAGGGAATCGGCAAAAATAAAAAAGCGGCGAAGCTGTATGCAAGGCAGAAAAAGAAATATGATCGCATTGTAGCGAGAGGAAAGGAACCCGCGTGGAAGCTGCCCCCTGAAGAGGCTGTGGATTTAGAGCTTGCCAAAGAGGATATTCAGATTCTGATTGAGCGTCTGGTAAACCATTATCAGAATGTGCTTGAAGGAGAAAAGACGAGGGATTTTGAAGCGGAAGCGGACAGACTCATAGTCTTCTTTAAGGAAAACGCGTCCGGCGTCGTCAATAAGGTGACGAAAGCGATGGCGAAATACCGCGCCTTAAAGCTGATGGAGGAGGTTGGCATTTCCGAGCCGAGAAAGCGTTACAGCCAGTATCCGTTTGAATTTTCAGGCGGTATGAGGCAGCGTATCGTCATTGCGATTGCACTTGCGGCAGACCCGGATATCCTGATCTGCGATGAGCCGACAACCGCGCTCGACGTGACGATTCAGGCACAGATATTAGAGCTGATCAATAAGATCAAAAAGGACAGAAACCTATCCATTATCTTTATTACGCATGACCTTGGTGTTGTCGCGAATATGGCGGACCGCATTGCCGTCATGTACGCTGGTAAGATCGTGGAGATGGGAACGAGCCGCGATGTATTTTATTCCCCGGCACATCCTTATACATGGGCGCTGCTTGCGGCGATGCCGGATGTGGAGACGAACGAGCGCTTAGAGGCGATTCCCGGCACACCGCCGAATATGATTTATCCGCCGGTGGGGGATGCGTTTGCGGACAGAAATAAGTATGCATTAAAGATTGATTTTGAAATGCAGCCGCCAATGTTTACGATCAGCGAGACACACAAGGCGGCAACATGGCTGCTTCATCCCAATGCGCCAGAAGTGGAAATGCCGAAGATCATAACCGAGCGGATTGCGCGGATGAGAGCGAAGGGAGGTGCGGGCAATGTCGAATGAGAACACGAAACAAAACGAGCAGGACGAGACATTGCTGCGTGTGGAGCACCTTTGTCAGTATTTCGGCTCCAATAAGGCTGTGGACGACGTCAGCTTTGATGTGAAGCGCGGTGAGGTGTTCGGACTTGTGGGCGAGTCCGGCTGCGGCAAGACGACGACCGGCCGTTCCATCATCCGTCTGTATGACATTACGTCGGGTAATATTTTTTTCAAGGGGAAACGGATTGCGGCAGGAACACTGTCCTACCGGGAGAATATCAAAGAGGCAAAGAAAAAGTTTCAGGAGGAATCCGCGCAGTTAAAGGAACAGGGTTCTGCAGGCACTGCAAAGCTCGAGGAAAAGAAAAAGGAGCTTGACCGGTATATATCGGAACAGAGAGCGCTTATGAAATCGGCGCGTTACGATCATAAAAACTGCAATAAGCTTTATCGGAACGAGGCGCTTCTTGAGGTCGAAGAGAAGTACACGAAGCTGATCGAAGATGCGTCCGGCGAGGAGAAAGCGCGTCTCGAAAAAGAGTTTGCATACGAGAAGAAGATTGCAAAAAAGCAGAAATTTATCACAAAGATTCAGATGATCTTTCAGGACCCGATCGCGTCACTTGACCCGCGTATGACGGTCGGACAGATCATTGCGGAGGGACTCATTATCCGCGGTGAGACGGATAAGAAAAAGATTAACGAAAAGGTATATCAGGTACTGGAGCTTGTCGGGCTGGTCAGAGAGCATGCGGAGCGCTATCCGCATGAGTTTTCGGGCGGTCAGAGGCAGCGTATCGGCGTAGCGCGCGCCGTCATTATGAATCCCGAAATGATTATTGCCGACGAGCCGGTCAGCGCGCTTGACGTATCCATTCAGGCACAGGTCATCAATCTTTTGGACGATCTGCGGCACCAGATGGGGTTGACGGTTCTGTTTATTGCACACGATCTGTCGGTGGTTAAATATTTCTCCGACCGCATCGGCGTGATGTATTTTGGAAAGATGGTGGAGCTTGCGACATCGGAGGAGCTGTTTGCGCATCCGCTCCATCCCTATACGCGTTCGCTGCTTTCGGCAATTCCGATGCCGGACCCCGATTATGAGAAACAGAGAAAGCGTATTACCTATGAGCCGTTAAAAGAGCATGATTACACAACCGATAAGCCCTCATTTCAGGAAGTGTCGCCGGGGCATTTCGTTCACTGCAATGCGGAGGAGTTTGCGCGCTATCAGCAGCAGGTGAGGGAATAGACCGCCATAGGGAAAAGGACAGCGATAAGAGCAGAAATAGAAGCCGGAAACGGAGAATCGGATTTTGCGGCGTTTCCGGCGGATGGTCGAACCGGAGTATCTGAAGTTACGGCAGTTATGGCAGCAGGGATGGGACATGAAACAGAAAAAATATATCCGCTATGTGATCCAGATTGTCGCGGGACTTATCCTTTCCGCGCTCGTAATGCTTTGGCAGGGCGTTTTTACGCGTGAAAATACGGCGGACGTTGTGCGCGGTGTCTGCGACGGGTTTACGGTGACGGCACTTCTCTATGTGGCAGTGGGAATGCTGCTGTGGAGCTCCACAACCGGATTTTTTGATATATTCGGATTTGCGCTGCGCAAAGGTCTGCACCATTTTCTTCCTATTTTCATACATGAGGACCCGGGCGGTTATTATGAGTACAAGGTGCAGAAGGAAGAAAAACGTCAGACGAAGCCGCAGCGTTCGACACTGCTGGTCGGCTTATTGTTTCTGGCAGTCAGTATTGCGCTGACTTTCGTATGGTATCATATAGCAGAGAAGTAGCAGGACGGTCCGTCTGCTGCGCCGTGTTTCTGATATTGGAATATTTGAAGCCGTGTTTCTGATATTTGAAGGTTTGTTTCTGATATTGCAATTGACAATGCGGGGTGTTCTGTGGTAAGATAGCACTCGGTGGCAACAGATTTGTTGTACTAAGCTGCTGTGGCTCAGTCGGTAGAGCGTCACATTGGTAATGTGGAGGTCACGGGTCCGATTCCCGTCAGCAGCTTTGCGGAAAAACCTTGATTTATCAAGGTTTTTTTTATGTCTAAAAACTGAAAGTAATCAAAAAAGCGATCAGACAAATCTTATTTTTTTACGTATTATTCCAGAATGTTGAAACTAGATTGTGGTTGTGGCATGATATTTAATATGATAGCTTGAATTGATTGATTTATCGGTAGAAAAATAATATGAATATTTTTTCAATGAGGAAGTTTTATACTTTACAAATACAGTATCACAATTAGAAGTAGCAATATCAGCGATTGTGGCTATTATGATTGCTATAAAACAGACACGATATAATGGAAAAGCAAATATAAAAGGATATTATAAATGTGGATTAGGACTGATTGAGAATAATGACTCTAAAGAACTCAAAGAGTTTATTATTGATGATATTAATGATAAAGTTTCAATACATGATAGGGTTTATGTTTATGCTTCTTTTAGACATGAGGCAGAAAAAATGATTAGAAGAGCTAAAGAAAGCAACTGTAATAAAGTAAATAAATGAAATAATAGATTTATGGAGGATTAAGTATGGCTTTGGAAAATAAATTGAAAATTAACGATTCGGCAGAACTTGCAAGAATAGAAGAAAAAATAAGCAAATCGAGAGCCGTTAAATTATTTGAAAGTAATATTGTTGAAGAATTTGAAGTCGGAAAGTTTTCTGGGCTTGCTAAAATTCATAAATTTCTATTTGATGAATTATATGATTTTGCCGGTAAAGTAAGGACGGTTAATATTGCAAAAGGCAGTTTTAGATTTGCACCTGTGATGTATCTGGAAACGGCATTGAAACATATTGATGATATGCCGCAATCAACGTTCGATGAAATAATTGAAAAATATGTGGAAATGAATATTGCTCATCCTTTTAGGGAAGGAAATGGAAGAAGTGCACGTATATGGTTAGATTTGATTTTGAAAAAGGAATTAAAATTAGTCATTGATTGGAATAGGGTTGAAAAAGAAGATTATTTGCTTGCTATGGAAAGAAGTCTAATTAAGGATGTGGAAATTAAGGTACTGCTTAAAAATGCATTAACAGATCAGATAGACAACAGGGAGGTATATATGAAAGGAATTGATGTAAGTTACTATTATGAGGGATACAACACCTTTAGATCAGAAGATTTATAGATACATTGATGATAAAATTTAAGTTTCATTAAAAGAACAATTATTATGTGGAATTGTTGCTTTTATGAGGTGATTTTTATGCGAAAAGGATTCTGGAAACAGTTATCATATGAAGACAAGTTTGATAGGAAATACGCGTGTTGGACTTATAATCATAAAGGCTGGAGGAAATATAAAAGAAGTAATCGCAGAACAGCAAGAAGAAAATTAAAAAGAATGGAAGAATAGACAGCAATGGATATCATTTTATTGACTTGAATATAATAACAACATATAATATAAGTACAATAAACAGTACGGTTTTAAGTACGGAAAGAGGTGCGCTATGATTGCAACAAAACAGATGGATGTTAGAGCAAATATTAAAAAGTATTTTGATATGGCGTTTGATGGGGAGCCAGTGATTGTTTCCCGTAAAGAAAATAAAAATGTTGTTATCATATCTGAGGCAGAATATAACGAATTAACAAAAGCTAAGAAGAATGCTGAATATCTAGCAAAGTTGAATAGGGCGGATGAACAGATTAAAAACGGTCAGGTGGTAACAAAAACTATGGATGAGCTTCTGGCAATGGAGGAATAGTCTATGAAAATCACTTTTGCAGAAGATGGATGGAGTGAATATCTCTATTGGCAGACTCAGGATAAAAAGATAGTAAAGAAGATAAATCAGTTATTGCAAAGCATAGAACGGGATGGTGCATTACAGGGAATAGGTAAACCAGAGCCATTAAAATACGGAAAATCTGGCTCATTTAGTAGACGAATAGATGAAGCAAACCGTCTGGTTTATGAAGTTTCTGATGATGATCAAATTATTGTAAAATCATGTAGGGGACATTATAATGACTGATATAGGGGGTGAGGCAGATCAATCCCTATAGTTAAATTTGGAGGTAATTATGAATAATACAACATGGGATTCTGCTATCGGCGATGGTGATATGTGAATAGATACACCAGAGAGATTAGTATCTATTTTTGACGATATTGAGAAAGTATATAAGAAATATGGGTTATGAGTCAAATTGTAGAAAATCAAATAGAATCAGCTATTGAAGAGGTATATGCAACTAATCAGTATAAACTAAAACAAATTTGTAATAAAGAAATGATGAGATTTGGTGGATTATCTCATAAAAATTATGACGGATTTTATTCAAGAGCTGGATTAGAGATTTTCGTTGCCATGGATCATAAACTTTATGACCCGACAAGAGGAAAAACACCTTTAGATTTTTTTATAAGTCAATAGCGCAAAATCCCCCCGGAACCGGGTAATCTTAACTTACGTCGGTCCGGGGGCATACAAACTTTGGGATGAAGCTGCTGGATAGTTTCATGATGGGGGGAGTGCTCCGGATTATCGTTCTCTGATCTTGATTCTGACGCGGATGTCCTGCTCCTGTTCTTCAAAGAGCAGGGTGAGCTGACCTGTTTCTCCGGTCTGGATGCTTTCAGGATTGACACCGTAAACATCCGTATAGACATCGACAAAACAATCTTCTGTGATGGAAGCATCCGTGAATGTGACCGACGTGCTGCCGGCGGTAAGCGTGGCGGTCAGACAGATTCCTTCTAATTTTGAAGTCTTTTCTTCCACGCTTTCTCCGTTTTCACATTCTACGTCCGCAGAGCTTGTCCAAAAACTCACGCGGTCCCATTCATCTTTTTTTTCATCGGTAAGGATTCGGTATTTCTTTCCGGTAACAATATGTTCAATCATCGCTTTTCATCTGCCTTTCTTGTTTTTTATCAGCTAATCCAATGCATGCCTGTTTTAGGCGAAGCGGGTGCCTCTGTCTGGTAGCATCCAAGCTGTTCTTTTTCCGCCTTCGCGGTCAGATATTGTCCGAGCCGGTATAATCTGTCCTCTAATCCGTTAAACAAATACGCTCCGTAATAAAAGCTATCGGAATGAGTCAGCAGGCGGGCGGCTTCGCTGTGTTTTCTGCGCCGGATCAGCGTCTGATATTGCTGCAATAAGTCTAAATGTGCCAGATCGGTATCGGACAGGAACGCTCTCGAATCAATGCCGTCCGGAAATACACAGTCTGCGCGGTTATCAGTATTTGTCATAGCGTTTCGTCTCCAATCCATACATCGTAGAGTACACAGCACGCAAGCGGGTTCGTATCCTGATAAAAGATACTCTGGTTCTTTGATTTAGCCATGATCTCTAAGTTTCTTGTTTCTTCGTCAATAAAATTTAAGTATTCCGCCGAGAGGAAACATTTCCTTAAAAGTTCTTTGTTTAAGTCGATGAGTCTCGCCGCATGCTGGTATGAGCCGCGCGCCTGCAGGGATTTGATCTGATCGACAAGAGCTGCAATATTGTCTGTTACATCCATGAACTGATGTCTGACCATCAACTGTTTTGGAAACTGACTGTATTCATTGGTGTAAGATGCCATAAGTACCTCCCTGATTTAGAGTAAGCTGCCGGATAAGGTATTTAATTGATAGGTTACAGGATTACCGTGTCCCGGATTTCCGGTATCAAAGTAATTATCCAAGTTCCTTTTTTGACTGAAATTACCGTATCCGCAAAAAGAAAACAAATTTTTTAAGCTGTCCAAACTATAAATTGGTGAAACAATATCATGCCTTGTATAGGGATGTCCGCCTGGGGTCGTATCCGATTGTACCTTATAAGCAATATAAAAATTGTCACCAATCAGATGTCTGAGCTGCTCAACGGCTCTTCTTCTGAATTTTGCAATATTTGCATTTGCGTTATAAGCCGCAGAGAAAAAAGTAATATCGGCGCTGCCGCTGGTGCTTCCAATCCATTCTTCTTCGTTATTTGGGTTTCTATATTTACTTTGTATAACATGCGTATTGGTATTGTATGATACATTATAGTAATAAGCTCTGAGAAAGGTTGTCAAAGAGCTAAAACTACCGGATAGCTGAAAATATCCATCTGTATCTGTACCGCCAGAGTGTCCAAACGCATTATAGTGACTCTGTACAGTTAAGGGATTTAACAAACTGAAAGAATCTCCCATATAACTTTGGAATTCTTCAATCAGCATTTTACTTGCAAGCTGAGCCATAGTAGCGCCGCTGCATCTGAAAAACGGCATAAACATATCCTCCTTTTCCAATCTGGTATAAAATTTTACTGGTATCCAATCTTTGTTTCATAATGAATCTGAAATCCAAGGAATCCGACTTCATTGTTTTAATGAGATATTCTACCATGTTTACAGGTTTGGCATAGAGAGCGGATGGAATCGCATGAGTGTCCATGAGGTGGTTCCTCCTGCCGGATCATGGGAAATGCTTTTGACAATATACTGGTTGATTTCCCCGATGTCCTTACGGCGGTACGATACTTTGCAGTTTACGTCGGCAAACGGACAGAGCTTGGTGGTAATGCTGATGGAATCGGTCAGCCGGCTGCTTTTCCAGTTCTCGTATTCCGCTCTTGCAAGGGCAAGGGAGTCGGATGTAATATTTTCGTATTCGCCGCCGGTTTTGACATCCAAAAGAAGTCCCAATTCTTCAATGCAAAACGGACTGTCGGGAATGACCGTAGCATGGATGGTATTGCAGTTGTATATTTTTCTGAAATAGTCTTTTGAATATGTTTCGGCGGGCGTATCCGTATGTGCGGCGCTGCCTTCGGCAAAGCCGGTTCCGTTTGTCAAAAGATCGACGGCATGGGGCTGAAACTGTCCCAGCAGATAGGCGCGCGTAACCGTGCTGCCTTCCGGATATTTCTTTTTGATCTGGAATACATAAACCTGCCCGGGTTCCATCGCGTCAGCACTGACAGGACTTTCCGTATTCTCATCGAAAATAGGAAGATTTCCGGTTCCGTTTATATTGAGTGACGCTGCCGCGGGATTTGCAGCGGGAATTTTGACCGCGATATTTGTTCCGCTGCGGTGGGATGCCGGGTAAGCCTCCACATGGCAGGAATAGCTGCTGTCAGAATAGGTGCAATTTTCTGTATAAAAATCGGCTTCCATGGTTTTTCCCCAAACCTCGCAGACATTTCTGACGCCTGTTATATCGACAGAAGTATTTTCTGAGAGATAGATGCGGTCAAAAAAAGCATTGTCAAACAGAATAGCATCATCGCGGCAGGAAGGAATCATCCGGCAGACAAAATTTCCGCATTCGTCAAAATACATTTCATAATTCGGATATAGGTCGCGGAGTGTTGTCAGGATGGAGGCGATTGTGCTTCCGGCGCCGAATTCCTGATCATAAGGAAGCGTATTCCACAGAGGCACGGCGCTTCCGTCCTTGAGGATGATCTTTGATTCTTCACGATAGCGCAGATAGTCGGGGTTATATTGCGGCATCCCTTTCAGCTCGCCAATGTCGTCTAATTGTATTTGGGATTCTTCCAATCCGCCGAGCTGTGTAAGGGTGGTATGAATGGCGTCCCGGATTGTGTGGCAGGTGACAATTTCTCCGGTATCGGGGTCTTCCTCATAGGCGGGGAAGGAGATGGAGGACGCGCCGCCAATCTGTCCGCTGCGGCTTCCGTCAAGGCTGGACCACAGATCGCTTAAAGAAAGGGAAAGCGTATTTGCTTCGGCATCATAGGAGGCACCGTAATCCGTAAAGACATAAACGCCCTGCGGGTACCAGTGCCATTTTTCATAGTGATGATCGTAAATGCCGATTGCGGGCCGGATGATCCGGTCCATCCAGATGATGGAATCTTTTTCCAGTCTTAGGCGCCTGTTTTTGAGGGGTGTTACGGTGAGACTGGCAGTACGTCTGACGTCGCTTTCTGCGGAAATGGAAAAGGCGGCGTTTACAATGCCGCCTTCCAGCTGTTCTAAATGCGTATTTGTTTTTTCATCATAAACATCAATTTTTACTCTGATAGAGAAGGGTCGCTGCTGAATCAGCTTCCGGTCTCTTGTATGGATTTGCTGAATTTTGATCACCGCCTTTTTCGTATTGGTTTTCTTTGATTTTCTGCCGTTATTGATTCTTTGATTACATGCTGTCGCTGATCCTATCATCTTCTGTTGTTATTGATTCTTTGATCTTCTGTTGTTATGGGTGCTGTAACATACTGCTGCTACGGTTCCACCACTCTTCGGTTACGGTCTCCGAAATCAGCCCGGCTTCCCATAAGTCTTCTTCGCTGTGGATGTCACCGATTTCTACAGCGCCGAACGAAAGCTTCCGGTTCTGATAGTTATCCGCTGCCGTATCACTCGGCGGCTGGTGAATATAAACCAGATAAACGCTGCCGTCCATGCTCTTTAAGATTTTGGGTTTTCCGTTTCTTAGAAACAGCTTTGCTTTTTGGTTGTATGTAATGCGCTTTTTATCATCATAGAGATCAATGGTGCAGGTGCCGCCGTCTGTCGGGAAGAACTGTGCGTTTACGGTGATCTCCTCATAGTTGGCGGCGCTGTTGCTGACAACGGTTGGATACCTGTCGTACATTGTTGTGATCAGGCTGTTCGGGACAACGGAAGTGTTGTCCAAAAAGTTGTCTGTAATGTTCGTACACCATACCTCATCCCGGTCGGCGATCATCAGGCTGTGGGAATGGACGGATACGCTGTCCTGAAAATAAAAGCCTTCCATGCCCTGAATAATCGGGACGGCGGCATATTGATATTCGCAGCCCGGAACGGCAGTCAGGTCGATATTTTTCAGGTTGAAGTCTTTCAGTTCCGCCACTTTTCTCACATCGAGCGTAATCCACTGGAACTCATCGGTATTTTTACGTTTGATGAGCAGATGGGATACTTCTCTATAATTCCAGTCCACATTTCCCGCGGAGGTATTTCCGTTGAATTTTGCGTGCAGGATCGTGTCCCAGTCCCAGTAGGGATTTATTTCGGAAGAGAGTGTTTCTGTTACATTCCGGGTGACTCTAAGATCGTCGTACCATCCATCCGATAATGTGACGGTGGTGATATTGTCAACATCAGTAGGCGTGCATGGAACGGACATCACATCGGCGCAGAACATGTCTTTACTGAGAAAGATCATGGCTGTTCACCTCCCCCACAAGTTGTTTTTCGACAAAGCAGGTCATTTGATAGACCTCATGGATTCTTCGGATATGAATGGTGATGATGTCTTCTTTTTTTGGAAAAAGTGCTTCAGAATATAAAATGTAATTGCAGAGCCCGTTTGAGACCGCAAGCTTATACCGCATCCCGCCGTCATCGTAGATGTAGGAGGAAAGCGAGAGAGAGGTGAGGTTGTTTGCACATGTCAGAACGACGGCGTTTCGGCACATATCTTTTCCGCGAATGGAAAGCGTGAAGTTTCCTGTGACCGTAAAATCCTTGTCATAAACTAAGGTCTGATCAATCAGGTTGATGAATCCGTCTTTGTATTCGTAAGCTGTTTCCGTATCGGACGGGTTGATCACCACAAAGTTTGTCTGATAGGTAACGACGGAATTTTCCTCATTGCATTGTGCGTCGATGAGCTTATAGTCTTTCGGGTTTTCATAATTGATAAAAATTTTGAGATAGCCGGTGTCAAGCGGAATCCCGTTTACCGTGGAGCCTGCGGCGCGCAGATAATAAAATCTGTCGTCGGTCAGTCCGCGGTAGGCATAATTCGCGTTTTCCGTCGTAAAGAACGTTTCGCTTTCCATCAGTAGGTTTTTGAGGTCGTCATATAAATAAAAACGAAATTCGTCTATAGCTTCTCCGTTTTCCTGCTCGTAGATCAGGGAAGCGTATATGGAAGCGCTGTGGAAAGTAGAGCCGTCACTGATGTCCTTAAAATAGAAGGATGGCGCGGCGAGACAGTAAAAATATACTTTGTCGGACAGTGGTCCCGCATTGTGAAAGGAGTCGAAGACCTGTCCCTGAATGGCATATTTTGTTCCGTTTGTGAGAATGTCAGGCGGGATGGTATGCTCCAATGCAAGTCCGTCTTTGGTTTCATCATAAACGACGGTCATGCTTGCCGCATCATAGATGATGATCCGGTTCGCATGCGGCAGGTGTCCCACGTAGGATATGGAGACGACTGCGCCGAGGCAGGCGTCAAAAGGGGGTATTTTATTGATTTGTGGTTTTGGCATGTTTCATTATCACCGTCCTCTGTTTATTTTCTTGCCATGATGAACATTTCGTTTTTGTTTCCATTTGGGATATGTACCCAGACAGAGTCCCCGATGTGCAGGGATATGTCAATGCCGTTCTTCACCCAGAATGCGGTCCCGTCTATTTCCACTTCGTATTTGTCTTTGTTGATGCCGGTGACAACAGAAGCGGCGTCACGGCTATGGGACAGGATTAAGGTTTTTTTCTGGAGCATCGTTTCGATTGTTTTTATTAATTCACTTTGAACTGTAATGGGGATCACCTCCTGTTTTTTGTTGTGTTATACGCTTAATTATGGAGTACAACGGAATATGATCCGCTGCCTCCACCGTAATAGCTGCCCCAGCTGCCGTCCGGATTTTGATGGTGGTATACGTTGACAGCATAACTCCTGCTTACTGTTATAGTCGCATAATTGGAAATATCTATATTATTACCAGTACCAACGCTGCTGCTGGATGCATCTATATCTGCATATCTGTATCCCATTGTGGGGATTGTAACTGATCCGTTACCTGATTTAACATTTCCGCTTCCATCAATTCCACCGGAAGATGCGCTCCCATCAATCAATATTTGATCAGGCAATTCCATTCCACCAACAGAACTGCACCTAAAATATGACATGATTAAGCCTCCTTTATTGTGTGTGCAAAACAATAGTTAAGCGTCTGCAATCTTATAAGCTCCATAATGGTATATACCCATAGCTTGCGTGCCAGTTATACTTACTGTCGCTGTTGCTGTTGCTCTAAATATCATTTCTCTAAAATATAACTTCGGTCTTACGCCATCATTATATGTACCCTCATTTTTTGCAAGCGTGTCTGCCTTTGATACGTCCATCTTAACAGAACCCAATTCTCCTGTTGCACATAGAAATACAGCAGCAACAGTGCCTTTTGGGAAAGTGTATGTCGTATTATTATTGGAAACAGAATTCCCGATTCTTTCTACGTTTACCCCTTTACACACTGAATAAGGTCTGAAGTATGCCATTTATCCATCGCTCCTTTCTATTTGTCTCCCCATACTAAAAAAGTGCCATCAACATTTTTAATAGTTGATGGTCCGCCTCCACGGATTTGTATCGTGTTGCCGCTTAATGATGCACCGGGAAATGTTTGCACAAGCGTTTTTTCAGAGTCAAATACAATGTGGCAGCTTACGATGGCACATCCATTTATTTTGGATATCCCAACACTGCTTGGTATAGATATTGTGTTTCCGGATGCCGATGCATTAAATGTGCTTACTTTTGTATAATTCTTTTTCACTGTATTATTCCTGAAATATGCCATATCAGAGCACCCGCACTTTCACTCCGACAGCCTTCGTCTGCGCATCGAATGTCAGTGTCAGCGTGTTTTCGTTCTGCTCCATCGCAGAGGGACTTACGCCAAATATTGTGGTATAGATGTCGATGATGCTGTCGCCTGTAATCGCGGCATCTGTAAACGTCAGCGTTGTCTCTCCCGCGGCGAGCACCGCCGTCAGGGTTGTTCCGGTCGACACCGTAATATCCTCACTGCCGTCGAACGCGACACCGTTGATTGTGCGTGCAGTCTGCAGCTTTGTTGCTGTGCCTGCGTTCCCGGAAACAGAGGTCTGGAGCGGATGTACGTGATCGCCGCGGGCAAAGCCTGTTTCTGTTCCGGCAGCGGCAACGCCGGGCGCCATAGGCAGGGTAGTGGATGCAGAAAGATTAGGGGCATCGGGTTTATTGGTTAAGTCATCATAGTTTCCGGTAAATGCGACTGTTTTCAGATCAGAAAGCCACTTTTTGATTTTTCCGAATAGTGTTGGCAGTGTTTCGCCGCTTTCAATGGCGGTTCTGTCAGGCGCCTCTGTAAATACCGGCGCATCGAGCCGCTCGTCGTCCGATTGCAGGTATCTTTTCCTTAATACCTCGGAATCGAAGTCCTTGAGCGAGGACTCCAGATATTCTTTGTCAATTGGTTTTGGCTGATATTCCTGTTCCATTGGTGTTCCTCCTTTGTATGATAGAAATAGGGTATTATGATCCTCCCTCACTCGTGTTGTGGGTGAGGGAGGATGCTAAATGGCGGGTCTTCCGACTCCGGTTATCGGGTGATATTGACGCGTTGGTAGGCGTTTAAGCTCATGCCGCTGAATACGTTCGTCAGTTCTGTTCCGATCTGCTTTGCAACTTCGTCCTTGGTAATACCGGGGCAGTGGATGTGAACGTCGCCCGTTGTAAACGAGGTTCCATTGTTGAAAGAGTTGTTTACGGCGCGCCCTGCATTCTGGATTGCGGATGCGGCGGCTGTATTGGCAGGGCTGATCATCTGAGGAACAAAGCGCTGTCTGATCTCAGAAGGGCGGTAGGAGGCGAATGATTTTAGTAGAGGGAATTTTTCCGGCGTAACCGGCTGAAACCCTCGTGCTTTCAGCATTCTCTCTGTTTCTTCCCCGTTATATACTGTTTCGCCGCCCTCCATGCGAAGGAGGGTAGGCTGCTTTGCGAGGAATGCTTTTTGACCGTTTGTAATGATCATTTCGGGTTTTTCTTCGCCGATAACGGCAAGTCCCTTTTGGGCGCGTCTGGTACCGGATGCATAGGCATTTCCTGAAATGGTAAGGCTGTCCGGGCTTAAGGGGAGTGCGCTCAGTGACGCGATCGCTGTTTTTAATTCATGAATGGCAGCGGCGGCAGTGTTGGCAGCTTCGGCAATGGTATGTAACATCTCCGCTTCTTCGGGTAATACTTCGGAAGCAATGTCATAGGTGTTTTGGAGCGCGCCGCTCAGTGACAGGGAATCTTCGCTGCTCTGCGTCTGTTTGGCAGAAGTGCTGTCCGGGGTGTCTGTGGCTGGCTCTGAAGCGATGGAAGCGTTTAAGCGGCCTACGGCGTCATGGATGGCATGGAACTGGGATGCAACTGTCATGGTCTGTTCGGTAATACTGCTTAAATCCAGACCGACCAGTTCTGCATATCTGGCAGTCATCTCGCCAATTGTACCGTTAGCTGTTAAGTCAATACCGCCCAAGGCTTCCAAATAAGCCTGCCTCCATGTACTGATCATGGAGGAATCTCCGCTGAGCAGTTTTTCAATGGAACCTCCGCCAAACATGCTCTCAAAATCACCGGCAGTAAGCACGTTCTCTCTCAGGGCAAGTGCCTTCTGCCACTCGTTTTCAAGCCGTTCGATGCCGGCGATTTCTGTTTCGTAGCGCTCTTTTACTTTGTCGATTTCTTTGTCATAAGCATCAATCCGGTCCTGAATGTTTCCTTTTACGATGTTGTATTCGGCATCGTCCACAGCGTCTTTCGCGTTACGGATGCCTGCTTCATCTGCCCGGTATACCATCTGTCCGTCAACATAGGTCAGTTTATCGCGCTGGTGTTCGGCGCGTTTCAGTTCATACTGCGCTTTTTGGAGTGCAAGGATGCGGTCTTCTTTTTCCTCCTGTGCTTCCAGCAGCTCCAACTGCGCTTCAAGAGGCCTTTTCTTTGCTTCGAGTACCTCTATTTCAGCTTCCTGTCTGTTTCTCAGTTCTTCGGCCTGCCCGTTTAGTAAATTGGAGGCGGCGTCTGCAACGGATTCAAGATAGCTTTTTTCTCTTTTGAGCAGTTCGAGCTTTGCTTCTTTTGCCTGAACGGCATATTCTGTCTGATCTGCATAATAGGTTTCCCAAAGCATACTCATCCGGTCTAAGTATTCGCGTTCTGAGATGGAGTCGTTGTCGCGAAGGGTATCCAGTTCCTGAACACAGTTTTCATAGGAAGCAACATGAATATCTTTTGATTTTTCATAAAGACTGTTGATTTTGTTCTGTGTTTCCTGCGCTTTGTCGTACCATTTCTGGTATTCGCTGATCTGATTTTTCAGTGCTTCGTCAGAAATGTCCTCCATGACGGAAGCACCGTTTTCGACGAGGTCTCTGTAGTGGTCGGAGAGGCCGACGGCATCTGCTTTTTGTATGTAATTTTTATATGCCTGCTGCTGTAAACCGATCTCGTCACTGACTTTTCTGATTTCCTGTGCGAACGCTTCGTTCTTCTCTGAGAAGGTGGAGTAACTTGAGTTTGCGGTGTCATCGAGTTCTTCGATTTCTTTTTCTACATGTTCGATTGCCTGCGAGACCCAGTCGAAGGTCTCAGCGGCGGCTTTTGCGGAAGAAGCGGACCCGGAGGTGGAGGATGATTTGGTGTCTGCCGCGTTGAAATCGAAGGAAAAGGTTCCGTAGCCGGCTGCCAACCGGGTAAGTCTTTCCTGATATGTTTTGATGGATTCGTCTAATCCTGCCGCATGTGCGCCGCTTTCTTTTGCTTCAAATGCAAGCTTCAGCGCGGTGACTGTTTCAAGCATTTCTCCGGTGATGCCGAGGGCATTGCACAGGCTTTCAAGCTGTAAGATATCGTCTAATGTGCCGAGCGGATTTTGTGCAAGCTGTTTCTGTATATAGTATGCCATGAGGCGTTCGGCTGTCTCGTCACTTGCAAATGTAAGGTCTTTGAGTTTCTCGATTTCGCCGCTCATGGCTGTCTGGACGTTGACGCCTTCGTCTGCAAGTGCCTGCTGTAAGGTAAGAATACTGTTTAATGCCTCATAAGCGTTTGAAACGCCCATTTCTGAGAGGGATTCCGCAAGCAGGTTGAATGTCTCAGCAGACATGCTGGTACAGTCCGATGTGTAAATGATGTTTGTTGCAAGGCGGTCGAACTGTTCCTGTACTTCTTCAGCAGTGGAAGAGGTATCGCTTAATACGGATACGAAATCTTCATAGGAAGAATAATCAACGTTGATTCCGTCAAGTTCATCAAGGTCTTGTAATGCATCCAGTATTGGCTGGAACTTGTCTGTAATATCCACTTCATCAAGGGAGGCGAATATTTTTTCGCC
>DLAJ01000018.1:11140-42574 GCA_002493905.1 Lachnospiraceae bacterium UBA7050 | reverse complement strand
CTATGGCCTGCCCTGCACGTTCTTTTGCTTTCTCTATGGTCTGCCCCGTACGTTCTTCCTCTCCTGCCGCCCGCTTTAAGCTCTCATACAGACAGCTTTCGTCCCCGCTTGTGCGAAGATACGCAATCTCTTCCTCCGTAAAGCCGCCGAATGGCGAATGCAGTACGCCATACATCGGAATGTCCTGTCTGGGATTGTCCAAAATATTCAGATAATGAAAGATAGTCTGAATCTCAGAAGCCGCAAAATACCCGCTCCTTGTAGACACATAAACCGGAATGCCCTCCCGCTCCAGCACTCTGCGGTAGGTATCAAACCATTCGCCGCTTGTACGCAGTAAAATAACAATGTCCCGATACGTCGCCGGGCGCAGATATTCCTCCGTCTCTCCCCGCGCATTCACGCGCCGGTCTGTCACCATCATATTCCCCACAAGTTCCCGGATACGGAGTGCAGTCATCCGCGCTTCCTGCTCCATGCGCTGCTCCTTTTTAGACTCTGGCTGCGCGTCTGAAAGAAGAATCTCTGCACGGTAATCCGGCAGCCCGGCGCTGACACTCTCCGCCTCTCCTTCCGTCTGCGCAGCGCGTACGCCCTGCGTATCATATTCAGGAAATTGTGCGCCCGGATAAAGCGCCGCCGCATCATCATACACGATATGCCCGATCTCGCGCCGCATCAAACGCCCGCAGATTTCATTCACACAGGAAAGCACTTCTTTTCTGCTCCGGAAATTCTGATGCAGGTCAATGCGCTGATACATGCTGTCTTCCGCCGTATAATGCGCGTATTTCTCCAAAAAAATCTCCGGCTTTGCGAGACGGAACCGGTAAATGCTCTGCTTGACGTCTCCCACCATAAACCGGTTCGGACTTCCTTCGTCCTCTTTGGAAATACTGGAAAGCAGCAGCTCCTGCACCATATTGCTGTCCTGATACTCATCTATTAAAATTTCTTCGAACTCTTCACGATACGCAAGCGCCGTCTGGGTCGGCACAAGACAGCCATCTTCTTTTTTCTCTAAAAAAAGATGCAGCGTTTCATGTTCCAGATCAGAAAAATCAACAATATTAAGTTCCCGCTTTCTCGCCCGGAAACGGACACCAAATTCCCGCACAAGTTCCACCAGCGTCTCCACAGCGGGACGACACGCCAAAAGCAGCTCGCAGAGCTGAGAGGCAGACAGAACAAAATCCTGTGTCATCATCTTATCCAGCTCCGTATAAACTTTTTTGCGTATATTCATGACGCGCTGCTTTTTGCTGTCGTCACAGCTTCCGCTTTTGATGCGGGCAAGCGCTTCCTTCTTTACTTCCCTGAACGCCTTATGGAAACCATCATAGGTTGTCTCCCTCTGAAGCGCGGCAATGGCTTCCTCATCCGATGTCAGCGCTTTTTCATAGGCGGCAGGCCCGTCCGGCTCCCTGCATACCGCCCTCGCCGCATGGATGTGATCGGCAAGCTCGCCCAGCCTTTCACGAGTTTCATTCAGCAGTTCACGCACCCACGGTGTTTGTTCCAGCTGCTCCGGCGTCTCCACCTCATAATTTGCCGCGCAGAGCGCAAGATAATCCTCCGGCCACGGGAAGCCGGAAGCATAGGCATACAGATTCAGAATACTGCTCTCTATGCTGCCGTCCCGTCCTTTACCCTGATACGCGTCCGCAAACAGTAAAAAATCTGCGCTGCCCCCGGCAAAACGTTCTTCCAGCAATTCTTCCAAAATATCTTCCCTGATCAGGCGGATTTCATTCTCATCTGCCACACGGAACGCCGGGTCTAAATCCGCCAGTTCAAAATGATTGCGCAGCACGGACTGGCAGAAACTGTCAATCGTCATAATCTTGGCATTGTGCAGAAGCGCCGACTGTTTTTGAAGATGCTCATTTTCAGGTGTCTCCCTCAAACGCGCTTCCAGCAAAAGCCCGATGCGCTCCCGCATTTCGGACGCCGCCGCCTTTGTGAACGTCACAACAAGCAGACGGTCGATATCCGCAGGTTTTTCGCCGTCCGTAATCCTGTTCAGGATACGCTCCACAAGCACCGCAGTCTTGCCCGACCCGGCGGCGGCCGCCACGAGAAGATTCCTGTTATGAAGTTCAATTGCGTCTTTCTGCTCCTTCGTGTACTGCATTGCTTTTTCATCCTGCCTTTTTCAATCTAATGCCGCCCATAAAGCGGCTCCTATTTTTATTTCCGAAACGATACTCAATCTCTTATTCCCGATCCGACTTCCATCCCCATGATATAATAAACATATTCCGTCACCCCCGGTAATTCCTCCTCCGGCATAAGATTGTATATAGTATAACATATTACAGGCGGTATGTGCGAACTGATTACAATGCTTTTGACCGCTTCTTTCTTCCTCCATACGCGTTGACAATCAGGCATCCGCCCGTTATAATTTCTGTCAGAAAATCCGTATTTCATTTCAAACTGATACAAGGAAAGAAGCAGCCAATATGACTCATGAAATTTATCATATGTTTACAAGTATTTTCCCGTTCGTAAACCGGGAAGAAAAAACTGCCATTGATATTATAAACAATGCGGAGAACACAATCTTTGAAAAGAGAGACTCCCATAACGAATTAATCGGATGTGCAATTGTTCATAAAAACACCATACTCCTTCTGGTTGTCGATGAAAAATACAGAAATCGCGGAATTGGCTCAGAATTGCTAAAACAGTGTGAAGAGACAATCCTGGGCAGCGGTTACGACAATGCCGTTTTAGGCGTTGGATCCGATTATTTAATGCCGGGAGTTCCAACCAGTAAAAAATATGCAGAAAGCGTCCATGAAAATTTATGTCCGAAAGTAAATGATCAGGCATCCACTTTTTTTGAAAAACGCGGATATGAACATTCCTGGAAAACATGTAATTGTTTTGACATGAAAATGTCTTTGAATCAATTTGAAGACCTTAACGAAGCTATCGGCGATACAATAAACGGCATTACATATCGATGGGCCATGATCAATGATTTGGAAGGAATCCTTGCGTGCGCTGATGATGCCTGCCAGTATCAGGATGAAAAATTTTCAGTCTATTATAAAAATCCGGATCTGTACGAAACAAACCATAGGCAAAAAGTGTTAGCCGCTGTCAAAAATAATACCATTGTCGGCGCCTTAATCGTGTCTGCCGAAACGGAAGGAACGGATTTAGGAAGTGTTGGATGTACTTGTGTATCTTTTCAGGAGTCCCATCATGGAATTGGGACAACTTTAGTCAGATTAGGGACAAAATATCTGAAGGATATTGGTCTTTCAAAGGCTGCCTTAAGCTATACTTATACCGGGCTCGATAAAATGTACGGGGCCGCAGGATATGAAATCAGCACCTATTACTTTATGGGCAAAAAGACAAATCTGAGAAAATAAAGGGTAGGATTTCTAATATTCAAAGATAATAGATTCCTGATAGTCAGTGGTCTGAGTATGTAATTCTAATTTTTTCCCTTTTTCGATAATAAATTGATTATCTTCTGAAATTAAACTACTGGAATTTGTCAGTCCATATTGATCTACCTCAATACTAATTTCTTCCTCTGTGATATCCGTTACTTCAAACTCATATTCATTACCCAATAAAGAATACGTGAATGTCTCTCCAACTTTAACCTCTATACGGTCGGTATGCTCATATAAAGTAACATTTATATGAGCAGATTTATTTGTTTCTTTACAGCCTGCTAATCCAAACAACATAAGCCCCCACAATAAAACGGTTATTATTGTCTTATTCATAATGAATCCTCCCATTCATAAAATTTTTGTCATATAAATCTCTCTGCACCCTCCCCGTCATAAAAAATAATTCGGCATCGGCTCCTTTGGATATTTCCCGTTCATATTCAGCACATACGGCCACTTTCCCGTATCCTCTATGATAAAACCGTAAATAACCCCCATATGACGGTGCCAATGCCTGAACTGCCCTAAAATCAGACAGAATCTGCTTCTGTCACAACCGTCCGGCTGTCTGGAAAGGTCCGCGTCCTCTAACACTGCAATGTAATTTTGTATTTTATCCCGAATCCGTCCAAAATAAGCTTCCAACTGATCTCTTTCTATTACTTCATCACCGGGAACCACATTTAAGTCTGCCAGCGTTCCTGTATGAAATTCGGGATTCTGATAGGATGGGTCGCACGGATTGATATACCACCGGTCCATGGAATACAGCATGTGGTACACATATTTCCACATAGGAATCTCATCATAGCGCTTGTTCCACAGTTCATCCGGAATACATTTCATCAAATTTTCCGTCTCCCATAATGCCCTTTTTGTTAAATATCTGATATCGTCACATAACATGATTCTTTCCTCCCATGCTCCAAATCTGATCTATGGCTTTCCGTATCTCAGCCACATTCTCCGAAACTGGTCTTGTTCCATCCAGTACCGTCACCGGACACGCCAGTCTGCCTATGCTTTCGCTGATGCGCGATTCATCGCGGTCTGCTGCGATACCACGAAAGTCCTTCTGCTGCTCATACATATCGCCGCCTTCCAGCACCCGCGGACCGAAACGCGCTTCCTCCCTCTGCCTGATTCTCCTTATTCTTTCGTCAACAGGAGTTTTCACGACAAACGCTGCATTGATCTTCGCAAGAATCTCCCTGTGCCAGTTCATCGTAACTCCCGCCAAAATAAAATCCGGATGAAGAAGAATATCATCTGCGATTGCCCTTTCTACTTCTGCCTTTTCTCTCGGCACGGAAAAGGGCAGTTCCCCCAAGTGTTCACATGGCATGTCAAACTGCTCTTCCAACGCCATTTTTCGTGAACTTTGCTGCTCTGGAAAATAATAGTCCTCCACATCCATTTCATAAAAACCGGTATCTTTTGCAAGCCTGTGCGCAAGCGCCGATTTTCCCGCACCGTTTAACCCCAAAATTGCAATCCCCGTTCCCATTCTTCTTTACAGCTCCTTTGCCATACACAATGATTCCGGCATATTCACATAAGGTCCATAATTGGGGATTACTTCAAAGCCAAGCTTTCTATATACGGCGCAGGATTCCGCCAACAGCTCTCCGGTTTCCAGAATCATTCTTTCATAACCTAATTCCACCGCCCATTCCATTAACATGGAAACAAGGCGGCTCCCTATGCCCTGTCCCTGATATTCCGGATGCACAAACACTCTCTTCAATTCCACATTTTTGTCATCATATCTTCTGATTGCGCCGCCTCCGGCCGCTTTTTTACCATCATACACAACAATTGCTTCGCGTATCTCGTCCAGCTGGTTATATTTCGTGTACTTCTCCCTTTTGACCACCTTCCCGACACGTCTGTCCAGATCCATATCGAGTAGTCTGCAATTTTCTATAAAATCCTGATTCTTACCGTCCGTTCTGATAAAATCCATTGATATTGCCTCCTCTCTGTTTCAAAATCAGGGAAATCATAATCAGCATAATCAGCCGGGTGTTCCTGATTTCCCTCATCAACACAAATAACCTTTTTCCCTTTTTACTCAGTTCATCAGCAATCATCGCGGCTGTTGTACTTTTTCCACCGCCCGGAAGTCCCTCCACTATAATTAAATTTGTTTTCATATTTATACGGCAGATGCCTGCGCTATTGCACCAATAAGTAGTTTGAAAGGAACTTTCAAACTTCTCTCTCTTTCAATAAATCCAAAGTTGTTCAACTTACTAGCCGAAATTTAGCAATATAAATATCACGATTCATTAATCTTTCAATTTGATAACATATCTTTGTATGGTCTCGCCATAAGTATCACTATAGAATTCCGCGTCAAGTTCTCCATTGCAATTCTTGATAACACTTGCAGAACCAATATTGGCTTTGTCGCAGGTAACGATGACATTCTTGATTCCGATTATCCTGCAAACCTGCAAGGCGTCTTTGAGCATAGAAGTCGCATAGTGCTTTTTGCGTTCGGTCGGTCTGACTGAATAGCCGATATGTCCGCCTTCTCTTTCTAAAAAGTCATTTAATGCCAACCGAATGTTTACCATGCCGACGATTTTGTCGTCTGATTCCCTTATATAAAAATATGTAAGCCCAGGTACTTTACCTTCGGGGATATTTGCTATATCAATGGCTCCTAAATTTTTATTGAGCCACTCTTCATAAGTCGATTCCCTCAAATACCTATCCAAGCTGCCGCTTCCGTTAATCTCAGAACCATATGTATAAAATTCATTTATATACTCAATTGCTTTGCTTTTATAAGCTATAGTTGGAAACACCATTTTCATATTGATTTTCTCCGCCAAATTCCGATTTCATCGAACCGATTGTGGCACACGATCACTGCTATATCAATTTGCTCTTATAAAAGTGCCAGAAGCTATAACCAACGGCACTTTTCTTAAAAGAGCGGCTCCTTACACCGCCCTGTCAAGCTTCCGGTTCATATACTCCGACATTGCAAGCATGAGGAGCACAAACACGAGCAAAAATGCCGGATAAAAGGCAATGCTGATATGCTGTGCGATCAGCCCGAACACCGGCGGCATGAACGTCGTTCCGACGTAAGCGCTCGCCATCTGGATACCGATGATGGCCTGCGAATTTTCTTTTCCGAAATTGGCTGGCGTCGCGTGGATGACCGCCGGATACACAGGCGCACATCCAAGCCCGATGACCATGAGCCCGGCAAGCGCCATTACATCCGTCCCAAGCGGCAGCGCCACCATTGCGATCCCAAACAGAATAACGATACTTCCCAGACGGATCAGCCGCCTGTCTCCCAGCCTGTCCGCAAAAAAACCGCTCACAAACCTTCCGAATGTAATTCCAATATAGAACAGCGAAGCAAACCGCGCCGCGGTTTCAGGAGAGATATGCCGCCATGTCACGAGATAGCTGCTCGCCCATAATCCCGCCGTCGTCTCCATCGCACAATAAGAAAAAAAGACAATGAGCACCAGCTTCACTCCCCGTATCCGCACGGCTTCCCGCAGCGTAAGCGCCCTGCCGCAGCCACCCGCATTCTCTGCATTTCCGATCTCAATCCCGCTTCCGGCTTTATCCGCCTCCACAGCTCCCAGTCTGCTTGCGCCTTCATCCGCCTCCACAGCTTCCAGTCTGCTTCCACCTTCATCCGCGTCCCCGGCTTCCTCTCTGCCTGCGCCTTTATCCGTGTTCTCAGCTCCCAGTCTGCTTGCGCCTTCATCCGTATTTCCTGCTTTCATTCCCGCCGCAGATGTCCTTTTTTTCCATAATGGAAGGCTGAAAAATAAAATGACCGTCAGACCGATCTGCATAAAAGACACAATCCGGTATCCGCTGTGCCATCCAAGCCCGTGCGTTAAGCACGCACCCATGATATAAGGACTGATCATCGTGCCGATTCCCCAAAAGCAATGCAGCCAGCTCATATGTCTGGACGCATAATGCAGCGCCACATAATTGTTCAGCGCGGCGTCAACTGCCCCCGCGCCGAGCCCATAAGGTACTGCCAGTACACATAACAGCCAAAAGGAACCCGATACAGAAAATCCAAAAAGCGCGGCCGCTGTAAGCAGGACGCTGACCGCAGTCACAAGCCCGGCGCCAAACCGCCTGGTCAGACGATCCGACATTAAGCCCGACACGACAGTCCCCGCGGAAATGATCATACTGACAATCCCCGCATAGGACATCGGCACCTGAAGATCGGCGCCCATTGTAGGCCATGCGGAACCAAGCAGAGAATCCGGCAGCCCTAAGCTGATAAATGCAAGATAAATAACAATCAACAGCAGCGAATACATGACAAACCTCCATTTTTAAGCTATTTGTCTCAAAAAGTTAACAACAAAGCCATTTTTCCGCTCAGAAACAAATAACCGATTGAAAAATGCTGTCCCCGCATTTCCACAAAGGGACGACACAGTTCAAAATCCACAGCACACCGCCTTCTGCCGGCTCAGCCTTCGTCCTGCAGCTCCTCCCGCATCCTTGTCAGCAGTTCCTCTTCCCCGTCGGCTATGATGCTGCGTTTCTCACAGCCGGGCAGATGTTCATCAAAACCGCATACTTCACTGTAACGGCAGTAGGTACAAGCACTCTGTTCCTTATATTCATAAGGATCGTGCGCGATGCTGCCCGCAAGAATTTCTTTTGAGAGACGTCTGATCTTGTGATTTACATAATTCGAAATTGTCTGAAGAACCTCTCCGCTGTAGGCATGGGAAGACAACGCCGGCGTTCCGTCCGTTTTCATCTGCACCGGAATCACATCCGAGCGTCCCCCCGCCGCAATGTCTCCGTCCATCCTACCGATCACCTGTCCGTCCGCATTGACGATCCCGCGCATACGAAGTTCTTTTTTCAGTGCTGCATCGATCTGCTCCTCGGAAAGCGTTCCATCCTGCTCGGTAAACGGGTTATCCAAATGATAATACAACATTCCTGCGGGGACAATCTCTTTATCGGGATGTTCCCGTTTTTCTTTTTCCATCGCCACATTCAGATAAAGCACCAACTGCAGGGTAAATCCATGATAAACCGTCACCAGATCAAAATCCTTTTTCCCTGATTTATAATCGATCACCTTCACATAGACATGCCTGTCGTCCTCATACGTGTCCAGACGGTCGATTCTGCCCGAAAGGCGCATTTTTTCAGAATCGGAAAGCGATACGCTCACACTGTCCAAGTCTTCCATCGTCTGAAAGGAAAGCTCAAAGCCTTTCGGTTCGAATACCCCTTTTTTAATCTGATATTGCAGCGTATCAATGCTGCGCTCCATAACGGCGCGCATCGTATGCAGCACATATTCATATCGGGCGCTGCTGTATAAAATGCTTCCCAAAAACTGCGCCGCGCAGGCATCTACAACTTCATAAAGCAGGGTTCGGCCCTGTTCCTTTGTAAAAGTAAACCAGCTTAAGTTTCTTTTCTCAAGTCCTTCCGAAAACCGGCTTAGCACCTCATGATAAAGCGTACCCATGTCTTTTGGCGTCACGCCGTATTCCTCCCGCTCCGCAAGGCGCAGACCATATTCCAGGAAATGCTGATACCCGCATTCCGCAAACCGCTCCATGCGGCTGACCGAATTGACAAGCATTGCGCCGTAAAGCGCCTGCGCTGCCGCGCGCGGCAGCGCTGCCTTACGGTATGTGTAAAATGCCTGTGACAGCAGACGTTCCATGCTCTTACAAGTACCTTTCTCTTTTGACAGCATCCGGTACATCCCCTTCACCCGGCGCACCATGTCTTCGTTCCGCCGGTAAAGTCCCGCCGCATAATCGCGCAGCAAGGGCGTAAACGCGCGCAGCGCATCAGGCGCAGATTCCGCTGCGTACGCATCCTCCTCCGGTCCGACCGCCGTCACCGTAACCGCCGGAACCATATGCTTCAAAACATCAATCAGATAGGAGGGACGGCGCGATTTCCCGTCGCTGCCAACCGCGGCATATGTAATGAATAAATACGCAGTCGGCTTGGTCAGGTTCATATACAGATACAATCGCTGGATATACATTTTCTGGCGCGGCGTCGGAGAAAGCTCCCAATCCGCCGCACTTAAAAATTCACGGTCCATATCGGAGATCAGCCCTCCGCTGCTTCCCGTCCTTGGAATACTGCCATCGTTGACCCCGATAAAAAACAACGCCTTCATTTCCTGAAATCGCGTCCGCTCCATATCACCGCAGACCACGCGGTCCACATTCTGCGGAATCGCGCCGACCTGAATCTCGGAAAGTCCCGCGTCCAGAATCTCATAAAATTCCTGTGCGCTGATCTTTTCCTTACAGAGAAGCCCATCCATCTGCTCTAAAAGCTCCATCACCAGACGATAGATCTGCGCATACTCTTTGGCTTTTTCCGGTCGTCCTTCCGCCGTAAAGCGCTGCTCGTATGCGGCAAGCTTGTCCTCAACACCCGCTCCGGTAATAAAGCGGTAAAGCTGCCGCACGCGTTCCCCCATCGTCTCCGCAGGCTCCATAAGCACGGACAGCGACGTAAAAAACTGCTCCCGGATTTCGTTGAGGCGCATAAGCCGCTCTCCGTCCCCGCCGGTCTCCCTCGTATGTCTTGTAAAAAGTTCGGCGTATTTCTTTTTCCCGCGGATGCCGGCCGCGCGTACATAATTTTCCAGAAGATCGACATCTTCCATTGAAAGCACCGTGATGCCGCTGCGCAGATAGTGGAACACCGACTCATAAGAAAAGTTTTTCAGCAGGACCTGCAGCGCACTGCGGATTCCCTCCACAAACGGATTTAAGACAATCCCGTTCGTCTGATCGATAAAAAAGGGAATCCCATGACCGGAAAATTCTGCGGCAAGCAGATCCGCATATTCACTTAAGTCCCCCGTCACGACCGCAATATCACGGTAAGCATAGCCCTTTGTCCTCACAAGCTCCTTGATCCTGCGGCAGACAAACGACACTTCTCTCTGCGGGCTGTCCAATTTATATATACGGCAGGAATCCTGCTCTCCTTCAAACGCAGCATTTCCATACCGGAACAAATTCTGTTCCAGATAGGAAAAAAATGGATTATCCCGGTGGCGGATGACGGGCGCCCCTTTCAGGTACACATCCTTTCCTCTTCCGGCCCCAGCCTGTTCTTGAAGTTTACATAATGATACGGTTGTCTTTTGACTTAAATGAAACAGCTTCTGCTCTGCACTGATCTTAAAAGGGTCTTCCGCTGTATCTATCAGGATCGTGACACAAACTTGTTTACATAATGTCATCAATTCCTGCAGCACACGGTTCTGCACCGGCGTAAAGCCCGTAAAACCGTCAAACACGATCACACTGTCCGCGATCAGTGCAGAGTGCGGAAGCGCCCTGCAGAGTAAGTCGAGCGATTCCTCAGTCGTAATAAACTTCTCATGAATATAGGAGAGAAAGGCTTCATACAAAATTTGAACATCGTTCAATTTCGCGGAAAGCAGGCCTTTTTTTGCAGCTGCTTTAGCCATCTCCCCGACCTGATCCGGCCGGATGCCGTACTGCATAAACTCGGAGATCACGGACTTCACCTCGTGAATATAACCGGTTCTGTTTAAGCTGCCGGCCAGTACCTTCAGCTTGTCCCTGCAGTCTGCCGCCACCTTGCGCAGAATCAGGTTTTTCCCCGTATCATCCAAAACCGGAATATCCTCTCCACCGACTTCGTCCAAAATACGGTGGGTCAGACGCCCAAAGCTTAAGACATCAATATTCATAATTCCCCGGTCAGGATGCAGTGCCACGAGATCTTTCTGAGTCTGCATTGTAAACTGATCGGGCACAATGATGAAAAACCGCCGCTCCGGTTCTTGGAGCGACCACGCAATCACATCCTGATAGACACGCGTGCTCTTCCCGGAACCGGAACCGCCGAAGTAAAACTGTAAGCCCATGCGATTCCCTCTAAACAATTGCCTGTTTCGTATATGCTCTTCCTCTTACGAATGATAACGATAAACAACCGCCTCATACGGCCGGAGTGTATATTCCACCGCGGTCTGCCACGGTGCGTCCGCATAATTGCCAATCAGAAGCTCATTCTTTTTTCCATCCAGTTCACGCGGATACGCGAAACGCTGTTCTTCTTTTGTAAAGTTGCAAAGCACAAGCAGTTTCTCATCGCCGTAGGAACGCATATACGCATACACCTCGTCCCCGCCGTCGGCAATCAGATAATAACGCCCATACACAATGATCTCATGCTCTTTCCGCAGACGGATCAGCTTCTGATAATAGTGGTAGACCGAATCCTCCCGTCCCGCCTGCTCCGCCGCGTTGATCTCCTTATAATTCGGGTTGACCGAAAGCCACGGCGTTCCCGTTGTGAAGCCGGCATTCTTAGTGTCATCCCACTGAATCGGCGTGCGCGCCGAGTCCCTTCCCCTGCGGCTGATATAGGAAAGCATCTGATCATGGGTATAGATGCCGCCGTCCACCAGATCATGATAGGCGTTCAGGCTTTCCACGTCGCGCAGTTCAGACAAATCCGTAAAATTCATACAGGTCATGCCAAGCTCCTCGCCCTGATAAATATACGGGGTTCCCTGCATCATATGCAGGCAGGTTGCAAGCATTTTTGCGGACGTCTCACGGTATTCTCCCTCGTCGCCCAGCCTTGAAACGATACGCGGCTGGTCATGGTTGTCCCAGAACAGAGAGTTCCACGCCTTCCCGTAGAGTTCTGTCTGCCACTGTGACATCACGCGTTTTAAGTCCAGCAGGGAAATTTTGCGATCCGACCATTTCCCGTGTTCGCCGTCGTCCAGGCCCATATGCTCAAACTGGAATACCATGTTCAATTCACTCTCGTCCTCGTTGGCATATTTTTTTGCCTCTTCGATCGTCACGCAGGACGTCTCGCCGACGCTGAACGAATCATATTTCGATAAGACACGCCTGCGCATCTCACGCAGATACGTATGCACCTTCGGTCCATTCGCGACGTAAGGTACGAAATCACCGTTTTTGCCGTCCGGCATTGCGGGTACTTTGCTGATCAGGCTGATGACATCCATGCGGAAGCCGTCCACGCCTTTCTTTAACCAGCTGTCCATCATATCAAACACTTCATCGCGCACCGCCGGATTTTCCCAGTTTAAGTCCGGCTGCTGCCTGGCAAACAGATGAAGATAATACATGTCCGTTGCCTGATCATACTCCCACGCGGGACCCGAAAACCACGAAATCCAGTTGTTCGGCGGCATCATCTCTCCGCTCTCGTCATCCTTTTTCCCTTTTCGCCAGATGTAATAATCCCTATACGGATTATCAACGGACTTCCGGCTCTCCACAAACCACTTGTGCTGATCGGACGTATGGTTGACCACCAGGTCCATGACAAGCTTCATGCCCCGTTTATGAATCTCTGCAAGCATATTGTCAAACTGCTCCATCGTCCCGTATTCTTCCTGAATTTTACGATAATCGCTGATATCATAGCCGTTATCCACGTTCGGCGACTCATAGACCGGAGAGAGCCAGATCACATCAACGCCAAGCTCTTTTAAGTAGTCAAGCTTCCCCGTGATTCCCTCAATATCTCCGACTCCGTCGCCGTTGCTGTCACAAAAGCTCTTCGGGTAAATCTGATAAACGACCGCTTCTTTCCACCATGCTTTTTTCACTTTTTTACGCCCTCTCTTTCGACATTGATGAATGATATAAATGATCAGGATAAACAAAAGCTCCGCCGCGGTTGCCCATATCCTCGCGAGCAGGGAAATGATCAGCGCGTACTCCTCCGGCATGATCATGCCGAGTCCCAGTGCGAGAATCCCCTCGCGCACGCCAAGCCCCGACGGTGCGAAAAACGTAACCATTCCGATAATAACCGCCAGTCCGAAAATACCGCCTGCAAACAAAAACTGCGACGCCGGAATCGGATAGATCGAGCAGACAAGCAGATAAAATCCCGCACCGACCAGCACCCAGTTGCAGATAAACAATGCGACCACGGACAAAAGCTGCGGATAGGAAATCGGAATCTGTAAGTCCTTCCCCTTGATGAACCGCTCCAAAAAGCGGAGCAGCGCGTTCACGATCTTTGGATGGATCACAATCATCAGAAGGACGACAAGCGCGACAATGAGCTTTGTATATTTCATCATGATCTCATTTGGGAAAAAAAATAACGAGATCAGAAATAAAAACGCCGCGCCGAGGAAGGTTCCCATGTTTTCCAGATAAAAATTGACCGTTACCTTCCGCGCCTTAATTCCCCTGTGTTCATAGGCAGGAAAGCGCGCAATCAGCATGAACACCTCGCCCGGAATGTACTTACCAAGCACGGAAAAAGCATAGGCAGTAATGGCTTCGGAATAAGGGATGGACGATCGGTTCAGAACCGTCACATAATGCCAAAGGGAAGCCAGCGAGACAAAATAGGCAAAATAGATCAGCATGGAAACGATAAATATCGGGATGTTGACCTGAAAATCCATTTCTTTTATCTGTGAAAAATTGCCTTTCAGCGTCCGCACCAGAAAAACTGCCGCAACAGCCAAAAACAACACTGTGATCGCATTTTTTAACCGTCCTGTAAGCTTCTTCATGATGTCTCCCATCGACAGGACCCCGCCCGATCCCGCTTATTCCCTGTTGTATCTGATTCAATACCGCGCAGCACCACAGAACCTTCATGCGGAAAATCTGCGGTTATCCTGCACCCCCCGCAGTACTTTATCGTTAGCGTTCATTATAGCATATTCACGATAAAAGTTATAGACCTTTCTTCCGCTTCAAGCCTGACTGTTCCACACATCATTCTGTCCTTACAAATTGAATAAAATCATTGAAACCCTCTTTTATATTAGATATAATGGTCTTAACATAAAATAAGCATGAAAACGAATAATTGGTGTAAAATGATACTAAAAGCACATTTGGATGCATTGAATAAACTTGAAAATATCGCAATTACGGAACATGCCCGCATTCGTCTATACGAGCGGCATATATCCATTGACGACGTTATGAGCGGCATCCAAACAGGCACGATCATACAACAATATCCAAATGATACACCGTTACCAAGCTGTTTCATTTTAGGTTTTTCTACAAAATCGGAACCTATTCATCTTGTCATAAGCCGTGATAACGATTTTATCTACCTGATCACAGCATATTTCCCAGACCCTGATCTTTGGGAAAATGATTATAAGACTAGGAAGGAGCGCTGACCATGCAATGTATGAAATGCGGTGCAAAAGCCGAAAAAGGATATGCAACGAGTGTTACCGACTTAGGCAGCTGCCTTTTAATTATAAGAAATATTCCCTGCTACAAATGTAAAGAATGTAATGAAGTGATCTATACAGGCGAAGTTGTAAAAAGATTAGAGCAGATCACAGAGCAGGCGAAGCAGTTCACGCAGGAGATTTCTATTGTAAACTATAGCAGCGCTGCTTAATTCCCGTAAGACATTTCTCTCAAGAAACCGCATCTGAACCTCATATATTGCATCTTTCACAGCAGTATATGAGGTTCTATAAACGATTATCTCATCATCAGGGGGCAACCCGGTTGATGTCGCGTGGAAAAAGAGAGGCATATCTGACATTGTCAAGCATCAGAAGCCGGCTCGTTATCCGCTCCAAACCGATTCCCAAGCCTCCGTGGGGCGGAATGCCGTATTTGTGCAGCATCAGATAACTCTCAAACTGCGCGGGGTCAAGTCCGAACCGTTTCATTTTTGCGATCTGCTCCCAATAGTCATGAATCCGCTGCCCGCCCGTCGTAATCTCAAGCCCGCGGAACAGCAGGTCAAAGCTGTCTGTCACGTCCGGATTTTCCCGGTTGTCCATCGCATAAAACGGTCGTTTTTCACCCGGATAATGCGTCACAAAGACAAACTCGCTCCCCGTCTCTTTCTTCATCAGTTCACACAGAAGCCGCTCCTCCTCCGGCTCAAAATCTTTTGCCTCGTGTGTGCGCCTGCCGTAAGCATCCGCAATAAGCGCCTTCGCCTCGTTAAACGGAATTGTCGGAATACCAGCGATCACCGGCAGTTTCACCTGAAGCAGACCCAGTTCTTTTTCATAATGCTCCTTCAGATATTCCATTGTATACTGAAGCATTTTCGTTTCCATCTCCATGATGTCCGCAAAACTCTCAATATATCCCATTTCAAAGTCAACACCCGTATATTCGTTCAGATGCCGCTTTGTATCGTGTTTTTCCGCACGGAACACAGGCCCGATCTCAAATACCCGCTCGAAAACGCCCACCATCATCTGTTTATAAAACTGCGGACTCTGTGCAAGATATGCCTGCCTTCCGAAATAATCCAGCTGAAAGATATTCGCGCCTCCCTCAGCACCCGCCTGCACGATCTTCGGCGTATGAATTTCCGTAAAACGCTCCGCCCTAAGAAATGCCCGAAACGCATCCGTGATCCCCGCCTGCAGCTTAAAAATGGCGCGCTGGCTGTTGTTGCGCAGCGTGACGGGACGAAAATTCAGCAGATTGTCAAGCGAAGTATCGACGCATTTCTGATTGATCACAATCGGGCTCTCCTGATCTGGAACGGACAAGACCTCCGCCTTTTTTAACCGCAGATCATACCCTGTTTTAGAACGTTCCTCCAAAACCACCTCCGCGGTCAATCTGACGCAGCTTTCTTCTTTTAATGCCTCTAAGTCAAACTCCGCATAATTCTGATCGTAGACGCACTGCAGCACCTCTCCTGCCGTGCGCAGCAGTACAAATGCAAAATCACTCATTTTTCTGATCTTGTAAATGCTGCCGTGAATGCACACCATTCCGCCCGCATGCTGTCCGATCTCCTTTGCTGTGAGGGGCGGCCGCCCCGTCGTTCCTGTGATCTTGTTTCTCATTTCGTTCATTCTCCCTTCAACCTCCTTATGTTTATTCGGATCAGGGTGTTGATAGTTGAAAAGCAATATGCTTCTCTGTTCTGAGCGCCTGACAGAACGTGAGTCCTCCGGACACGCAAAAAAAGACCACACCGTAACCCTATCCATTTACCGGTGTGGTCTTCTCTTTCTTTCAGTGAATCATAGATTCATTGAATCTATGACAGCAGGCCGCATGCCTGACCAATGATCAGGCTCTGCATCCCGGACTCACCCCCGCATTTTTCCAAAATGCCGCGGGTATCTCCACACAGGTACAACACGAAAAGCGCTTGTACCTGTGCCCATGCACGAATACAAGCGCTATAGATCGTCGTCCCTGTGCAGTCTGCCCGGCAAAATCCGATTCATAGCGTGCCTCCCTGTAAGCCGTCTGTCAAAACGCCCTTGTGTTAGAGGTACTATAGCATTGCCGCAGACGGCTGTCAAGCTCATTTTTCATAGTGATATAAACCAAAAGCAGAAATTGAACATCGTTCAATTAGAGAGTTAGACAAAACCCCGACAGCAATCTGCGGGGTTTCATAACAAGCCGTCTTTTATTTTACGTTATTAAAAACTTCTATTCCAAAAATCTCCACAATGATACCTTCCACATAAGGACGCCCCTCCATAGCTTCCCGATCCGGATTCAAACTATGCACATCGTAAATGCTGTAGGCAAGCGCACGATATGCGACCGTTCCACCGTCCTTATAATGACGCGGAATCGGAATCAGCAGCACAGCCGCCGCTATGATGCACACAATGATCTTTTTTCTCATTCTGCTCCCATTTCTGCGCACGCTATTTGCGCATAACATCACGTTTGAAAAATGAATTTTTTTACACTGTCCCCTTTTACCCGGCAGCGCCGCTTTTGGCATTTTTGTGCGGTGCATTTCCTACGATCTCGATTCCTTTGCTTACTGCCACAGTCACTTCAATATCGCGCTGGATCGAATTTGCCTCAAACCGATACAATACCTTCCCCTTCATTGACTGCACATACTGCGCCGGAAGACGGTTCAGCGCATAGGCAGCAATGTCCATCCGGCATTGTTCGCATTTGCAATAATCCGTTTTCGTCCACAGCTCGTCAATTTTGCTTAAGACCGTTTCTTCCATCAAGTTGACTAACCCCGTCATACGATTTCCCTCGTATCATATCCTTACAGGCCTTTTCGTTTGTACTGCCTGTGCCGGTTTCTGCCTTTTCAGTACAACCGGCATATGATTCCCCCTTCATTCTCTAATAAACTGTTCGTCTGAGGATGGGATTCCTCCCTCATCTGAAACATAACGCTCCACTCTCATATGCAGATCATACTTTTCCCTCATTGCCGTGATCGTTTCCATCATCGGCGATGCATGATGCCGGTCGATAGCATGCTGATCTTCCCATGAATCAATCAGCAGAACCGTCTCCTGATCTTTCATAGGGAAAAAGTATTCATAGCGGAGATTTCCCGCTTCTGCACGGATGGCATCGGCCGTGCCGCTCTGTTCCATTTCTTCCGCAAATCTGCGGGCATTTCCGTTTATACCCGTATAGTACAAATTTACCATTATACTCATTTCGATATACCCTTTCATTATATCACAACATTCTACAAAAGCATCATATATTTGTAAAATATTTGAAATTTTTGTCTGATTTCCGAAAATGATACGAAAATTCACCAATACATTTCCCGGCGTCATGCGTGCTGCCTGCGGCTGCTGTTATGGGTACTGCCTGCAGCCTGTCCTATTCTGTCAGTCCGTAAATCTGATACAGAGAAAGCATATCCTGATACATCGTCCTGCGCGACACCATCTGACGGTATGTCACCGTTTTTACCTTCCCCGCCGCTTTCATCCTTTCCGTCTTAGATAAAATATCATGGTACTCCGCCTGCACCGCCGCAAGCATCTTTTCAAAAGCTTCCAGACGTTTCTCTTCCATATCCGCCCTCCTGTCTGTTTCTGTTCAGCCTGCCTTCTGTTCCTGTTTTCTGTTTTCTGCTTTCTGCTTTCTGTTCCGGTTTCAAAACTGTTACAAAAACCGCATCTCCCGTCCGTTTTCCGATTCGTTCCCTGATACCCCCGCACAGCCCCAGCATGTTACTTTACACAGTATAGCACAGGAATAGGAAGAGAAACAGACATATGCGGAATATGCCTGTTTCTCTTCCTGTTTTCTATCTATTTCCAAACACGTTTCCCTTTCCGCTTTATCGGATACCCAAAGGTATTACCTCTCACCAAATCCCTTTAGTCAAATTCTTCACAGACGATCTCACAGGAAATCTCCATTCCCCGCGGCGCATACCGGCGAATCAGCTCCGCCGCTCTTCGTTCCAGCTCCGCCTTTATATCCGTTTCCATGATCTTTTCCCGGCTCAATCCCTCAACATAGCTATTTAGCTCATCGCGGAATACTGTAAAAAACCGGTCACGCTCCGAAACCGTGATCATTTCCGGATTCTGAATGTGATATTCCAGATAAACGTTGGCAAAAAAACAGAATCGATACAGCACGTCTCCTTCGATTGGGTCCACATATGGCTGTTCTTTTTTCTGCAGGTAGATTGGAAAAAAAGCAGGTTCGCTAAATTTCTCTCCATACAGTTCGCTCAGGGATGCGTTCAGCGTCACATTCAAAAAATCAGCGTTTTCATCCGAACATGAAATCCCTCCCGCCACGACGTTTGCATACGCTTCATACACCTTTAACAAAATATCCTCGTCGGAAGCGAGTAACGCGTTGAATGCAGCAACGGTCATATTCTCATAACCATCGGTCCGGTATGCAGTCAGACTGTCATAGGCATCCAGATAATCTCCCGTGAGTTTCTCCCTTCCACTCTCATCCGCTTCACCGGAATCCAGCTGCGCATAATAGTCCCATCCTCCCTGCTCATTCCAGTTTCCCTGTTCATCCCAGTTTTCCAGCCGCTCATCATTTGTTTTAAAATGGACCTCCTCAATATGAAGCGTCAGCTGTTCCGTGCTGTCAGCGTCCGCGATCTGCTGTAAAATCAGCGCCATATCGTCTTCTTCTAATGTCAGCAGCGTTTCGAGCCCCGTCTCATTCCAAAACCCTCGTATGTCAGAGATCATACCGTCAATGCATCTGTCCCTCAGTCCAACCGTGATCCGGCTCCGGTCATTGACATGGTACGAAAACTGGTACCAGAGACCGGCGTATGCGCCCCGTCCGCACTCCTCCATGTCTTTGTACCCAAGGTCCTGATTGACGTACGGGTCCTCTTCCTCCCTGCCCGTATAATGCTGCTGAATCATCTTTGCATTTTCCATATGAGAATAATTCGCGCTCACCGTGACAAAAAAGAGCTCCTCCTGCGTGAGCGGAACCGCAAAATCATGATAGCCAACGTCGCCGCCAATCCGCTCCGCCCGTTCGTAATCTTCATCTGCCCATGCGAGCAGCTCCCGGTTAAAGTCCTCCAGAACCATATTCTCATATCCCGGCGTCATGAGGGCAAACAGCGAATCATAATCCTCTCTCGTACCGTTCGGATATTCGCGTCTCTCCTGATCTTCCTCCAGATATCTGTCACGTCCCTGATGCTCTTCCAGATATCCGTCATAAGCACAGAGCGGCATATAAACATATTCCACGCTGATCGAAAGCGCGCTGCTTCCCCACTCCGCAGTCAGAAATTCAATTCTTTGATCGGCCTCCTTAAGCATAAAAGCTTCATCCTGAAGCTGCTCTTTCTGTCTGCCCTCCAATAATTCCTCCATGCCATCCATAACGCCGGCCCGCGCAGACTGATATTCTTTGACGGTCAACGTTTCCTCATCCGTGATCGTGAGCGTGACATCAAATTCCAATACCGCCCTGTCGGCATCTGCCGCCGCGTCGCTCATCGCGCCCCCGCCGAACGACCTTTTCTGATACTGCTCTGCTGTGAGCGGACCAAGCGTATAAAAGCAAAACGCCGCCAGCTCATTGCTGTCCCTCAGCGCATAGAATGCTTCGCTCGCAAAAAACCGGTCCAGAAGATCGCGGTATTCTCTGGAATCCGTCACCTCCGCGACTGCATTCCGGTACGCCGAAACGCTCAAGTCCTCATATCCGTCCCATTGAAGCGCCATAAGCTTCCGATAGTCCTCCTTAGTAAACTCCGGCATACTCCTGTCCGCCGACAATGACACAACGTTCCCGCCTGCGGATTTCATCCCATTTCCATCTGACTGCATTGCGCTGAACTGTGCTGCACTGGACTGTGCTGCGCTGAACTGCGCTGCGCACCCTGCCAGCATGACAGCCGCCATCAAAACCGATGCTGCCGTCTGCATGGTCATGCGGCCCGCCCGTACGTTTCTTCTCCTTTTTTTCATAAAAAAACACCTCCGTTATCCTGTTTTTCTCACCGGGCAGCCGCAGAACACACATTTCATAAAGAAATCATGCGCTCCGATCTTTTTGGTTCTGCCCGGCGGCTCTAGTCTTAGGATAACGGAAGTATTTGAAGTACGATTGAAACAAATATGTTTTTTGTGTGGAGATTCCAATGGAAAGCCGCACCGGGGTTATGATTCCGGTTCCGTCTCCCCAAAACGTACCAACACCGTCACACCCTGCTCCGTGTTGGCAATGCTGACTGACGCTCCATGCAGATCAAGAATCGTCTTTACGATATACAGGCCGAGTCCGCTGCCGCCGGTCTGCCGGCTGCGGGATTCATCAACCCGGTAAAAAGCCTCAAACAATTTTGGAAGCGCCTCCTCCGGTATCTGCACTCCCGTATTCTCAACCGTAAGCATGACGGTTTCCGCTCTTTGAGGCTCAGCTGTTTTGGTTTCCGCCTTCTGAGGCTCTGCTGCTTTGATTTCCGCCTCTTTCCACAGTTTCACCGTCACATGGTTCCCCGCGGGGGAATACAATGCCGCATTGCTAAGCAGATTATCCAGCACTTTTTCGAGCAGGCGTGCGTCCCCCATCACAACGATATCCGGAGAAAGAAAAGTCTCAATCGTCAGCTCCCGCTGCAAAAACAACTCGGAAAGCGCCGTAAGCCGTCCCGCCGCAAGCCTGCTGAAGTCCACTCTGCTCTTTTTACATGTATAGCCCGGCGTCTCTATGCGTGAGACCGTCAATAATTCCTGCACCATCGTCTCCAAGGTATTGGTGACCTCTAAAGACCGCGCAAGGTAAGTCTCCCGATCCTGAAAGCGTCCCACCTGATAAAGCATCCCTTCCAACTGCCCTTTGATGATCGTAATCGGCGTTTTCAGTTCATGGGACGCCGCCGAAAAAAACGCTAACCGCTGCTGCTCCAGCGCTCTTTCCCTGTCGATGTCTTCCTGCAGTTTTCCGTTTGCTTCCCGAAGCTGCAAAAGTGCCAGCGAAAGCTTTTCCGCCATTTCATTTAAGCTGCCCGCTAACACACCGATCTCATCTGAGCGCCGGACCTCACAGCGCGCATCAAATTCCATATCCGCTATCTGTCTCGCTATCGTACTGATCTTTTTAACCGGTCCCGTCATATACCATGTGTAAAAAAAAGCGGCGGCGGCTGATACCAGAACAACGATCACGACAATCACCGGCAGCGCTTTTTTTAACGCACCTGCAGCCTGGCTTTCCAATTCTGTATCCTTCGCCGCAAACACCACATATTTCTCTGCACTGTCCCACATTTGAAACGTGTAACTCCCTGTTTTCTCACAGCCCTCATAATCCGCAATGTTCTTTCCAGTCATAGTGTTTAAGTATGGGAGGCGGAGTTCCTCTCCGCTCTGCCGGAAAATGTGATATACATACTCCTCGTCTGTTTCTTCGGAAAGCATCCGGGCAAAGTCGCTGATTAAATAAGAATACTCTTCTTTACTGACCTGATCGATACATGCAGCCAGCTCACCGGCCCACATTTCCGCCTCGTCCATGGTATGCACATAAATATGAGGCGCAAAGCGTAAAATGCAAAAATAAGTAATGCCGCAGCATACCGCCGTCAATACCGCTGTCATCATAAAAACTTTCACTGAAAGTTTACTTTTCATCTTCTTTATCAATCCGGTATCCCACCCCTCTGATCGTCTCAATATAGTCCGCGCCGCCAAGTTTTTTTCGGATATTTTTGATATGCGTGTCAATAATTCTTTCATCCCCGAAAAAATCATACTTCCAAAGCGCACTCAGCAGATTCTCCCGCGTCAGAATCCTGCCCTGATGAAGCAGTAATTCCCGCAGGATCTCAAACTCTTTCGGCGTTAAATCGACAGGATTTCGTTTTATGTAAACCTTATAGCCGTCCATATCCAAATCCAGTTCCCTGTAAGAAATCATCTGCGGTACGTTATCCCCGCCCCGCTTTTCCTGCCGGCGCAGGACAGCCGCAATCTTTCGTATCAGGATCGGCATGGAAAAGGGCTTCGTCAGATAATCATCCACCTGCAGGTCCAATCCCCTGATCTGATGTTCCTCATCATCTAATGCTGTCAGCATCACGATCGCCACATCGGATTTCTGCCGGATCACCTCGCACACGGCAAAACCGTCGATTTTAGGCAGCATTACGTCCAAAAGAATCAGGTCAAACGGCTGCTTCTCAAATTCGAAAAGTGCTTCCACCCCGTCGGACGCCGTCACAACGTCATATCCTGCCTCGATCAGAAAATCCTGCAAAAGCGCCTGTATCGCCTGATCATCCTCCACAACTAAAATTTTTTTCATAGCTCCCCCTAAAAAAGAAAATCTCTGTGCATGCCCGCCCGTTCATTCATTCTCTCTGCAAGCCTGCTTTTTTCGCCACACCCTATACCGCAAAAAAGTATGGTAAAATATCCTGTCACATGATATCTTACCATACTTTTTTGAATCTAATGTGAAGATGATAAAAGTTTTCCTCTTCACACGGTCTGTATGATTTCCAGCGCTTCTGTCAGACTGCCCGCTGCCCGGACTCCCTCAGGCACTTCTTTTCCATCCCTGTTCAGCCAGATTGTCCGGATGCCAAGCTGTGATGCTCCTTTCACATCGCAGCTCAGGGAATCACCGATATGGACGACCTCCTCCGGTCTTACTCCCACCGTATTTAACGCCCGTTCGAACAGTTCCTTCCGCGGCTTATAGGAGCGGGCGTCTTCCGATGTGAATACGCCTGCCGCAGTAAGACCGTGAAGCCGCATCGCTGACTCAATATCCTCGTTATCCGTGTTGGAAACAAAATATACCGGAATTGAACATTGTTCAATGAACTCCTTTGTATCCTGGAAAATAGGAGGTTCCTGCCAGTGTGCAAACATCTGCGCGCTCAACTCCTCCGCATCCGCCGACGAATGGAACCATAAGATCGTGTTTCGCAGTGATCTTTCCTCCAGCATTCTTTGCGTCTCAAAGGCATCTCCGTACGCCTTATCGCACATCTCCTGAAATTCCTTCCACCAGAAAGCACCGATCCTTTTCGGTTCTTCCATATCGCCTGTTTCGTGAATGATCTGCGTGATCTTCTGAATGATCTCGCCATCCTCATGGACAACGGTTCCGTAAAAATCAAGAAATACTGCTTTTGTCATGTTGTCTTCCTCCTGTCAGATAATCGTCACTTTACCCACAACCATTTTACTTCTTTCACAACCGATAGGCAATAGTGGTGTATAGTATAGCATATCATTTATATGCTGCATATCTTGATATGCTGCATATTTTGATATGCTGCACACGTTTCTATTTTTCTTCATATCATATCGAAAGAGTCTGATAGAAAGAACCATATTCGGAGAACTTATGAATTTGTTGAACGATCTTCATGCGGCGCTTGAAAGGACTGCGGACGCTGCAGCATGCATCAGAGGCAGTGAAAGCTGCCCCTGCTTAAAGGGAACCGTCCGATTTTACCAGCTTTGCAGCAGCGTATTAGTTACCGCGGAATTAGAAGGACTTCCTTCCGGCAGTTCCTTCTGTGATGAGCCTGTTTTCGCATTTCACATCCATGAGGGAACCTCCTGCACAGGAAATTCCGATGATCCCTTTGCGGATGCAATGGGACATTACAATCCGCATAACTGCTCCCACCCGTACCATGCAGGGGATATGCCCCCGCTTTTTGGCGTCAATGGCAGCGCATTTCTGGCATTCACAACAGATCGATTCTGGGTAAATGAGATTTTAGGAAGAGCGGTGATTGTGCATGCCATGAGCGATGATTTCCACACGCAGCCGTCGGGAAATGCAGGGGAAAAAATCGGCTGCGGAATCATTCATGGGAAATGCCGCTAACTGCTCCTCATTCAAGCAGGCCATTTAATTGCAATTATAATACGGGGTATAATACGCACATTTTACAATTACGGTCGTGTAGACTTTTCCGAAAAGAACGGGTATAATAGAAACAGAAACCAAAAACGCTTCCCACAAACAGGTGATCGTATGCCAAGCACAATAAGAGATATTGTTTATCATTTTTCAATACAATTAAAAAAATTTTTAGGAAACGACTTATCAAAGGTGATCTTATATGGTTCCTATGCCCGGGGAGATTTTAACCCAAACTCAGATGTTGATGTCATGATCCTGACAAAGCTTTCTCCCGAAAAAATAGAGTCAATCGAAGCTTCCGTTTTTGATCTGGCTTTCGATATCGAAATAGAGTATGGCATCCATATTTCTCCTATCATTAAAAACGAAGATCACTTCGAATACTGGGCCGATGCTTTACCCTTTTATCGTTCAGTGAAAAATGAGGGAGTACAAATCAGTGAATAAAAAAGAAATGGATTTATGCCGTTATCGAATTTCTAACGCCTTAGAAACACTCGAAACTGCAAACTGGTGCGTTACCAGCAAACATTATAAAGATGCAATCAACCGCTGCTATTATGCCGCATTTTATGCGGCAAAGGCAGTTCTTGCATTAGAGTCAATTGATTTTAAGCGGCATAAGGATGTTGTCTCTTATTTTAATAAGCATTATATCGCAACAGGAATCCTTCCCCGCGAAGTTGGCAAAAAGTTATCCCATTTGCAAAGGAAACGTGAAAACAGCGATTATGATGATTTCTTTATCGCCTCATTAGAAGAATCCGAAGCGCAGTTGAAATCTGCCGAATACATCATTGACACCATTCAGAAATATTTATCTGATTATGATATCTGACTATTTCTATGACAATTTATTTCTGTCCAAACAAAGCGGTATTCCGGAACCGCCATTTTCCGGAATACCGCCCTTTATTCTTCCACTCCATCTTTAATCATCATTTGTCTGTAACTACCATTTACCTGCAATCATTATTTTCCCATGAGCACGATTCGTCCGTCCCGCGCTGCGCTCATAGCAACAGCTTTCCTTTTTTACCGTTATTCAAGAAGTCGCGCTGTCATCATGTCGTTACTGACGGATATCCACATACCCGGTTGTAAGTGCGGAATCTGAAAAGCTATATGCGCCGCCTTCCGTATCCAGATTCAGATACAGATACGGGAGCTCCTCCTCAGGCACAACCCACGCCAGATGCACGGTGACGGTCTCGCCCGGCTCAATAGCCGGAATATAATTGTTGCCTCTCTCTCCGCCATGAACGTCATAGTAAAACATCTCTCTATAACGCGCCACGCCTCTCATCTGGGCAGCGTCCCACTGATCGCCTTCACCCGGCTCTTTTCCTTCACGAATCCGGACATTGTCTCCATCTTCCACGATCCTTAACAGATTTCCAACAAATAGCACATCCGTCAGGCAGGTATCCGACGTATTTGTATATTCAAGCGTAATATAAACCAGTTTCTGCGCCGCCTGTTCTTGACGTACCACTTCCGTCAGCGTGTCAACCCCGTCTCCGTATTTCACATAATCCATGGTACCAGGAAGCAGATTTCCATCCGCGTCGGTCGCCTCGGAGAGTTCTTTTTTCTCATCCGAATCCAGTAAATCCCAATTCAAAGCACGAATGTTATCTAAAACCTGTACCTCTGCGACTCTCACGGAATAATCCTTGTCTGCTCCAAGCGAAAATGTTTCTCCGACCGCATGCGTATGATTCATTCTGTCTTTCGGCACCTGCAGCGCCTCATCAAAGGGACCCGGTTCGCTCTGTGCCGACTCCACCTCCTCCATTGAGCGCACATACTCGCTCCAGTTCATCACGCTGGCATATTTTGCGCATTCTTCCTCGGTTGCGGGCGTCAGCTCAATGCCCTCTGCGATCGCAATCACATCCTCTTTTGTTACATTAGAGCCTGCAAACATTTTCAACACATAGTGCTGGTAGGGATACATGACATATACCCGCTGATTGAAAATGATCTCGTCGTCGTAAATATCTGAAAACCTCAGATAAATCCCATCATTGCCATTGATTGACAGCTCCTGTCTGTCAGCAACTCCCGTAAACTGCATTGCAAACGACCCGCTTCCGGTATCCATGCGGTACAGACAGACCGACACGCCGCCCTGGTACATGGCGTCTGCATAACAATATTTTCCGTAATCATCCTCAATCTGGACCATGCCCTCGGGCAGATAGGAAAGTGTTACCTTAACCGGCTCGATCACATAAGGCTCCTGTGACGCCGGGTCCTGCTGTCCATCCTGGTCTTTCGGATTTCCGGAAATGCCCTCGTTCTGCGCCCCTTCTGCGTCCGCCGTACCCTCTCCGTCCCGTTCCACACTGATATCTACGCCGTATTTTCCATTATCCTTTGTGCGCATCCGGTAAAGGCTTCCGGCAAACACGGTCATCCCCATAACCATGACCGCCGCAAATGCCACAAGAAAATACTTTCTTGGCATCCCTTTCTTTCTCGCGCCTGCGGATGACGCTGTCTTTACCTGTTTTTCCACTTCCCGCTTCACCATTGCCCGCATTTCCTCCGGCATCACGGGAAACTCTTCTTTTATATTTTCCAACTGCATACCCATCGTTACCTCCTCCTTTACATCGTGACCGCGAGTTCCTCCCTGAGGCGCGCTCTTGCGCGCGCCAGCCGGTTTTTAACAGTGCTCTCGGTGACATCCAGCATATCTGCAATTTCCCTGACGTGGTATCCCTCCATATAATAGAGCGTAACGCAGAGGCGTATCTCATCAGGAAGATGACTGAGCGCCTCATAAAGCTCCGAATAGTCCTCCGTCTCTCCGGCTGCCTCTTCCCGCGCATAGTCCTCCATGGACACCACTCTTTTTTCTTTTCGCATGATCGTATAACATTCATTGATCAGGATTCTCGTCAGCCACGTCCGCACATAAGCATCCTGCCGTAATGTATGAAGATTCGAAAACGCCTTCACAATCGCTTCCTGTATCGCATCCGCGCAGTCCGCATCACTGTAAAGCAATGTCTTTGCCACATGATACATCATATCCTCCGATGCGATGATCACTTGTCCCAACTGTTCTTTTTTCATAATGTCCTTTCTGCCGGCGTATTTTTTTGAAAGAGTTCCGCAGATGCGAAACTTATTTTGCGCGCTTGACAGCTATTATGCATCCCCACTCTTTTGGATCAGGAATTTCATCTGCACTTGCTGTTTTCATAGATTAGATGAACGAAAACGCCGATCGGTCTCCGGTCTGCAGAAAATTTTACGCATTCCATACAGCACCTGAAAAAAGACGGGCGAAAAACCCGTTCAAGGTTTCCGCCCGCCGCTTTCATCATCCTTTCAGGAATAGCATGTGATGCCCCAGTTCTCAAAGCTCCATTCCTCCGAATAGGGGTTGCACTCATAATCAATATAATAAACCAGACCGTCCTTCACCACAAAGTTTGTCGGATAGTAATCAATGTTTAAGCCGTGCACACGCACCTGCTCAGCCATCTGCCTGACCTGACCGATATATGCCTCGATCGGCTGCTTTTTTTCTATCAATTCCGACAGTGTCGGACCCTCGATATATTCTTTTACAATCCGTTCATTGGTAACGTCTATATCGACCATTTGGGGCATGCGGATGCCTGTTTTCAGCAGGCGCCTGTAATCATTCTGCTCTGCAGCAATCTTGTCCCCAAACGTATAGTATTCACACGGCTCATGGTGAATCTGTTTTAACACACAAAGGCTCCCGCGGTCTTTGTTTCCGCCGCCATCAAGCGGATATGCCAGATACGAGTATCCACCCTTTCCGTGTCCGAGCAGTCTGATGATCCCGTATTCTGTCTGGTTTACAGTCATTGTTTTTTCCATATCAGTGCCTTCCCCCCCCCTTCAAATTTTTGTTTGCACAGTTTCTCACTCACATTTTTACAATACACTGAAATCCCCTTTTCTTAAATAAGAGTTTATCACATCACCTCATTTACTTCCAGTCGGATCATGCCGTCATGGTTTTAATCATCCACCGGAACGGATATGTCGTTCAAAATTCGATCTGCATAATCCCCCAAATGTCTGCTTCAACTCTTGAATCCTATACCGGCACATGCTATACTGAACCCAAACAGATTGATTTGACATGCGGCTTTCCTTTTTTTCGGAAAGTCTCATCTGTCTCAAGGAAGGGAAAGGAGGTTCGCGCTATGCGCATGAAGAAATTGCTCACTGCAGTCATGACTACTGCTCTTGTATTCTCGCTTTTTGCAATGCCGGTTTCCGCACATGGTCATGGTAACGGACATCACGGACACCGTGGATATCAGGGAAATTCATCTGCCACTAATCCGGATACAGACGATATCATAACATGGAATACCGAATGCCCTGTATGCACGGTAGACGGCTGTCTTTTAGACGGCAGACATTTTCACGATGGCCATGAGTATTGCGGATATGATCACAAAGGCGATTATTGTGACGGCACCTGCGAAGCTTACTGTACCAAATATGGCAGCGAACGCGGATGCGGAACGGGCAGACGCGCCCATTGCCGATAAGGGAATACTTTCCTATGAATATTCTTCAAAAAACGAATACTTACCAGCAAAAAACATCCTGACGGATTTCTCCGGCAGGATGTTTCTGGGATATCGCATATAACGCATATAAACTTATTGTCGGCAGCCTTGCTGTGATCATACCAACAACCTGTATATAACTGGAATCTGCACGAGCAGGTATCACCGCCAGAGTCTGCGTGTCAGACTGACATTTCATATACCGGCCATAAAAAGAATGATGCATACACTTATCCCAATGAAAAAAAGTCTATTTTTCCACCGATGAACCGATCTATGCATCCTTCCCGATCGCACAACATTATGAAACATCTATTTGTACCGTCCGCAGTACCTTTTCAGCTCCGCCTTCAGATATTCATATCTCAAACGCTTTTCTTCCTTCGCAAAATGAACTTCCCGAAACTGCTCCGGATTGTTCTCATAGGTAAGCTTTTCTTCGCCGAACTGCTCACTGGTCAGATCAAATCTGCAGTCCCCGATCACATTGTAGCAATGATGGTTTCCCCCGTCTCTGGGGACTCCATATACCCTTCCCCCGAAAATATCCTGTGCCAAAAATGCAGTGATCGAGCATTGCCCCAGCGTCCTGTTTTCTTTGGACCAATCGCTCCGCATTCTGGGCGCGCAGGTATCTGCACACCATATTTCTGACAACGCGTCATAAAGCTGCCGCGGATTGTGGATTCCCGGATATTCGTCCGTGACCGCCTCCACATCGGCGTTTTCCCATCCCCAAAATTTGTAGTCTGTCATGTGTTCCTCCTGTTTGTTATCTGTTTTGTTACCTGTTTTGTTATCTGTTTTGTTACCTGTTTTATTATCTGTCCCGCTATCGCCTATAGAGAGTTCTGTACTTTCAGGTTTTCATAAATGCACAGCAGACAATTTCAGATAATACTTTGTATCAACGCCGCACCGATCCCCTTCCGCTGATACACCCGTTGGATCGTTGGAATAAATGATTTAGAAAACATCTATTATTCAAGGTTGTGATCGTGGTAATGATTATTTAGACAAATTGGAATTTATCATTTGGTTGTAGTTACTTCAGTTGCAAAAATCTTGCTGCATAATTCAAAATATTCATCATAAGATATTTCTGTTCCATTCAATGTATATTTTTCTTTGCCCTCCACATTATCTTCATCAACAAGTTCTTCATAAAAATTCATTTCTGCAACTAAATTATCTGCTCCTTCAAATTTTTCCATATGGTATGCTTCATATCCTGTATGCATTCTGTTGCTGTGCATAATCCATGTAGAGCCATTATAAACAACATAAGAAAGCACTAGCCCATCACCCTCTCCCACAGCAAATTCATAGACCTTATTATCACGCGCATCAAGATATATGCCACCATAAGGTCCGCAAATAATCAGTTCATTTTCCCCATCATTGTCAAGATCGACTCTTTCACCAATGGAATAAGAGTCCCATTCACCAGAATCCATATCTAAATCGGTAATATAGAATGCCGATGTCGAATCCTCGGAACTGATTGCACTTATTGAACCGTTGACAAACAAATCTAATAATTCTTCTGCTGTCATTTCTGTACCTATATTCTCACCCGTTTGTGTATTGGATTCTTCTGCACCAATGGTTTTATTTTCTTCTGTTTCTAAATTTGTACTTTCATCTATCTGCATACCGCTTTCCTGCTGATTTTCAGAAGATTCATCTGCATTTGCAGTTTCATTTTGTTTTATTTCCAAATCTGTACTTTCAACTGTCTGCACACTGCTTTCTTGCTGTCTTGTAGGAGATTCATCAGTATTGACAACTTCATCTCCTTTTTCTTGTCCGCAAGCAGCAACATTTATTGCTGTCAGAAAAACACATACCGATATTGCTATCTTTTTACATCTGTTCATATACATACCCTCCGATAAATTCCAATTTGTATCACTAATAGAATACCATAATCCCACTCTCATTTCTATCAGATTTCCATTAAATGTCTTCCTCCCTCCGCGTAATCCTGCTCTGTTGTCTGTTATGCTGCCAGCTTTCGTTCTGAAGCCCCCGCTCAAGGTTCTTCCTGTTATAGCTGATTATCCCGGCATATGCTGACTCCAGACTCAGCCCTTGGCTGAGTCTAGAGCCATTGGTCTGCTCCTTGCCGATACTGTCAGATTCAGACTGCATGGGCTGTTTCTCAGCTTTGCGTTTCTTCCCGTTCTGCCATTTCTTTTCGTTGGCTGCACACTGTTTCGCCTGTTCCAGTGCCTGCTATGCTTTTTCTAAGTTTCTGCTTGCATCATTTTTGTTCTCAATCATTTT
>DLAJ01000018.1:0-10788 GCA_002493905.1 Lachnospiraceae bacterium UBA7050 | reverse complement strand
AATCATTTTTGTTCTCAATCATTTCTGATACCTCGTTCTTTCTGCTCTGTAGCAGTGGTTTCTGAAAATCAGCCCGCCGTGAAAATCCCCTGCGGCGGCAGTCTGACGTGCTGCCGGACGAGATGAACGATCAGTGGATATAAATAACCACCGCTGCGGCACGGCGCTTGCAGCGGTGGTAAAATATAGATCGTAATTGCTCCGAATTATTCTCATCGTCCGGTTTTCTTCAACGAACTGCTCACTGGTCAGATCAAATCAAATCTATAACCAGCTCTGAACATATTCCCGAAATGCTGATTTCATTTTCACTGTCGGCAGCATCTTTACACTCTGCCGCTTTTCCTTCTTTTGCATAATAAACCTTACATTTTCTGCCTTTATTTATTACATTTACCATTTTTTCTTCCGGGATATGAATGATCGCTTTTGCCCTCCACTGGTTAATGTCCAATCTTCCCGTAATCTGATCAACGGTAATTTCATAATCTGTCTTTGCCGTTAATTCCAGACTTCCACTGCTGTCCGAAATCAGAACCTGCTCTGCATCGCCGTCATATTCTAAGCGGTTTAAGTGAAGATGACTGATTGCAAGAAGCTTCACACTGGCTGCGATCTCACAGATGTCAGAATATTTATTCGGAAGCGTGATCTCAACGGTCAGCGACTCCTCGGCTTCATAGCGGCTCAGCTTATTTTTATTAACACAAATGACATCCAGCTTGTTTTTCCTGTCATCCAGTTTGATCTTAAACATGGAATCTAAATTCTCAAGGGTTTCAGAAGACAGCTTCACATGCAGCTTCTCATCATCGCCTGATGACAGCATGATAACAGCCGCACTGCCGATATTGACATCAAAATGTTTTTCACAGTCAATGTCATAAACGGTTTCACTGGTATACACAACTGCTTCCGGATCTGCTTTTGCGATGGAATCCTTCAGCAGCTCATCTATGGTTGTCTTAAAAATCTCTGCTATGATTACCATATTTTCAACGTCCGGCAACCCTTTTCCCGTTTCCCACTTCGTGATGGCCTGCCTTGTAACACCGATTTTTTCGGCAAGCTGCTCCTGTGAGATTCCTTCTTTTTTTCTTATTTCCTTTAATTTGTCAGAAAAATTCATAGCTGTTCTCCTCCATTATTCCCTTAAAAGCGAATATGCGGTGATTTTTTTAATTGGTGCAGAAAGTAGTACGCTGATTACAAATGACACGGCAGTGAACAGTATGGCAAATACGATCAATATCAAAACAGATATTTGAAAATGATTTTTTACAGCCCCGATCAATGAAAAAATGATTTTGTTAATCGCGGGAAGATACCACAAACCGGCTATTGCCGAAATGATTGACGCTGCAGCCACAACAGGGACAAAACCGAGCGCTGTCTTAACCGTAAGCTGCCTGTTTGTGTATCCAATCGCTTTGCATATGCCAAATTCCTGTCTGCGCCTGCTTATCATGGAATTGATAATTACATACATCACAAGCAGAACCATCAGAACGGAAATCACAAACAGGATGATCACAATCACAGAAACAATCCCCGTATACATCATTCTGCCATTTTCACTCATCTGTTCAAAATTTACCGATGATTGAATGATCGCATCATGGTTTTCTTCATACTCATTTATAAACATATCGGCATTTTTATCATGTAAGTAAACATTGACGGAATTCATTGTTTCGCCGATTTTTTCGTATCCTTCCCTTGTCAGCTGGCATACCGCTCCTGCATGATTCACGCTTTGAATATAGCCGGTTACAATATAATCTGCCGTTTTAGAGCCAACTGTCAGCTCTATTTGACTGCCGATCGGATAATTGTCCGCAATTGCATTTCCTACTGCAATTTCATTCTTTTTCACAGGGCTGCGGCCTTCATAACAGATATCATTTGTTACTTTTGAAAAATCTTCACACACAAAAGCGGTAAGGCTCCCGTCTTCATAACTAACAGGTGCAGAAGCATATTCCAAAACAAGCCTTACACGACTGTCGTCTTCAAGAAGTTCCTTAAGCTCCGTCATTTTTTCATCCTCTGCCGTAAAAATAACGGAGGGTAATTCCTCTGAAAGTGTATTCATAAAATTATCCGGCTTGACACTTACATTGTATAGGAGCGTCCCTGCGAAAGACAGCAGCACCATGATACCGGCTGCGACGGCAAATAATAAGATGTTCTGCCCAGCCGATTCCTCTCCGGTGATCCCTCTTATGGCATTGATCGGCTCCAACCGATGTATTTTCCTTGCTGAAATATAGGAAAAAAGCAATATTACGAACGTTAGTACCAATATTACAAGAAGCATCGCCATCATATCAAAATCAGGCGTATAGGAAAACCCTGACTGAATTGCCAAAATGCCTGCTACGAAAGGCAGGACCGCATAGGATAAGGCGATTCCGATCACTGCAGCAGTAATGCCTACAAGCACGTAGGGCATCACTGTTGAAGCAATGATCATATGGCTTGTATAACCAATCGCTTTTAATACCCCCATCTGTGCCAGTTCGCCTTCAATTGCGCTTCGTATCCGGAAGTTACTGAGGAAAATACTCACTACCAGTATCATTGCAGCAAGCGCCAAAAATATAACGATAAGCAGAGTACAGACCATTGTTCTGGTCTGTTTTGCGGTATCCCTGTCATTGATACTCAATATCGCAATCCCTTTCTCTCTTAACATTTCAGATATGGTATTTTTCATTTCACTCAAATCAGCGGTGCCTGTTACTTTCAAGGAGTATTCTGCAATGACATGATCACGATATTCATGCGCAAATTCCTCATAGACAGCTTGGGGAAAATATCCGCCAATCAGCCCGGTACCATAATTTCCATACTGCATCTCCAATACGGTTCCGCTAATATCATAAGTGTGCTCCCTGCCGTCTATAGAGTAAGTAATCCTGCCTCCTTCTGCAAAACCGCCTAATTCCTTCATATACATGGGAATATAAACAGAACTGTCCCCCTTCCCGGAATCATCCGTAACATCAAGCAGATTCAGCGTTCTTTCCTCATCCATATTGTAAAAAACAGTATTCATGTCAAAATCGGAATTTGCAAACTCACGGACAGTTACCGGAGTAAATACCCCTCCATGCTTTTCGACAAATAATACCCCGTCAATTTCTTCCACCTCTGCAAGTAACTCCTGATGATCCTGAATCTGTGGAATGATAAAATTGATATCCGCAGTGTCAAGCTCATCAAACAGACTATCATAGGCGTTGAATGTCTGAAAAGCAAGCACAAGGGCAATATTGATAATAAATGCGGTCAGGCAGATAAATACCCCAAAGGATATGTATTGTCCCTTTGCTTTCTTCAAATTATGCAGCGTCAGCGTGGATATTTTCTTCAATATTACCACCCCATTTCTTTCATAAATTTATCAAGTTTTTCAGTTCTTTCGGTACTGTCCTGCTCGAATTTTCCCAAATCGCACTCGCCGAAAATTTTTCCGTCTTTAATATAAATGATACGATTTCCCCGCAGAGCCGATTTTTTGTCGTGCGTAACCATGACGATGCTCTGCCCTTTCTTGTGAAGAGAAGTAAAAACATCAAGGACTGCCCCTGAATTTGCTGAATTTAACGCACCTGTCGGTTCATCTGCAAAAAGTACGTTAGGACTGTTGATCACTGCCCTGACAATGCCTGCCCTTTGCGCTTCTCCTCCTGAAATCTGGGAAGATGTTTTTTTCCACGTGTGTTCAGGAATATTCACCAAAGAAAACAGCTCCTTTGCACGTTTTTTGATATCCTCCTTGTCTTTGCTTGTCAGTACCCCTGCTGCAATGACATTATCCATAAGGTTCATCTTCTCAATCAGATAAATCTGCTGGAATACGAATCCACACTGCTTGCGCCGGAACACGGCTAATTTGTCATTATTCAGCTTCGTGATGTCCGTTCCGTCAAAATGAATCTCCCCGCCGTCCGGCTTATCCATCCCTGAAAGGGAATACATCAGGGTGGACTTTCCTGCCCCCGATGAGCCCATGATAACCGTAAAATCCCCCTTGTAGATATCAATATTCAGGTCTGAATAAATAACCTGCATACTTTCGCCTTTGCCAAAAGCTTTTTTCAAATGCTTTGCCGATATGACTGTCTGTCTGTCCATAATGCAACCGCCTTTCTTTTTGTTATGTGACAACCATAACGAAAAAGCTTTCGTTGCGCCACCAACAGTTGTATACATTTACTTTTTTTATGCTACTTTCCGTTGCATACCCGAATCTGCGGTACTTTTCCGCAATCGGCGGGCATGATTCGGCTAAATACTGCGTCTATATCCTCCCCATTCATTTTTTGCATTATTTCCAAAAAAACGGCGCGGTCATGCGGATGGGAACCCGCAAGCCGCGCCCTGCATTGTTTATTTTTTTCTTCTCTTATATAGAACAAAGTCAATGACCAGCAGCAAAACGATCACCGGAACCACGAAAATCAGCAGCACATATCCCAAAATCCCCGCAAACCAGCCGGTATCCGTCAGGATATCATAGACGGCGTATGCCGCCACGCTTATGCCAAGCAGCGCGTCCGTCCATGCAAAGATCTGATAGCCGGAAATCTCCGGTTTGAACTGTCTGATCACGGCAATCACCAAAAAGCACAGACACAGTATAGACGCAGTCACGGCGGCAAGCCACAAAAAACTTGCCCAAATTCCCGGCGGCACAAACACAATCTCAACATACCAGCAGACAAACGCGACCGCAAATAGAGCGATTGCTCTTCCCCATGATTTCCACATATTTCCCTCTCTTATCTATCCCACCCCATTCAGTTTGAACGATGCACCATTTCCGCCGGGTCATTCAACCACCACATTTACGATGAAACCTTTGTTGCATCCTAAATAGAGCAAATTGAATTTACCTTATAAATGGTGCTGTTTTACATTTTCATTGATTTCTTTGTTCCCATCGCTGAATTTAATCATGTGCGTTCCTCTCTGGCTTTACTTGAAGCATTGATGCAAAGCTCTGAAATAGTGCTCATAATTCTGCCCTTCTGACAGACCAGAGACTTGACCGTCACCGGTCTCAACGATCCGCCATGTTCCATCTTCAAGCTCGGCATAATCAATAGTATAGTATGGGCTGTCCAGTCCCGCATATTTCCCAATCAGTTCTCTCGGAGGCTCCGGCGTATAATTTCCCTGGCCTGAGTTCCTGCAGATGGTCGCAATCTCATGATTGATGTAAAAAACGCGATACTCATTCGTCTTATCACCGTAACGTTTCAAGTCAAGGAACTCTTTCATACAGATACCGCCTGTTAAAAGTTCTCCGCGGTATTTGTAGAAAACTTCCATCCACCGATCAAAGTCCTCCTGCGTAACAGTCTCATCAAAATACCTTGGAAAATCTGTCCCCTTTACGGACTTCACATAATCCTTCACCATGAAACGCTCAAAGGATTTCTTTAGCTGAGCGACATCTATCTGACTGTGCAATGGATAAATTTCCATCTTGGCAGTATCATCCTTCACTTTCTCATAAACGTTCGGGAAAATATGCATCATCCTGTACTGTTCCGGTTCAGTCACCAGTCTGATATTTTGATCGAGCAGAAGTACATAAAACTGTTTATATTGTTCCGGCTTCATCATCCACCCGCGATAAACCGCCAGATGCTCCTCATCCGGCGCATTCTTTACAGTCAGCTTACCTTCGTTAAACCATTTATCATAGCCAAATAAGGCTACATCAAATAGTCCCGTGGCCATGACTGCATCATATTCCTGCTGTAAATCCTCGTCCACCTTCGTAATACGAAAGAAACTGGATGGGAACAAAATCAGATCAACCATCTTGATTCCCCATTATTCAATAAGCGTATGATCGCTGCTTTAATCGTTTTCATACATGGTCACCACTTCAAGCTTCTTATCGATTCCGGCAATCTTTACTGTTCCCAGTGTATATGCTCAGTGTAATCCATTTGGCTGCATTTTGCAACAAGCCGCCCCCATAAAACGGTTGGCTGAGGGCGCTGGTCCTAAACCATGATCCGGTTCGCAAGTCGAATACCCCGCCGCAGGCAGCGGGCATCAAGATTGAAACGCCCCCATGATTTACCGGCAGATTTACCGGCAGATTGTGTCAGGAAGCATATTCATATTCAAAAGATGCCCTGTCTGTTTCAAAAGCAAACAGGGTACGGCTCCCTATTCGAAACCGATAAAAAGCACGGCAGGATGCACTTTCATGAATGGTCCTCACCATATCCCCCTTTGCCGGAGCCTTAAGCGGCCGTCCAGACGCTTCCAACAGCCGCGCATCCAATTCCATATTGCCCTGTATCACCCGTACCGCCTTATTTTGAATCTGAACTGCCCTGGCTCCCAGATAAGTAGCGATCCGATATTCTTTTCCCTGCCATAATATGACGCCTATCATACCGGTAAAATGAATGCCCGCCATGGGAATATCCGCCATTGACAGCATGAGCGCCCCGCCCAGGAAACAGCACTGCGTCCATAAATACTCTTTGGGAAACGACCGTCCCCGGTCTCCTTCCCAATATCCCAAAGCATTTTGAAACGAATATTTTCGTTCATTGATGCGCACGGTTCCACTGACCAGATGGCGCATACTCCACACGCTGTGACGGCATTCCATGAATGGCACAAACGCAAACGGTCCCATAATATCATATTTTAGCGTGGAAAGCGGTCCGAAATCCAGTTTCCCCACAATCGACAGATCCGTTGTTCGTATTGCCAGACGAATCCCCTGTCTGCCAAACCGGTTCTTTCCAATAAAAATGCCGTTTTTTGTCTGCCGGTAGGAATCTGCATCGAACATCACTGTCCATGCACCCTGATCCGTAATGACCTGAATCGAGCAGGTACGTTTGTTCCTTGTGCTGTGAACGGCAGGTATCACCGCCAAAGTCTGCGTGTCAGACTGACATTTCATATACCAGCCATAAAAAAATTGATGCATACGCTTATCCCCATGAAAAAGTAATGCTTATTTTTCCACCGATAAGCCCGATTTATGCATCCTTGTGAACTGCACAACATACTCTGAAGACTTATTAAAAAACCTCAAAGACTTTTCCAGATCATCCGTCTTTTTCATAAAAGATATGAAACTCTTCCGATGTCACAATTTCCGTACCAAAGTCCAGTTCAAAGAAAAGATGACTCGTCTCAATATCTTTTAAGATTTCTGCATCCAAAAGGGCGATCTCGTCCCCATCCGGTATGCTTTTCGTCAAGAGCAGTTCCATCTGCTCCATTGTCTCAGAACCGGTGGGTATCCGAAAAACCCTGATACTCGTCGGAGTGCCTCCTTCCCACTGGAGCAGGATGATCTCGATCCGCGCCGCATTGTACCACAGAGCTTCAGCGTCCACCCTGTTCTGATCCCCATCATAGAACCGCACAGCCTTCAATGCAGGTGAACTCTCAGCAACCGAATCCTCAGCGACTGAATCCTCAATAGCCGAATCCTCAACAACCAAATCTGCAGGACCGTCTGTCTGCTTCTTTCTCAGGGTTACAAGCTCCATTCCAAGAACCAGTAATACGGCTGACATCACTACTGCCAGCACCCAGCCGGCTCTGCATGTTACAGACCTGCTCCTGATTTTCGAAATTCTATCTGCTTCTTTTGTTTCCTGCATCGTCTTCAGTCCCAAAATCCTGTTCAACATCTCCCTGTTAATACCCTGAGGGAATGCCGTTCCATTCTCCCATTTTGACACCGCCTGTCTGCTGACTCCCAGTTGTTCTGCCAAGTCTTCCTGAGACAAATGCTTTTCTTCTCTTGCCCTCCTTATTTCTTCACCCAGCTTCAAAATTTCACACATATTTTCTCCCACCTACAGCAATATTGATATGTTTGAGCGCTCCGCATATCTTTATCTTACCCGCAACTGCGGTTGCGCGCCACCAACTTTCCGCAACTTTACTGTTGCATCATAGGTTATCGCGATTCACGCTCTATCATGATCAACGTAACAACACTGCTGCAGGCAGGAAACATTATCAATCATCTTTTGAATCATTCACCGGGGTATCCGTTAAACGATCCATTATTTTAGATGCACCGTTTTTCGTTTTTCATGATATGGACAGCCTGTTTATTCATGTCCTCATAAATGCACAGCAGCCAATTTCAGACATTTCCTGAAACCCCTGAGACCGATAAAAGGCAGCAGTCCCTTGCGCCGTATCCGCGGCAAGTTCTATCTGACGCACATGGGGAAACCGCGCCAAAACGCTTTGCATCAACGCTGCACCGATCCCTTTTCGCTGATACGCTGGCAGCACCAGAAGATCCTGAATAAATACGATCGTATATCCATCACCGACTGTACGGATCAATCCCACAAGTTTTTCACCTTCATAGGCTCCCAAAGTCAGCATGGAATGTTCAAATCCCTTACGCAATATCTCCGGCTCATCCGTATAGGCAGTCCAGCCCACGCTTGCATATAATTCTAAAATCTCATCCTCGTGATACACAGCATACTCTTTGATTTCCGTAATCATTATCTTTCTCCTCATTGGTGATTGTTTTTCTATACCCAGTCCGCAGAACATATCCGCCATCTACTCATGGTTCCATCATTGAGAACGCTGTTGTGTTCTCGGAATCAGAACTCTAGCGCAGCATCAACCGATATACATCACAGCCATCCGTTCTGCCGCAGTAGGAAAAACCGTTCTTCACAGCAATATGTATCGAAACAGACTGCTCCGGCGCGCACTCAATCACTACATTCTTTTTTTCAGTTCTCGCTTTTTCAATGAGCAGCGTTGTCAAAGCCTGCGCATATCCATGTCCCCATTCGCTGCGTTTCAGAACCCAGCCGATCTCTACGCTGTCCGCCTCATATCCGTGATATATGACATATCCAATAAAATGGTTTTCTGCATCATCAACAGCATATATGAGCGGATGCTCCGATATTCCGGCGTCATTGATAAACGTTGCCGTTTTTTCCATGGAATACGGCGGCTCAATATGCTGCATGACGTCGGGATCCGAAAGCAGTGCGTATAACGCCGTCAGATCCTCCATCCTCATTTTGCGAATGGTCAGGTTTCTGTTTTCATCTCTTTTGCCAGCCACTTCTTTTTCTCCTCTTTCGGAACAAAAGATATTCTTTTGCCCTTTTGAATCACTTCTGCCGCATGCTCCGTTCTACAACTCTTGTATATCTCTCAAGCTTTGATGATGTCATAAAACAAATCATATGACCACAAAGTTCAAATGTCGTATAACCATTATGACATTTGAACTTTGCTTGATCTTGCATAGTTTTACCCTTTCTTATGGTAAACAATCTTCTATATGCACTGCTATTTTGAGTACCCGTAGTAACATGCCCGCCCATCTATTTATAGTCCTATAAATGTCTTTTTTCTCATCATTTAAGTAAATATCTTTTTGATTCAATTCTTACCTCTTTTCTTTATTGTGCGATGAATGTTTTTAATGCTTTCCAAATATTCTTCTTCGACCGACGATAAGTTCTGTTCCTGCATTTCCTATATAATTCCACTCACTGTTGCAAATTTCCTAAAGTATATTGCTTTTTCTGCTCCATCTCCATGTCCTGTAACTCTTCTACTCTACTAGTTACGGCATTCGACAGCGCCTCTATACGCTCCTCATCAATAAATTCCGTCGGTACAAAAATTTCTCTTATATCATCCTTTAAATACCTTAATTCTTCAAACGGAATCCAGCTAAAATCCGAAACCAGCTTCATTTGTCTTGAAGCATTGGGATAGAACGGCTTTGTTTCTATTTCCTCTAACGGATTAATCACTCTTGTAAGTTTATCATGCCAAAGACTCGTTCCGCTGTCGAATATCGGTGCCGGTCCTACCCATTCCAAAGTTTCTACATTTCGAATCGCTCCCAAATTTCCAAAGTGCCGGTCCGTATTTGCCATTATATAATCAAATACCAGCATATAATCAATAAATTCTTTCATCCCCGGAATGCCAAGTCTGTCACAGGCATTCAAAAAATGTTCATAAGAAGAAAACTGGCTGCTCTTTTTCATGCTACGATTGATACTTACTGCATTTACCAATTCCGTATTAATATTGATAAAGTTTTCACATATACAATAGGGAACACCATTTTCCAAAAGCACATTGTAAGGCACATAATTTTTACAGCAAAGCCGTTGATGGAGCCTCGTTCCAAATACTTCATTAATTGGCTCCTGCATATAAGGATTACTGCCAGCTTTCACTAAGCATCTTTTCGAATCTATAATTTTCCACTTCTTTTTCAGCCATCCATCTGAGGTATTACACGGAGACATCAAATCAATACCCTGTGCTGCCGGCTGACCAAACAGAATATTACCTACATCATCCGAAAAATCATTTTCAAAGAAATTGATATTCTTCCATTCTATTTCACTCTTCACAGGTTTCATCCAGTACTGATCAGACAGACTCAGTCCATAACATCTTAGCAATAACTGCTCTGGATACTGAACACCCAATTGCTCCAATGCAGTTCTAAGCCCCAATCGGCTTGCAGGAATGCTTCTTCCAAGCCACCATTCATTTAATTCTTTTTTGTTCGGAATACCGGTTTTTACATCTATTCCGACAGGCAGGAAATCCAAATCGAAGGATTTCATCACTTTTAATATTGTCGCAGTATCATCGTCCAATTCCAGCTTTACTACAGGCATATTTTTATTCATCAATATACATCTCATTGGATATCCACCTCCCTGATCCTATGCTGAATAGGCGTTTGCGAAACGCCAC
>DLAJ01000008.1:68869-70539 GCA_002493905.1 Lachnospiraceae bacterium UBA7050 | reverse complement strand
CGCGTGGCGTTTCGCAAACGCCTAGGTTAATGGAGTTACTAGGAGGTAAAATTTATGAAAAATTCTATTTTATCCGCGAAAGACTTATGCAAGAGCTTTGCGCTTTCAGGCGGACAGGTACACATTTTGCAGCACGTCGATTTGGAGCTGTATGAGGGCGATTTTACCGTCATTATGGGTGCGTCCGGCTCCGGAAAATCGACGCTTTTGTATGCCCTAAGCGGCATGGACAGGGCGACCTCGGGCGAGGTTACGTTTAACGGTGAAGACATCGTCAAAATGAAAGAGCGCGGGCTTTCCAAGCTGCGCTCGGGCGCGTTCGGGTTTATTTTCCAGCAGATGCACCTCGTGGGAAACCTGAATTTATTTGAGAATATCGCCGTTCCGGGGTATCTTGACAAATCGAAAAGCGGGGCAGAAGTCCGAGGACGCGCAGAGGAATTGATGGAGCGCGTGAACATATCCCATATCAAAACGCATCTGCCGAGCCAGTGTTCAGGCGGGGAACAGCAGCGGTGCGCGGTCGCGCGTGCGGTAATTCATTCGCCGAAGATACTGTTCGCGGACGAGCCGACAGGCGCATTGAACCGAAAAAATACAGGGGATGTGCTTGATCTGCTCACGGAATTAAATAAGGACGGGCAGACCATTCTCACGGTAACGCATGATATCCGCGTGGCGCTTCGCGCGGACAGGATTCTGTATCTTTCAGACGGGAAGATCGTCGGAGAGCTTATGCTGCCGCCTTATGCTCCTGATGAGGAAAAGAGCCGTGAAACGCAGGTCAATGCGTGGCTGACGTCACTTGCCTGGTAGGTGCGTGAGAAGAACATATGGAGGAATCGTTATGGAGATTTTGACTTTATTAAGGGCGGATATCCGCCGCAAAAAAGGGACATTTTTCAGTATTATGTTTTTGATGATCTTGATTTCCGCGATATTTACGTCTATCATTTCAGCGCAGAATAATTATCAAAAAGCCGTGAGTGACGCGCTTGTAAGGACTGCCGACCTGCATTTGTTTTTTCCGGAATTTTTGATGAACGACGAGCTCCGGGAGGCGATGGAAAATTCAGAAATGGTAGGAAGCGTGAGATACGCCCATGTTCTGAATCCTGACTATATTAAAACACCAGACGGCACGGAGATTACGGACGATTCGCTCACAGCCGACACGTCGGAAATCCGTTTTTACAACGCCGATCTGAGCGGCTTTGAGGAGCGCATCATTAAAAGCGGCGAACTCTATGTCGCGCTCGGACATAAAAGCGATTATGGGGAGATTGGCGATCAGTTTACCGTTAAAATCGGTGAAAATGAATATTTGCTTACGCTGAAGGGGTACGTAGAAAGCCCTATGGACGGCGCGTCCACGATAGACAGTATCCGTCAATGGATCAGTATGGAAGATATGGAAAGGATGCTTGCCGACTGCGGGGATATTTCTTCGCCGGATACGACGTATGTCTATACCACAGCGTATATCAGCAAAGCCGAAGACTGCGGATTATCGTCGATGAAATTCATGCGGGAGATTGGCAAAGAGATCAAAGACAAGACGGGCGTGACGACATACAATACGTTTGCAATGGACGAAAGCTACAAGTACACGACGCTGCTTCCCGATACTATGCTGGATATCGTGATGGTGTTCGCGGGATTTCTGTTTG
>DLAJ01000008.1:0-68531 GCA_002493905.1 Lachnospiraceae bacterium UBA7050 | reverse complement strand
ATCGGCGTCTTAAAATCACAGGGCTTTGGCAGTGCGAAAATCCGTGCCCTGTTTATCCTGCGGTACATACTTTCCATGACCGTCGGCATGGTGGTAGGATTTGCTGTGTCCGTGCCGGTAGAACGCGCCATCGGAAATGCGTGTATGGGCATCACGGGCGTGCTGCCGGAGCATAAGCTGTCGCTTACAAAAAGCGTGATTCTGGCGGTCTTCATGCTTGTGCTCTGCATGGTCATGATTATCTTTCGCACGCGCAGGGTTGCAAAGCTATCTCCCGTCCGCGCGATTTCGGGCGGCAGGCGGGAAATTTATTTTCATAGCAGGCTTCATGCGCCGATCGCGAAAGGTGCGCTTTCTTTAAGCCTTGCGTACCGTCAGGTCGCGTCCGGCTTAAAGAATTGTGTGGGAGTGGCGCTCATCGCTGCGATCCTTACGTTTTTTATGGTAACAGTGAATTTATTCGGTAATATTCTTAACTCTGATACGACGATGAACGCTATGGGGATAGATGTGGCGAATATTTTCATCTCGGAGAAAGAGAATGTCCAAAATTCTGCTGCCGATATGGAAAATGCAGTCAACGAAGCGGAAAAAATGATAGACGAAAAACCGTATATCGCCCGAAAAAACTACTGTAATGTGCGCAACGTTTTCTATGACGGAGAGAAGATTTTGTGCTTATATTACAAATATCCGGAGGATATGCCAAACATTTCCGAGGGCAGGGCACCGCTTTACGACAACGAGGTGCTGATCACGGATATGATCGCCGAAACCTATGGTCTTGCAATGGGTGATAAAGTCACATTCTCATACGATGACAACGATGAGGAATATCTGATCTGCGGCATTTTCCAGCAGTCTAGCAACACGGGGATGGTGTTCGGAATGAACTTAAGCGGCGGCGACCGGCTGGGCGTGCCACGTGATAATCTGCGGCTCAGTTATCTTTTCGATGATCTCTCACAGCTTGATGAGATAGAGAAAGAGCTGAACGAACGATTCGGCGATATGCTGAACGTGGAGATTTATGACAGCGTTGACGAGCTTACGGGAATCAATTACTCCGGGATCACAAATGCACTTAAGCTATTGATCTACGCCGCCTCGCTGGTCTTTTCCTTCGTTACCGTGCGGATGGTCGTGTCGAAGGCGTTTGTGCGGGAGCGCACGGATATCGGCATTTACAAGGCAATCGGTTTTACGTCAGGCAGGCTGCGCCTTAGCTTCGCGGTCAGATTTGCACTTCTATCGCTTGTCGGTGCGGGCATAGGAGCGGGGCTGAGCGGTTTATTTTCTGAAAAAGCGCTCTCAGCCATGCTGCGGCTTGCCGGATTCTCGCGCGTGATTTGCAATTTCGATGTGCCGGCATTGCTTGTTCCCGCGGCATTTATCACGGCGGCGGTGTTTGTCTTTGCATATGCCGCATCGCGGAGAGTGCGGCGCGTGGAGGTGCGGGAGTTGATTGTGGAATGAGGGAAAAGGTCATGCCACGACATTCTGATGATCTCTGATGATCGGCTTTCTTGTTTCGACATTTTTTATGCTGTTTTTTGAAGTGAGAATTTTTATTAAAGAAAAGCGGATATCTGCCGAAGAAAATGAGGAGGACGGCATCAGAGCGTGAAATAGAACAGGAGGGGGAACGCGGTATGAAGATCATCACCATCTGCGGCAGCTTAAAATTCGAAAAAGAAATGAAAGAGGCGGCAGAAAAAATGGAATTAGCGGGGAACTGCGTCATTGCGCCGGTCTATCCGGTAAAACCCAAGGACGCCTATACGGACAGCGAGACAGACATACTGAACCGTATGCATAAAGAAAAGATCAGAATCTCGGATGCGATTCTGGTGGTGGATGTCAACCACTATATTGGCGAAAGTACGAAAAGCGAGATCGCATTTGCCCAGTCTTTGGGGAAAGAGGTCCTGTATGATTCAGATTTCTTTTGTGAGAACTGCACAAAGCTATCACCACAAAATCAGTGAAAAAGCCTAAGCGATAATGATTGACAAGAAATTCCTGCTTTGGTAGACTATGGGAAAGAGGACAACCGGTTGCGCAAGCTAAGAAGCATGAAGGAAAGCAGGGAGCGAACCGGAAAACCATGAAATAAACGAATAGTTGAACCGTTATGGGAATACTACTGAAAGACATATTACAAGGAGGCAGACATGGAGAAATTTATCGTCAACATCATTCATCGTCCCGAAATGGTGCCGGAATATGCCGAGAAGGTAACCGGACATGGGAAAGAGGAGGACATCGGGAGAAAAGCGCTTCTGACCGAGTCGCTCGACATTTTTAAGACGCAGCAGTCGATTGCACACAAGAATGGCTTGAAAACCACCATCCAAATGACGTATGCATCGCTTTTTAATGATGAGGCGGTGGCGCTTGCAAAGGCGGACCATGAGCAGTATGGCGATGAGATCGCACTGACGCTTCTGGGACTTCCGTGTAAGGAGTTCCGCGAGAAATACAAGACAAAGGACTTCTGTATCTGGATGTTCTCGATGGAAGACAAGAAATCCATCGTGGATGACGTGTTCGGTAAGTTCCACGAGCGTTTTGGATTTTATCCTGAGTCTACCGGCTCCTATTACATGGATGCGGAGCTGACCAATTATATCAAGGAAAAATATCCGATGGTAAAATGCGCGGTAGCGACCTGCTGGGAGGAAGGACCGAAGGCATATCATACTTGCAATAATTCATGGTACACGTTCATGGACGGCGGTCCGTGGGCACCGTGGATTCCGAGTAAGCAGAATACGCATGCGCCCGCGGCAAATGAAGAGGAGGATTCCGGCATTGTGGCAATTCCGCACTTGTCCCGTGATCTGCTTGCATGCTATGACGGAAACGGCTCGAACTTCGGCACGCATCCGCAGAACGTGCTGCGCGGTATGATCTATGACACGGAGACTTGGGACTACCCGTATTTATATAATCTGATCGATCAGTACCGTCACCTTGGAAAGTTCAACAACGGCTACGCTTATAACATGATGTTCGTAGGGCCGGGCTGGATGAACAAGATGGGCCGCTGGGAAGCGCCGTACGAGCTTCTGTTAAAGTCCTATGAGGATGGATGTGCTTATTACGGAAAACTGAAAAAAGAAGGCAAGTTAAGCGACATGACGATGTCGGAATTTGCGGACTGGTATCGTGAGAACAGACGCTATACCGAGCCGGAATGCGCGCTTTGGAAAGATATTCTTTACGGTTCGGATAAGCAGCTGTTCTGGTACTGCGACCCGTATATGCGCGCCTGCGTCAACATGGACCAGGGCGGCGCGATTGTCGATCTTCGTCCTTATGCGGCGAAGCTGAACTGGCCGGTCGGCATCGGAACAAAGCATGTGACGGATGCATCCTATCCATTTTTGATTCAGGAAAAATACCGTGCCGGATATTTTACGCACTATGCAGGAGAGGGAACGGTCAGAAGCGCGAAGCTCACTTATAACGGGGAAGAGGTGGACTTATGCCTTTGTCGTACGAAGGCGCATTTCTCAGAAGAAGGACGCACGAGAATCCTGACGCTTGACCCGGTAGAAATTGAATTTTCCGATTTGATCGTGAAGCTCCAGACGCGGATCTTGTTTGAGGAAGGAAGTTCCCGTATTGGCATTGAGCGCAGGGTGCTTTCCATGAGTGACCCGACTGCCAAGGTGGAATTAAACGAGTATATGGTGGCGTGCTACGGCACGACCGAGTATTCCGAGGATATGACCGGCATTACGCTCACCCTTGAAAAAGGCGCGGAAAAGAATACGATCGACTATGCATATAAGTGCAGGGAGGCTTCCCTTGCGGGAGCAGAGCGCGTTACGGCAATCGTACCGCAGATCGATACCCGTGTATCGCTCAGTACGGATTGTGAAAATGCATCCGGCTATGTCAAAGAGGGATATGCATTCTCGCCGATGTTCACATTAGGTTATCAAACGGAAATTTCTGATAAGGAGGTATTTACGACATGGCTCAATCTGGAAAAGGCAAATTAAATTACCGGTGTCCCTCCTGCTTTATGAGAGACCTTGACATCGATATGTTTTATGACCGCGACAAAAAAGAATATTACTGCATCCGCTGTCAGTACCACGGCACGGAGGAGGACGTACTAAAAAAGAACCAGTTGGCGAGATTCCGTTATGGCAGGATTGCGGACAGAATCACAACATTTGAGGATGAGTGAAGCATATGGCAGATTTTATCAAAGGAATGGATATCTCTACGCTGGAAGAGGTGGAGCGCTGCGGAGGCAGATTTTATGACAATGGGCAGGAGGGAGAGGCGCTTGCGATCCTAAAGCGCTACGGGACGAACGCTGTGCGTCTGCGCCTGTGGAACGACCCGTATTCGGAAACCAAAAAGCCATACGGCGCAGGAACGAATGATCTGGCCGTGACGGTCAGAACTGCAAAGAGAGCGCTCGCGCAGGGGATGCAGTTTTTGCTCGATCTGCATTACAGCGATTTCTGGACGGACCCCGGCAAGCAGGTAAAACCGAAAGCGTGGGCGGGTTACGACGACGACCAGCTGGAACAGGCAGTGTACGACTATACCTGCCGCGTGCTGCTGACCTTGAAAAAAGAGAATGCCTTCCCGACCATGATTCAGGTTGGTAATGAGGTGACGAACGGTCTGCTCTGGCCGAACGGAAAAAAGCCGGAGTACGGTAATATTGCGCGGTTTATCAGTGCAGGAATCCGCGCTGTACGCGCGGTTGATGCCAATCTCCCGATTATGATCCATCTGGATCAGGGTACGAACAACGAGATGTACCGTGACTGGTTTGACCACTATATGGAGCGCGGAGAGGATTTCGACGTGATCGGATTGTCCTATTATCCGTTCTGGCACGGTTCTCTTTCCGACCTTGCCGCTAATATGAACGATATTTCCGAACGCTATCAGAAGGACGTCATTGTTGCCGAGGTATCCATGGGCTTTACAATGGAGGACTATCGGACGTACGAAAAACTTGCGGATGAGGAGCGCAAGGGCATGGCGACGAAACCGGAGCTTGCCGAAAAAGTACCATTCCCGATGACTCCCGAGGGACAGCGTGATTTTATGAAGGCAGTCATGCAGGTGATTCGGGATGTTCCGAACGGAAGAGGGAAAGGCTTCTACTACTGGGAGCCTGCATGGCTTCCGGTGCCCGGTTCAGGCTGGGCGACGCCGGAATCTCTTGCCTATATCAAAGATAAGGGACCGTGTGGAAACGAATGGGCAAATCAGGCGCTGTTTGATTATGATGGAAACGCGCTGCCGGCGCTTGCAGCGATCAGGGATTTTTAGAATCGGGAGTTATGAAAAAGAGTGTGCATAGATGGCGGGGCCTTTTATGCACACTCTTTTTTATAATAAGGCATCGTAATATGCGGGGCCGGTTTCATATCTTTACGGATTTTTATAAATGTTTATAAAATTCAGTGTTTTCAATACCTTGCGGGATTTGGGACAGGAAAGGTTCATAAGTGAAAGGTGTTGACAATATGGTATATATGCCATATACTAAATATAGAAAAAAAGTTGGAGATTGCAATGGATAAATTTGAAGTGGAATTTTATACTAAGGCTAATGGTGAAAAACCGGCTAAAGATTTTATCCTTGGTCTGGATGTTAAAATGCGGGCCAAAGTTTTGGGAATCATTAATGTGTTGGAGGAAAAGGGAAATCAGTTGAGAGAGCCATACAGTAAGCATCTGGATGATGGAATATTTGAAATCCGTGGAAAAGTTGGAACAGATATAACCAGAGTTCTATATTTTTTCTGCTATGGTAAGAAAATTATAATAACGAATGGATTTATTAAGAAAACGCAGGAGACGCCAAAACAGGAAATAAGGCTGGCAAAATTATATCGCAAGGACTATTTGGAAAGGATGAAGGAAAATGAGTGAATTTCAGAATTTTTTAAAGGAACAATTACAGAATGATGAGTTCAGAAAGGAATGGGAAGACATCCAACCGGAAATGGATGTGATCCGGGCAATGGTTGATGCAAGAATTTCGCAAAATCTCACGCAAAAAGAACTTGCAGAAAGAACAGGAATTAATCAGGCAGATATCAGTAAGCTCGAAAATGGAACCAGAAACCCATCTCTTAAACTCTTAAAGCGCTTAGCAGATGGAATGGGAATGACGCTGAAATTGGAGTTTGTGCCGAAAAGTCCGGCTAAGAGTTAGATATGAGAAGCAGAAAACACTTTTGAGCTGTTCCGTAACAGGAATTGGTTTGATTGAAAACGTTTATAGAGAATAGATATGGATTAGAATATCATGAAACTTGGAATCACTGAACTGCCGAATAATCCGCTTTGGCGGATTATTCGGATGATTGCAGAAGGCTTTTATTTCCACTGCGGAGGACTGTTGTAGGATGCGGCGGAGCCTATTTTTATGAGAAGACCCTGTTGCTGTTTTTCTTTGACTCTGCCATAGATTGTGGGAACCGCACCCAAAAGAAGGAATATGTAGATTAAAGCCATATTGCCCCAATAGGCGCGGGATTCGATCACCCCGCCGGATAACGCCCGTGGAACCATGCGGTAGCAGTCGAACAGGTTAAAGCCGAAGTCGGAGGCGCCGCCTTTGGTATATAGCGCAACCGCCCAATCCAGCTGGTTACCTACATAGGTCATGCCAAGCATGATGATGATACTGATCACAATGCCCTTTTTGGTCAGTCTGCCGCCCAGAAGTTCATAACCTTTTAGCACGCCGACCGCCATAATGACGCCTGACAGTGCCGCAACGTATCCGGCCTGACCTAAGACGACGATGCAGAGCACGCCCAAAAGAGAACCGAGCAGCGCACCCACAATGCCGCCGACGATATTTTCCGGTTTTGGCTGTTTTGCTACAGCCAGCTTCTGGCGCATGGAGGTTTCACAGTCTGCGCAGAGGTGGTAATAATTCCCCGCAGACCAGTGGGGCGCGGCATATTTCTGCATGCCGCACATGCTGCAGCATGGAATAAAACCGCCCTGGTACAGGAAAGAGGTAAAGGCGTTTAAGCTTTCGACCATGCATGCGGTCAGCTTTTCGAGCGCGGCTTTGCCGCCCATTGCAAAGTTGATGTTGATCCGGACATGGTTGCCGTCCTGTACCAATGAATTGATCGGCTTTACTGCTTTTGTGAAGGCCTTGATCTGCTCCTTGGAAGGATTTGCACCATATGGATTTCTTGCCGAGGTCTGTACGGTCAGCCAGTATGGATATCTGGAATCGGCCGCATAAATGATGATATGATAGCCGTTCCATTGACCGTGGATGACGTTATTTGTCATATCATAGCCAAGCCGCAGCGCGGATGCCAGCGCTGCATAATTGTCTGTCTGCTTACTCATTTGTCCCCCTACAAAGCCGCGTGAGCGGCATTTTTGCCGATACTGGAACCTGCCTGGACAAGGGCGTCCGTATCAGGCGGCAGTCGATCAGCGTATATGATTCTAAAAATCAGTATATCAAATTATGGTATGGAAATGCAATGATTTTTGCGGCATTTACGTTTCGGGAACACATTACTGCCATTCATCTTCTCCGGCAGACTCCTGTTTTTTTGCCGTCCGCAAAATCCAATCCACGGCCGCCTCAGCGTGGATCGGCAGGCTTTGGGGAATCGTCTCGGTCGCTCCGGTTTCCGGTTCATTTATGCCGCTGTAAAAGGTATGCAGCGCGTACCTTGCCAATAAACCCGAAACACGTCCTCTTTCTATGGAATCTTCTGTGCCCAAAACAATGACAACCAGATCATGCGGCATGATTCCGTCGTCCACGGTCAGGGAGGTAACCAGACAGGCGCCCGCCCTGTTGGTGGTTCCGGTTTTCAAACCGGTGACTTCGGGCAGATTATACAGAAGAGGATTGGTATTGCGCACTTCAATGCTGAGAGAGTCCAGCGTGGCATATCTTAAAGAAGTAGTATCCGTAATCTGCGGGTAGACGCTTAAAAGATAAGAGGTCAGCCGGAACATATCTTTTGCACTCATACGGTTCTGACGTTTTGAGGGAATCGGGTCTTCCGTGTAGGAGGGCAGACCGTGGCTGTTGAAAAAGACTGCCTGTGAAAGTCCGATCTCCAGCGCTTTCTGATTCATCATCTGCACGAACGCCTCCTCGGAGCCGGCGATCGCTTCAGCCAGGCAAAGCGCACATTCGTTGCTCGACGGTAACAGAATGCCAAGCAGGAGTTCTCGTACGGGAATCTGAGTTCCTGCTTCTAAAGGAATGACGCCGTCACCTGAGGCGGATAATAACTGGACCGCATCGGAAATCGTGACCTGCTCATCAAGGCTGATCTGGCCTGCGGAAATGGCATCCATTGACAGAAGGTATGTCATAAGCTTGGACGTGCTGGCAATGGGATAGGACGTATCAGACTGATACTCATAATAGATATCCCCGGTGGTGGCGTCTCCCACTAACACGCCGTTAACACCGTAAAAATAGCCGGCTTGTTCTAAAGCGGAAGGAGAGATGCTGAAAGGCTCCTGTGTATGGAACTGCAGGGAGTCTGCAGCGGGAACTGTGATATTCACATCCAGAATCATCCCCAAATCCGCCGCCATGATGAAGCAATCATAGTAACCGGAAGGCAGCCTCGTAATCAGCGTATAATAATTAACGCTCTGCCCGTTGACATCGAATTTGTTTCTCCTAAGGGAAATGTCCGGGTACTCATTACCTTCATCTTCATTGTCTTCGTCCTCTTCCCAAGGAGCATTTTCACCGCCCACAGGCGCATAGGTATCTCCTGTGTTCAGGGAGACGGCATCTTTTGTGATCGTAAGAGAGAAAGACTTATCCGTACCTGTCAAAACCATGGCGATGTCCCTAAGAGAGTAATAAGTATTATGCCCATAGGCATAGTCCAGTGTCTTTACCATATATGCGGCACCTGCATCCGCCTGCACCTGACAGATTCTTGGAATTTCAAAGCTTGCGTCCGCGCTGACAGGCAGCATGGAGCAAATCAGAACTGCGCACAGCAGAAGAGAGCTGATTTTGTATAGGATGGTTTTCATAGGAACTCCTTTCCCGCTCACGTTCCAACAGAAATGAGGGATATGGCAGTTGATATTGAGACGCTGACCCTGCGTCTGTTACCCGTCCACCTGCGGACCCTGCGTCTGTTGATCCGGTACCTGCTTTAATGTGTAGATCATGGGTTCAAAACCGGAAAAGCGGCCGCTGTGAATAGAACCGTCATCTTCGGACAGGATCAGGCTGAAATCCTTTCGGATATAGCTTTCTGATTTTGTGACGACAGCCCCGCCGGCATCAAACTGCCTGATCAGAATGCCGTCTGCGGTCTCATAGGTGCCGCTTCCGTCATATTGGGTTTGTAACGTTTCCAGCGAAGGCAGCAGGGCGGGGGCACACGACATCAGATAGCTGACGGTCGACATTCCGAAGGTCTCGGTTACAAGCGCTTCAATGGCTTCCGCGTCCGTACTGCCTGTATAGCCTGCCATGCGGAGCCGCTCGATCAAAAGCGCCTGAAAAGCGGCTGCGAATGCCTCATAAGCCGCCTGATTGCAGGCATCGTAGCTTTCCGGCACAACATAGCAGCGGAAGGTGCCCTCCGAGCGTGCGGTCTGATCAAAAGTCAGGCTGATCTGAATCGTCAAATCCTGCATATACTCCTCCACTTCCTCCAAAGAAATGGAGACGGCTTCTATATCCTGCAGCCAGCCCTGCGCTGTGACGGCGGCGCGTTCCGTCATGTTAAGATTTGCGATCCACTCTCCGGAAAGGTCCTGATTCCTCGAAAGTCTTCCGCCCTCCGGTGCAAAAAAGTATAAGTAAGTCAAAAGTGCGGTGGAAGCACTCAGCGTCAGGATCAATAAAATAATGATCGTATTTTTGATGCTTTTTTTCATAAAGCTCCCTCTGTAATACTTATATCATTTTACGGAATACATCATAATTTTCAGAACCGTCGGGCGGGCAATAGACTGCAAAGCAGATTTCTTTGAAGTAACCGTTGAATTTTGAAATTACTTCATGATATGCTTTTGCAACAATACGCGGATCATTTCTGAATGCTCCGCAGCCAAATGCACCTCCGGGATTGAAAATTTAATTTTCAATCTTCTTTCCCCTGATTTCCTCAAGTGTCCGAGGCGTGTACCCCATATAATCAATCATACAGCCGACATTATAGCACTCAAACGGAATCTTCTTGTTTTTGCAGATAGAGGCGTATTGCTGGAAGGCAGTATAATCGTCATTATTATGGACATGACCGTACAGATGTACGGCACCCCGGTACTGATTATACCAATGTGCGATGGGATAATGACTCATCACGACCTGAGTTTCACCATCCATGATCACAGCATAATCTTTCACCCACTCAAAATGGGCTTTCATTTCTGCGGTTGGCTTGTCATGATTACCTGAGATCAGGAATTTTCGCCCCTTTAACTCGCACAATACTTCCAGTCCCTCTGCATTTTTCCACGCAAAATCACCGAGAATATACACTTCGTCGTCATATGTTGTGACATTGTTCCAGTTTTTCACCAGAGCTTTGCGCATTTGGACAGTATCATCGAAGGGTCTGCCGTCATGCTTAATTACGTTTTCGTGGCCTAAATGCAAATCGGATATGTAAAATTTGGACAAAGCATGTTTCCTTTCTTAGCCATCAAGATCAATTGGTTTATGAAATCAGGAAAACCGGTTTTCGTTCCACAAGAACCCCGTTTCATTCTATCGTACTATGTGAGACTAAATTTATCAAGTCCGCATTGTCAAGACGCTGTTTTTACGATAAAATAAGAAAGGTATCTGCCATCTGGCATTTATGGAAAATCCAATTATTGGAGCGGTGAATATGCAGACAAAAAGCGCAATGGACTTACGCTTGATGGAGAGCTTTAAGGAACTGGTTCTCCGTATGCCGATTGAAAAAATTACGATTAAAGACATTACGGACGAGGCGGGTGTCATCAGACCGACATTCTATAATCATTTTCAGGACAAATATGAACTGTTGGAACGCATCATCCGTACTGAGATTCTGGAGCCGATGATGCCGCTGATCAAAAGCGGGATGATCAATGCGGCGATCACGATCGTTTTTACAAATCTCTTAAAAGAGCTTGAATTTTACCGCAGGGCGAGCAGGCTGGAAGGACAGAACTCGTTCTGGTCCATCACCAAAGAGTGTATCAAGGGTATGCTCTATGAATATATTACGGAGGAGACGCGCGGGAAAGCGAAGAGCGGAAATCCTCTTGTGAATAAGTTCCTGACGGCAGAAAATCTGGCGGGATATTACGCGCATTCCCTTACTTATATTGTCATGCGCTGGCTTTGGGAGGAGTCGGATGTCTCGCCTTCGGACATGGCGGATATCTATGAGTTTCTGTTGACGCATTCCATGCAGGATATGATACAGGCGATGGAGTAAAGACGGAAAGGATACAAAACAGTATTTTTGTATAAATTGGACTGACAGATAGAGAGAATTGTCATTTTTATGATGACAGTTCTCTTTTTTTGCATATTACGTTTTGAAAAAAGAATGCGTATACTGCTTCAAAAAGAAAGAATGAAATCGAAAGGAGCGGATCAGAAGATGTATCAACTTGGAAAGGGAATCGTGAAATGCAGATATGTCATTTTCGTTTTAAGTCTGCTGCTGCTGATTCCGGCAGGAATCGGGTATGTCAATACGAGAGTCAATTATGATATCCTCTCGTATCTGCCTGACGATATCGAGACGATGCAGGGACAGGAGCTGCTTGTCGATGACTTTCATACGGGCGCGTTTTCCCTCTGTGTACTGGAAGGGATGACGCCGAGGGAGGTCAGTGATTTAGAAGCACGGATGGAGCGTGTAGAACATGTCAAAAACGTGATCTGGTACGACGATGTCGCGGATATTTCCGTACCGATCAGTATCCTGCCCGATTCTGTCAGGGAAGCGTTTTATAATGAGGATGCGGATTGTACGCTGATGGCGGTCCTGTTTGACACGACCATGTCGGCGGACGAGACGATGGACGCGGTTGAGGAGATTCGGCGCATTGCGGATGAGCGGTGCTTTATCAGCGGAATGAGTGCGGTCGTGACGGATATCAAAAATCTGTCTGATAAAGAGGTGCCGGTCTATGTATTGATCGCGGTCGTTCTGGCACTGATCGTACTGTCGCTGACGATGGACTCCTTTTTAATACCGTTGTTCTTTCTTTTGAGCATCGGTATGGCGATTGTTTACAATTTGGGAACCAATGTCTTTATGGGTGAGATTTCTTATGTGACCAAGGCGCTGAGCGCGGTCCTGCAGCTTGGTGTGACAATGGATTATTCCATCTTCCTCTGGCACAGCTATAAGGCGGAAAAAGCAAAGAATCCTAATGATAAGTATGACGCGATGGCGCATGCGATCGGCAATTCGATCACTTCGGTCATGGGAAGCTCACTCACAACGGTTGCCGGATTTATCTCGCTGTGTTTTATGAGTTTCACGCTTGGCCTGGATCTTGGAATTGTGATGGCGAAGGGCGTCGTGATCGGCGTCATCTGCTGCGTGACGGTTCTGCCGTCGATGATCCTTTTGTTCGACAGGGCATTGGAGCGGACGACGCACAGACAGCTTCTCCCGAAATTTACGGTTGTGACAAAGTTTGTGACAAAACACTATGTGATTCTGGCGCTGCTTTTTGCTGTGATCTGGATTCCGGCAACGATCGGCTATACCCGGACGGAGGTGTATTATGATCTTGCGGGGACACTGCCGAAGGGACTTCCGAGCATCATGGCAAACGAAAAGCTGGATGAGACGTTTCAGATGGGCAGTACCCATATTATCTTGGTAGATTCAGGGATGCCGGTGAGCGAGGCGGACCGCATGATTGAGGAGATCCGCCATGTGGACGGGGTGAAAAATGTACTTGGTTTAAGCGCGCTGCTCGGGCCGGCCATACCGAAAGAAATGCTGCCGGAAACGCTGACAAGCGAGGTCGTGAGCGGCAGGTATGAAATGATGCTGATCGGTTCTGAATATCAGGTTGCGACGGACGAGGTCAACGATCAATGTGATGCGCTTGTCAATATTGTGAAACGTTACGATGCGGACGGCATGGTGATCGGAGAAGCGCCCTGTACGAAGGATCTGATTTCCATCACCAATCATGACTTCCAGACGGTGTCGATCGTATCCATCGGCGTGATCTTTCTGTTGATTGTATGCGTATTCAAATCCATATCGCTGCCGGTTATTCTGGTTGCCGTGATTGAGTTTGCGATTTTTATCAATATGGGGATTCCGTATTACACGAAAACGACGCTGCCGTTTATCGCATCGATCGTCATCGGTACGATCCAGCTTGGCGCAACCGTGGATTACGCGATATTAATGACAAATAAATATAAAGAGGCGCGTTATGAGGGCGCTGCAAAGAAAGAAGCGGTATTTATGGCGCACAGCCAGTCAATTCAGTCGGTGATCGTCAGTGCATTAAGCTTTTTTGCAGCGACGTTCGGTGTCGGGCTCTACAGCAACATTGATATGATCAGTTCGCTGTGTATGCTGATGGCAAGAGGCGCAATCATCAGTATGGCGGTTGTGCTGCTCGTACTGCCGAGCATGTTTTTAATCTTTGACGGGCTCATCCGGCATACGAGCATGGGATTTCGTAAAAAGGAAGAACGCAGGAAAGCTGCTGTCGGGGAACTGCAGAATTTATAAAAATAGGTGTTTAGTAAACGTCTGCTTATAAAAAGAAAGGAATGGTGCAGTATGAAACGGATCAAATACAGTCATTGGATGAAGGGCGCGGCCGTTACGGCAGTTGTTGTGCTCGTCACAGCGGGCGTCGGCGGGATTCTGATCAATGATCTTCATATGGAACAGGTCAGCGCGGCGGAGAAGGAGGAAGCGACCGAAGGGGTGCTAAGTGAGGCGCTCGGACAGCAGATTGTCTCGCACAGCGCGGAGTCCGGCAAGGAGGAAACGGTCTATGTGATCGCAGGAAGCGACGGGAGCACGCGCAGCGTGATCGTGAGCAATCAGCTGAAAAACGCGGAGGGCGCGCAGACGCTTGAGGATGAGACAACGCTGACGAATATTGAAAACGTAAAAGGTACCCAGTCTTATACGGAGGGAAGCGGAAATGCGCTGACATGGCAGGCAGGAGGCTCGGACATCTATTATCAGGGAACAACGGACGCTGAACTTCCGGTCGGGCTGCGCGTGACCTACTATCTGGATGGTGAAGAGATCAGCCCGGAGAATCTGGCGGGAAAAAGCGGGCATGTCGTGATCCGTTTTGATTATGAGAACCGTGCAGTGCAGACGGCAGTGATCGGCGGGGAGGAAACGGACGTGTATGTGCCGTTTGCGGTTTTAAGCGGCGCAGTTCTTCCACTTGAGCATTTCTCCAATGTGTCGGTTTCAAACGGGAAGGTTTTGTCCGAGGGGAACAACGCGATTGTGGTCGGGTTCGCATTTCCGGGACTTTCTGAGAATTTAAGCATCAGTGAGGAGACAAAGGAAACACTTGCCGGGAACGGCGTGGATGCGGAAAAACTTGACGGCAGCGCGGATTATCTTGAAATTGAGGCCGACGCCGTGAATTTTGAACTGGAAATGACGCTGAGCATGATCCTGCCGAATCTGTTTTCCGATATTGACTTAGGGGCGGATATCGACTTAAGTAATGTGTCGGAGCAGCTTGATACGCTTGAGGAATCCATGACGCTGCTTTCTGACAGCTCCAGACAGCTTGTGGAGGGCAGCAGTGAACTCGCGGCGGGGGCTGAGGAGCTTGCCGATGGCGCAGCAGGCGCGAAGGAAGGCGCCTATGCGCTGGCCGCCGGTACACAGCAGCTTACAGACGGCAGTAAAGCGGTTGCCGGAGGAATCAGCCAGCTTGCGGATACGCTGACCGATATGATGACGCAGCTAAAGCCCGCGCATGACGGTTATGCACAGTTTGAACAGGCGGTCGGCCAGATGATGGCGGGATACGGAATGCCAAAGGAGCAGGCAGTCGCAAGCGTGATGCAGGCGCAGGGTATGACACAGAATGAGCTGACCTATCTTGCGACATTAAGCGGGATTTACGATGCCCTTGCGGCAAACGCCGGCGACATGATGACGCTTGTACAGGGCGCAAATGAGGTGGCAGGCGGCATGAGTACCGTCAATCAGGGAGCATGGACGCTCTGCGAAGGATTGGATGCCTTAAACGACGGTGCGGATACGCTTGCCGACGGCAGCAGAACACTCTCAAGCGGGATGGCACAGTTTGATGAAGAGGGGATTCAGGAACTGACTGAGGCGTTTGCGGGTGTAGATGGGAACAATTTATTGGAACTTTCGGAGAGACTTCAGGCGGTGAAGGATGCGGCGGATTCGTACCGCACATTTTCCGGGGCGCCTGAGGGAGTGGATTCAAGTGTGAAGTTTATCATCCGCACGGAAGCGGTAAAATAAGCAAAATATGGATAAAACGAACGCCGCCACGCTTCGCGGGGCGGCTTATCGTAAGAATTTGGCGGCGTCTTTAAGGGTAAGGACGCCGCCTGTGTATGCGGCATACCCGACCCGGCAGCCATAGTGCCGTCGTCACTGTCCGGCATATTTGATCCAGTAGTCATAGTACCGCCGGTGTTCTCCGATCAGCGGCTCCTCGGACAAGGAGAAGCCGGCCTTTTTCAGCGCTTCGATCCGCTCAACCGCGTAGACGGGCGCTTTGGTCGCGATCATGGGACAGTCAAACCATTCATAGAACGGTGCAGTGACGAGGGAGAAGACCGCCTCCAGATATTCGGACTGTTCGCAGTCGCTTCTTACATCCAGACGGAGAAGACCGCAGTTGTTATAGAAATCTTCGGCCTTTCTGTTAAATATTTCAATCGTTCCGGTCACGGCTTCTTTTTGCCTGTCTACAATCGAGAAACGCACGAAGCCCTTGTATTCGTGATACTCAAGCAGCCAGTATTTGATCGTGTTCTGGACGTCTTCGAGGTTCTGGCAGTAGAAATTGCTGCCGTGGCAGTTGTCGCTGTTAAAAAACGGCAGTGAGGATTTGTCGCAGTATACATGCGTTAAGTCCTCTGCGTCGCCTGCCTCGATCAGCCGGATGATGAAGCGCTCATTTTCTAATACGGGGCATGTCTCATAAATATTCATTACAAGTTCCATCCATTTCTGGCATTTTGCCGGTATTACGCATGTTTTTTCCGAATCTTTCTGAGAATCTGACTTCATTGTAACACAGCCGGCGCGATTCTGTAAATTTTGTAAAAAAGTCATTTTACTACTTTTCAGAAAGAAAAAGAAGTTGTATAATAAATGAGTCACTGGCACATATGGGGTATTAGCGCAGTTGGGAGCGCGCAACATCCGCAATGTTGAGGCCACGGGTTCGAATCCCGTATACTCCACTATAATCAGCAAATCCGAACTCTTTAGGTTCGGATTTTGTGCTTTTTGTCTAAAACAGTTTTTTGATGCCGCCGAGCGCATCGGAGACTTTGTCAACGTTGATCTTTGACTTTACGCCGTCAACGATCTTTTTTACCGTATCATCGGGAAGATCGACGCCCATCACTTTTTCCACAGTCTTGATGGGATCCTTCTGGAACTGATCCATCAGAGTTTTGTCCTTTGTGATCTTCTCAACTGTGCTTGTAATCTGCTCTTTGATATCCATATCTGTGCCGCTCCTTTTGAAATGATTTGATGCGGGACTGCTCCGATGAAATGAACAGTTCCGTCAGATAGTTATAACAATTATACATCTGTTTGGATGCTTTGACAAATAAATTACCTGTTTTTCACAAAAATAGCTTCAAATCCGGGATGATTTATAGTACAATGTAGAAATAGGTAGGGCGCTGCAATGCGGGGCGTCAGAAAAGGCCGCAAAGGGGGAAGGTGCCAATATGTTTAGTCAATTGTTTGGCGCGTTTTTGCTCGAACAAAACGTGATTACCAAAGAGATGATGGATAGTGTATTAGCGGAGCAGACCGATGCCCGCGCGAAATTGGGAACGATTGCTGTGGCAGCGGGTTATCTGACGAATACGCAGGTAGAGGAAATACACCATCTGCAGGCGCAGCAGGATAAGCGTTTTGGCGATATTGCATTGGAAAAAGGCTATCTGACCATGAAGCAGCTGATGGAGATTTTGGACCAGCAGGGAAATGCGTTTATGAAATTTCTGCAGATACTTGTTGAGAAAGACTGTGTTCCGGTATCCGAGATTGACGCGTATCTGTCGGAGTTTCAGGAGCGTAAGGGCTTTTCGGACCAGGATATGAAGGCGCTGAAGAAAGATGATATCGATGCGATTGTTCCGGTATTTGCGTTTGCGGCAAAGCCGTTCGTGACGGATGTGACAGCGCTTGTGCTTAGAAACATTGCGCGGTTTATCACGACGGATTTTTATATTGACCGGATACACCGCGTGGAGGATTATGAGTATCATGCACTGGCAGGGCAGAAGATGATCGGGGACTATCAGGTCTGGCTTGCTTTTGTGGGAAAAGAGAATGGCGACGGACTTTATACGCTTGCAACGGGATATGCCGGTGATCAGGCACGCAAAAAGGATATTGCCTATGATGTGATCGGCGAGTTCGCGAATGTCTGCAGCGGTCTGTTCGCATCCAGCTTAAGCGAGAAAGGCGTCAATGTTGATATGGAATCGCCGTTTGCTTATGAAGACCAGCAGATGAAAGGCAAAGGATATATTGTGCCGATTTATCTGAAGGGGAAGGAACTGGAGCTTTTTATTTCCGTAAATGAGGAACTGATTCCGGGGGAGACGCCGTATAAGAAGCAGGCGGGCAAGCAGGCGGGAAGTGCGGTGACGGAGGATAGTAAAGGTACGATTGTCATTGTTGATGATTCCCTGCTGATTCGTCATGCGCTGCGTGTGCTGGTCGAAAAAGCGGGTTATACTGTAGTATGTGAGGCGGAAAACGGTGAGGAGGCCGTGGAAGTTTATCAGCAGTATCATCCGGATATGATCTCTTTGGATATTACCATGCCGGTGATGGACGGTGTAGAAGCATTGAGTAAGATTAAAGAGATTGATCCGGCGGCTAAGGCTGTCATGATCACCGCGGCGGGGCAGCAGCAGAAAGTGATCGAGGCGATCAAGCTGGGCGCATCCAAATTTATTGTAAAGCCGTTCAGCAGAGACGAGGTGCTTGACACGCTTGCGGAAGTCCTCCGGTAAATGCCGCGGAAAGGAAACGACATTTTATGTGGCTCATAAACGGATCAGTCTATTTAGCGGAGCAGGGGTTTTGTGACAGAGACCTTCTGCTCCGTAATGGCATCATAGAGAGAATTGTGCCAAGGGGAGAATATACAAAGGAGGCACACCTGCAGGCGGAAGAAGCGGCAGATGTGCAAGGCGGACAAGTGACCGATGTGCAGGGCGAAGAGGTGGAGGATGTGCAGGGCGCGGTAATTCTGCCGGGGCTTGTGGATATTCATTTTCATGGCTGCGCCGGGCACGATTTCTGCGAGGGAACGAACGAGGCGTTCTCAGCCATTGAGCAGTATGAACTGCGGCACGGAATTACCACATTTTCACCTGCGACAATGACGCTTCCGGCAGAAAGGCTTTCCGACATATGCGCGGCAGCAGCGGCATATGCGGAAGGAAGCGCCTGCTTAAAAGGAATTTATCTGGAAGGTCCGTTTTTATCGGAAGCGAAAAAAGGAGCACAGAACAGTGCGTATCTTAAGCGGGCGGATGCGGGGATGCTTCGCGGTCTGATTGCTGAATCCGGAGGACTTGCAAAGATCGCGGCAATTGCTCCCGAGACGGAGGGGGCGATCGACTGCATCAGAGAGTGCGCAGATGGAATTCGTTTTTCGGTTGCGCATACGACGGCGGATTACCGGACATGTGTTGAAGCGATGCGGTCCGGAGCGAGTCAGGTTACGCATTTGTATAATGCAATGCCGCCGTTTACGCATCGGGAGCCGGGTGTAATCGGGGCGGCTTTTGACTGCTGCGCGGATGTGGAGCTGATCAGCGACGGTGTTCATGTGGACCCATGCGCGGTCCGTGCCGCATTCCGGCTGTTTGGAGAGGAGCATGTGATTCTGATCAGCGACAGCATGATGGCGGCGGGAATGCCGGACGGCATGTATGAGCTTGGTGGACAGGCGGTCCGCGTGTGCGGGAACACGGCGCGGCTTTCGGACGGAACGATTGCCGGAAGCGTCACGAACCTATATGACTGTATGGTTACAGCAATCCGCATGGGAATCGCGCCGGAAGCGGCGGTGCGCGCTGCAACGAAAAATCCGGCGGCGGCGATTGGTGTGGATGATGAATGCGGAAGCATTGAAGCAGGAAAAAAAGCAGACCTGCTTGTTGTCAGCCGGGATTGGACGCTGAAACGGGTTTATAAATGCGGCAGTGAAATTTCGTTGTGAAGCCTGAGGCTGTCTGATGCGAGGATGCTCGCTGTGAGGCGCAGGGAGGGCTGGGCACCGCGGCAGAGGGAGCTGGCGCAGGAAACAAAGTGTGAGGCTTGTCTGTATGCCGCAGACATGCGGAAAGAGAGAAAGGGGGAGATCGATGGCGACATATCTGGTTGATCTGGAGAATACAGGGCTGGCGGGACTGACCGGCTTAGAAGAACTGTCGGTGAATGATAAAGTCATCGTGTTTTACGGAACGAGGACCGGCGCGATCGCGTTTGACAAACATGTGGAGCTGACGAAAGCAAAGGCGGATGTGACATATTCAAAGACGGAGCGTGTTGCGAAGAATTATTTGGATTTTCAGCTTGCGACTTATCTTGGATATCTGATCGGAAGCGGGCAGGAACGCGTATACTATATTATCAGTAAGGATAAGGGATACGAAAGCTGTATTGAATTTTGGAAAAAGGCGGATAAGCAGATTACGATCACGCGCTGCGAATCTTTACAGAAGTCAGCGGCCCAGATGACGACGCCGCGCGAGAAAACGGGAACCGGAAAGAGTACGCAGGAAATCCCGAAGGCCGCCGCGGAAAACGGCGCACAGAGTGCAGACAAGGACGGGCAGGAAGACGGGAGTAAGCAGTCTGACACGGGAAGAAGGCAGCCGGGAGCGGAAAGTAAGCAGTCTGACATGGGAAGGAAGCAGCCGGGAGCGGAAAGTAAGCAGACTGACGCAGGAAGAAAGCAGACGGTTACTGAAAATAAGCGGTCTGGGTCGCGCAGAACCTCAGAGACGCAGAAGCTGCCGGAATGCATGAGAAAGAAAATCCGCAAGGCGGTCAAGGAAGAGGCGCTGGCGAGTGGAAGCTATAAGCTTTTGTATGATTATGTCGTGCGTTCACCGGATAAGCACGAGCTAAACGTGGCGCTTGTCAAAGGCTTTCAACAGGAGAAGGGAAACCGCCTGTATAAAGAGATTCTGGATGTTTTTGTCGAGTATCAGAAACAGCAGAACGATGAGAGAAAGACCTCTTGATACTCATAGATAGCTGCGTTCGCCAAAAATGCCGGTTCCGACGCGGATCATCGTCGCACCCTCTTCAATGGCGACCTCGTAATCGCCTGTCATTCCCATGGAAAGGGTATCAAAGCAGACCGGCTGTCCCGATGCATCCTTTGGCGGATGGGTCTGTATATCTGTGAACAGAGCATGCAGGCGCCGGAAGTGCGGGCGGTTGCTTTCAGGGTCTTCTGTGTAAGGGGCTGAGGTCATGAGCCCGCGGACGCGGACGTGTGGGAATTCCGTGGCAATCTGCCTGACGGCTGCTTTTGTTTCATCGGCGGTAAAACCCCATTTGGACTCTTCCTCTGCGATATTGACCTCAAGCAGAATGTTCATGATCAGTTCCCTTTTTGCCGCTTCCGATTCAATCTGCGCGGCAAGCCGCAGGGAATCGACGGAATGAATGAGCGCAGCTTTGTCTATGATATATTTGACCTTGTTGCGCTGCAGATGGCCGATCATATGCCATGTAATGCTGTCAGACTGACATTGTGCATATTTTTCACACAGCTCCTGCACATAGTTTTCACCGAAAACATGTTCTCCGGCAGCGATGCATTCTTCAATCATGGAAAAGGGCTTTGTTTTGCTTACCGAAACGAGCGTTATTTTATCGGGCGTGCGGCCGCAGCGGGCGCATGCGGCATTGATACGTTCATGGACCTGTGCCAGATTTTCTTTGATCATAAGAATGTTCCCCCGTTATCTGTGTTTTTGCCGGTGCAGCCGTCATCATACAGGCGGCATGTCCGGAGCTATCTGAATTATAACACATCCAAGTGACAGTGTGCGAAAAATGTGTTATACTTGTCTTATTCGAAGGAATTGCGCCTGAGAGGCATTTTGCGCAGGCTGCGAAAGGACAGGAGTTCGGGAAATGAAAAAACAACGGGTGTTATATCTCGACTTGATCCGCATTATCTGTTTTCTGATGGTAACGTCGTATCACTTTTCTTATGCGGTGAAGGCGATTGGCATTAATGCGGATGTGGAGCTGTATCAGGGAATCGTGCATATTGTATGGGCGCCGATTGCAGTGTCGAGTTTTTTTATGGTTTCGGGAGCGTCATTGATCTACCGCTATCGGGATACGTTTTCGCTGAAAGAATTTTATAAAAAAAGATTTTTTGGGCTGTATCCGTTGTTTTGGCTTGCGTATGTATTTGCGTTCCTTGATTTTTTTTATCGTGTTAAGTCCATACCGGGCGCTCCGAAAATTAATTTTTTGTTGTCGGTGATCGCAATGGACGGTTATTTTAACGGGACGATCCCGACCTTTTATATGATCGGGGAATGGTTTCTGGGCGCGATTGTGATCATGTATCTTTTATTCCCGCTGTACCGATACGTGATGTGCAAATGTAAATGGATTCTGCCTGCTGTGTTCTTTGTGGGAAGTATTGTCCTGATCTATGATAACCCGTTTCCGTTTGTGCCGGAAAAGAATCCGCTTATGTGCAGCATGTATTTTGTGCTCGGCATGCTGTTAGAGATGCTGCGTGAGAAGCGGGACCGGAAGCCGGTCCGTATCGGCATGCGGATTGCGGCAGCGGCCGGAGCGGTTCTTTTTGTTGTTGTATATGCAGTGGAAAAGACAGGTTTCCGTTTCAATTCTTATCATGTGATCTTTACCCTTTCCGTATCATTGGTATTGATTGTGATGGAGGCTGCGGAATGGATAAAGTCCGAGCGGATAAAAAGGCTGATTGTTTTGATCGGAAGGCATTCTTATGCGTACTTTCTGCTGCACCATGTATTTTTGTATAAATATCTGCCGAATTTTCAGGGAATCACAATGAGCGGTTCCAATACCCTGTTCTTGTTTTTGAGCAGCGTGGCTTACATTTATGCGCTGGCGGTCGGACTTGACAGGATTTATGCCGCGCTCGTGCGCTCCTTGAGAAAATGGCGGGGAAAAGATTTACAGGAACCGGGATCATGAACCGGCGGCCTGAATGGATTTGTGCCTAAATGGCGGGATGCTGATATCATACAACATTTTGACAGATTATCGTAACATTATTGCATTGCAGGAAACGGAAAATTTACGTTAAACTAGGAGGGAAATATGGAACAACCAACATTGGTAATACTTGCGGCGGGAATGGGCAGCAGGTACGGCGGATTAAAACAGATTGATCCGATTGACAAACATGGGAATAAGATCATAGATTTTTCCATCTATGATGCGGTCAGGGCAGGTTTCCGGAAAGTCATTTTCATCATTAAAAAGGAAAATGAAGCTGAATTCAGGTCCTGTATCGGCGATACGGTCAGCAGGTATATTGAAGTCGGATATGTGTTTCAGGAGCTTGATAACGTTCCCGCGGGCGTTGTCATTCCTGAGGGACGTATAAAGCCATGGGGAACCGCGCATGCTATTTTATGCTGCAGGGATGTGCTCGACGGACCGTTTGCCGTCATCAATTCGGACGATTATTACGGGCAGAGCGCATTTGAGACGCTGTATGATTTTCTGACGACGCATGAGGACGGAGAAAAATACCGTTATGCGATGGTGGGCTATGAGCTAGGCAACACGTTAACGGACAACGGCTCCGTTGCGCGCGGCTGCTGCATTACTGATCAGAACGGCTATCTGGTCAATATCGCGGAGCGAACGAAAATCGTGAAGATGCATGGCGGGGCGGCGTATACTGAGGATGACGGGGCGACCTATGTACCGATTCCGGTGGAAACGCTTGTTTCGATGAACATGTGGGGCTTCATGCCTAGTATTTTGGGCGAGCTGGAGCTTGCGCTTCAAAGGTTTTTTGCCGAGGAAGTCCCGGCGAATCCGCTTAAGGCCGAATGTTTTCTGCCGATTGAAGTAGACAGACTGCTTCAGGCAGGCAAGGCGACCGTGGAAGTGCTGCCGTCGAAGGATAAATGGTTCGGCGTCACCTATAAGGAAGATAAACCATTTGTTGTGGAGTCCATACAGAATCTGAAGGATGAGGGCGTATATCCGGAGAAGCTGTGGGAATAGTTTCATACTGAAAAATGTGCCGGGTAGTGTGCCCCTGACAAGAATAAGGAGGACGCGGTATGTCAGTTTTAGTAACAGGCGGTGCAGGCTATATTGGAAGTCATACGGTTGTGGAGCTTCAGAATGCGGGTTATGATGTAGTCGTAGTCGATAACCTGAGCAATTCGAGCGAGAAGTCCCTACAGCGTGTGGAAAAGATTACGGGTAAGGCGGTTCCCTTTTATAAGGCGGATATTCTAGACCGTACGGCGCTGGAGGAGATTTTTGCAAAAGAATCCATTGACAGCTGCATTCATTTTGCCGGTCTGAAAGCAGTCGGCGAATCCGTACAGAAACCTTGGGAATACTACAACAATAACATTGCAGGAACGCTGACGCTTGTGGATGTGATGCGGAAGCACGGCTGCAAGAATATAATTTTTTCTTCCTCGGCAACGGTATACGGCAATCCGGCGGTGATCCCGATTACGGAGCAATGCCCAAAAGGAGAATGCACAAATCCCTATGGCTGGACGAAGTCGATGTTAGAGCAGATTCTGAGTGATATTCAGAAGGCAGACCCTGAGTGGAACGTTATCCTGCTCCGCTATTTCAATCCGATTGGTGCGCATAAGAGCGGCACGATCGGCGAGAATCCGAACGGTATTCCGAATAACCTGATGCCTTATATCACGCAGGTCGCAGTCGGGAAGCTGCCGCAGCTTGGCGTATTTGGAAACGATTATGATACGCCGGACGGAACCGGTGTCAGGGATTATATTCATGTGGTCGATCTGGCAGCAGGGCATGTCAAGGCATTAAAGAAGATTGAGGAGAAGGCGGGCTTAAAGGTTTATAACCTTGGTACGGGTACGGGTTACAGCGTGCTGGATATTGTGAAGAATTTTGAAGAAGCAAACGGAGTGAAGATTCCTTATGTGATCAAGGAAAGGCGCGCGGGAGATATTGCGACCTGTTACGCAGATGCGTCGCTTGCGAAGAAAGAGCTGGGCTGGACCGCACAGTACGGCATCCGGGAAATGTGTGAGGATTCCTGGAGATGGCAGAGCAATAACCCGAACGGATATGAGGATTGAAAACTTCACAATCCCTGAAGAAATGCCAAAGGCATTTCTTCGAAAGACTTTCGCTGATGCGAAAGTCTTTTTTTATGCCACATACCCATACATAAATATGAAATGGCAGATGCTGCCCGCCATCACAAACAGATGGAATACTTCATGCGAACCGAAATAAGCGTGCTTTGCATTAAACACGGAAAGCTTCATCGCGTAAATGATGCCGCCTGCTGTATAGATCAGACCGCCTGCAAGCAGCCATAAAAATGCGGCGAGCGGAAGCGTGTGAATGAGCCGGCCGAATACAAAGAGACACACCCATCCCATTGAAATGTAGAGAATGGAAGAAAACCATTTCGGACAGGTGATCCAGCATGCCTTGACGATCATGCCGGCAAGGGCAATTCCCCATACGACTGCAAGCAGCGTGTAGCCGAGCTGTCCGCCTAACACGATCAGGCAGACGGGCGTATAAGAACCGGCGATCAATACAAAGATCATCATATGATCGAGTTTGCGGAATATGCGCAGAAGGCGACCTTCTACATTGACTGAGTGATAAAGCGTGCTTGCACCATAGAGCAGCACCATGCTGAGGATGAAAACGGTCATTGCGGCGAGATGCCGTGAATCTGCTGACAAGCTTGCCTTAATCAGCAGCGGCGCCGCCGCTGCTGATGCGAGAATCATTGCGATCAGATGGGTGATTGCGCTCCCGGGTTCACGAATTGTAATTGTCATAAAATCACCATTCCTTTTTTCATGTATTTTTCTTAGTATAAGAGTTTTTGGAAACATTATACATAGTAATAAAAACTATATGATGTGAAAAGAATATTACACCACATAGAAGAATGTGTCAATATGAATCAAAGAAAAAATATGCTGAATAGGGAAATCTTTTTTGAGCAAAGAAAAACGCAGATTTTTCTATCTGCGGCAGGAATTTTTTTCCAGTTCATGCATATAATTAGAATTGTGCGGAACGGATGTTAACAGGCGGAAGTGCGTGAACGAGCCGGCCGGGTGTAAAGAGACAGAAGCATCCTATTGTTCGGTGGTGATCATATTTTGATAGAAACAGAATGTGATAGAACCAAAATGTGATAGAATCAGATCAGTCCTCTTCGATGATCTGAAATTCCAGATAGTCGAACGGAATCTGTTCAATGAAACTGTCTTGTCCGAAGCGGGTTTTGGCATGGCGCTGAAACTCGCGGATATTGCTGTCAAGCCAGATCGGCTTACCGAGATCAAAGCGCAGGCAGACTTCGTCAAGCGCGCGGAACACTTTATGGGTCCGTGTATCTTCACGGTCATCGACAATTACAGTATCGCGCAGCAAATGATTTTCTTTCCAAATTTTTGCCCATAAACGGAACATGATCGTTTCCTTTCAACTTTACTTTGTATTAAGGAAGCGATAATTTTAATCAGCGCTTCCTTAGAGACGTCTGATAAGTATAGAGTATAGCGATAACATGTAGTATTTGTAAATAATACATTAAATATTTGTGAAAAATATACATTTTTTATTCATTATGGTATAATGTCATTAGACAATATATCAAAACGAGTGGGCAGGGTTTATCAGAGGGAAGACAAAAATGACAGCTTAAGTGCATGCTTGGATTGGGGGAGATAGAATGGAATTTTGGCCAAGTGCAAACAGCGAGGTAGATAAGTGGAAAGAGGTGCAGCTTGTCTATCAGTCAGCGTTAAAAGAAATCGGAACGAAGCTTGAGATTTTGAACGATGAGTTTCAGCATGTACATAAATATAATCCGATTGAACACATCAAATCAAGGATCAAGACGTCAGAGAGCATCGTTAAGAAATTAAAGCGCAACGGATATGATTCTACCATCGAAAATATGATCGAACATGTGAATGATATTGCGGGTATCCGCGTGATCTGCTCTTTCACGTCGGATATACACCGGATCGCGGCAATGATTGAGCGGCAGAGTGATATTAAAGTCATATCGATCAAAGATTATTTTACGAATCCGAAACCGAATGGCTACCAGTCGTATCATATGCTTGTTACGGTGCCGATCTTCCTTTCGGACCGGATTGTCGATACGAAAGTAGAGATTCAGATCCGGACGGTTGCCATGGATTTTTGGGCGAGTCTTGAGCACAAGATTCACTATAAATTTGAGGGAGAAGCGCCTGAAAATATTGAGCGTGAGCTGATGGAGTGCGCGCGGATGGTATCTGAGCTGGATGCAAAGATGCTTTCGCTCAATGAAGAAGTGCGCAGAATCGAAGAGCAGGATTAACGGGGTCCGTTAATGGGCTTTTGATTTGCCGGACCGATTTTTTTCTGAAAAATGAGATCAAGAAGAGTTTCACTTTTGAAGCGCTTCCCTTCGTCAGACCCAAAGCCTGACGAAGGGAGGTTCGTTCAACTGGCGGAACTCTTTCTTTTTTTCGTAAAATGTTTCCCATAAAATGCCATAAAATGAGGAGTGCCGGAGCACCTTTCGGCACCCCGGCTTATTATGAAAAAAATAATGAAAATCACAACGGAAATGATTTGTTTTATTGATTATAAGTATAGCGTCAGATTATGAACAAACCGTGAACGAATCGTGAATGATTGGTTAATGTTTATAAAATGAAAAAGAAAATAAAAAAATCATAGTGCAGATTGCACAAAGCACGAAAGAACTTGAGAGAATACAATGTGTATGATATAATGAGCGTTAGCGAGAAGAATGAGCTTGCTCATTCGGCGAGCGGCGAATGTCGATCATGAATCTACGATTCATGATATAATAGGTGCAGCGCCGTTATCGAGCAAAGGTTCGGCGGGAACCGGACAGGAAGCGCGTGAGCGCGGCTTTGCGAGGTTTTCAGGCAGACCGCAAAGCAGACATTCATTTTTGGCAGTGGTATGCGGGGGTAATAGGAACACAGGAAGAAAGGGTATGGGTGAAAAACATGGATAGTTTTACGGATAAAATTGCACAGAAATTTACGGCGCAGGATATGATCAAAGCGAATGAGGCGGCGGAAGAAAAGGAATTAGAGCGCCTGCGCATGCAGGTTGCCGAGTATGACTTAAGACTGCAGGAAATCCGCAAGCTTAATTTGAAAAATCTGGAGCTTGCAGACAATCTACAGGCGATGATCGATGCCGAGAATGCACGGATTAAGAATGCGCCGGATGCGGAGAGACTTCAGGAGTCTGTCAGAGGCGAGGGGGAGCCGCAGGTAACGGGCGTCAGCATGGAGCAGCTTGAAGAATTGTCACAGAAGCTTGCGACACAGACAAAGCAGATTACGATGGCGAAGCTTGAGACGATGGAGCGGCTCGATGCATTGGAAAACCGCCTGAATCTGCGCCCTGCTCTTGATGGGATCGCAGCAAAGCTTGAAACGCAGTCTTTATCGGCGGAGCTTTTGGAGAAGTTTGATTATGGCGAGCGGTTGGATGAAATTACGGTAAGGCTTAGGCAGCAGCCGACACTGGACGAGATTGCAGCAAGACTTGGGCAGCAGCCGACGGCGGACGAAATTGCTTCGAAACTCGATTACCGTGCGGCAATTGAGGAAGTAGCGCAGAAGGTGGAGAGCCGTCCGACTCTGGATGAAATTGCAGAGCGGCTTTCCGTGGACAATGCTCCGGAGGGATTTGAAGCGAAGCTGAACGCTGCCAAGGAAGAACTGACCGATCATGTACATAAAGAAAATGTGAAAGTTTACCGCAATGTACAGGCGGCGGTCGCGGATGAAAATAAAAAACTTGCCGAGGCGGCTGCGGCCTCTCTGGCAGAGTATAAGGGACAGCTTGCCCAAACGGAAAAGAAAGTGTCGGGCTTAAAGGCGCTTGTTATCCTGACATTGATTGCATCGCTTGCTAATATCGGAATTTGGGCAGCGTGGATATTTGACGTTCTGCCGAAGTTTTAGCGGGAAGAGAAAGGGGCGGCATAGCTTGTGGGAAAACAAATATGGAAGCCGGGAAATATGCTCTATCCAATTCCTGCTGTGCTGATCAGCGTGGCGGATAAGGAGGGGGTGCCGAATCTGTTTACGGCAAGCTGGGTGGGAACAGTCTGCTCCGATCCGCCGATGGTATCGGTTTCCGTGCGCCCTGAGCGTTATTCTTACCATATGTTGGAGGAGACAGGAGAATTTGTCGTCAATCTGACGACGAAGCGGCTGGCGCGCGCCGCGGATTACTGCGGCGTGAGGAGCGGAAGAGATGAAAATAAGTGGGAGCGCGCGGGGTTAACACCTGTAAAAGGGACAAAAGTGCGTGCGCCCTATGTTAAGGAAAGCCCGGTTAATATTGAATGCAGAGTGACAAAAAAGCTTGCACTTGGTACGCATGATATGTTCATTGGTACCGTAGAGGCGGTGCTTGTGGACGAGGCTTATATGGATGAAAACAATACGTTTCATCTGGATCGGGCGGAGCCGGTTATTTATTCGCACGGCACCTATTACGAACTTGGGGCGGCGGTTGGGAAATTCGGTTTCAGCGTGAAAAAGAAGCGCTGATACGGGGCGGGAAACTACCGGAAGACAAGTTTTACGCACGACGAAAGAGGGTTGTTCGCGCAGGAGTAAGGAACTGTTTGTGAGAGAACAATAGAAAGCGGGGGAAAGAGTTACGTGTCAGCGGAACTCTTTTTTTTCGGCTGATAAAGGGAACCGCGCACAATGGAGTCGTTTCCGTAGCGGCTGCGGATGGAATCAAGAGCTTTGTCGAGTTTTTGGCGTTTTTCGCTGTCAGGGCATGACTGTCCGGACCCGGCGGGCAGATCAAACAGGCTGAGCTGGACGGGTTCGTCTGCAGCGCACAATTTAGTGGCGCGGATACCAAGCAGGCGCACGGGCTCATTGTTCCAAAGTTCGTCAAAGAGCCGGCAGGCGGTTTCATAGATGGAATCCGTGCTGTCGGTCGGCGCATGGAGGATGGTCTGGTGCGATACCGACGTAAAAGAGGCATATTTAATCTCGACAGTCACGCAGAGCGTGCGCTTTTTAGCCTCGCGCAGCCTTGCGGCTACCGATTCGGAGAGTGACAGTAAAACGAGACGCGCAGCGGGCAGGTCCGTCACATCGGCTGAGAGCGTTGTAGAATTGCCGATTCCTTTTGCCTCGGTTTCCTGTGTAACGACTTCGGAATCGTCTATGCCGTTTGCATAATTCCAAAGTGTCTGACCGTGGCTTTTTAAGTGCGCAGTCACGATGGCGGGATTAGATAAAGCGAGGTCGCCGATCGTGACGATGCCAAGCTTTGAAAGCGTTTCCACGCTGGAACGCCCGCACAGAAAAAGGCGGGATATCGGGAGCGGCCATAATTTCGTCCGGAGCTCGCTGCAAAAAAGCGTATGGACAAGATTCGGCTTGCGGAAATCGGATGCCATTTTTGCGAGTACCTTACGGTCGGAAATTCCGACATTGACCGTGAAGCCGAGCTTTTCGTAAACAGAATCTTTGATGAGCGCAGCAGCGGCGGCCGGCGAGTCATAGTGTGAAGCGATAGGCGTGTAGTCCATATAACATTCGTCAATGCTGACCTGCTCTAAGTCGGGGCAGAACGAGGCGAGATGTTCCATTAATGCTTGGGAATAGCGCTGATACATTGCGTGGTCAGGCGGCGCGATGATGAGGGAGGGACATTTTTTCAGGGCGCTGCCGATCGGCTCCGCCGTCTCAATATGGTATTTTTTTGCGGGGATGGATTTCGCGAGCACAATGCCGTGGCGTTTGGAGGAATCTCCGCCGATAATGGATGGAACTGTGCGCAGATCGATACCTTTTCCGGTTTTCAGGTTTTCGACCGAAGTCCAGCTTAAAAATGCGGAGTTGACGTCAATATGAAAAAACAGTTTATCCATGCTTGGCCTCCATGCTGCAGCTTCTCCTTTCGGAGCAGTTTAGAAATTGGATTATGATTTTACAATCTTTTTTCTTTGCACCGTATTTTACTTTACAAGCGTTCAAAATATTGCTAGAATGTATTTGTTACGAAAATGTTACAAAATGACACCGATGAGGGTAAAGGCTGCGCTGTTTTTATGCAGACGTTATCCGTGGAAACGATGATGAGACTGCTTACAAAATATTATAAAAGGCTGCGCGTCACTTATATGAAGACAATCTGGTTTGCGCTTGCCCTATATGCGTTTTTCTTACCTTATTATACCAAATTGCAGAGCACGGGGAATAACTTTTTTACCGTAACTGTGAATGGCGAGCAGGTTGGAACAGTGGACTCCGAGGAAAAGGTTGACCGTTTCATCAGAGAAGCGCGCCGTTCGATTGCCATATCTTCACCAGAACTTGTTTTTATGGATACGGATGTGGAGATTGTCGGGCAGGAGGTTTTCTTTGGCCGGGTTGATGATGAGGGGACGGTCCGCGCGCGGATTTATGACGCATTAAAAGAGACGAGACAGGAAACCATGCAGCGCTCTTATACCGTAAAGGTAAACGAGACGACCGTAAATCTGGCAAGTACGGAAGAAGTCCATCAGCTTTTGGATACTGCGCTGCGCAAATATGATCCGGAGGGGGAGTATGAACTGTCGCTTGCGCTGGACCCCAACCGGGAGCTGAACGTGCTGACGCCGGTCATCACGAATATAAAAAAGGAAGAGGAAGCCGCAGAGGAAGAAGAACCGGAAGAAATTCTGACCGATGCCGGGGTGGAAACCTTTTTTGAGGAAGCGATGAACCAGGAACAGGAGCAGGAAGCGCAGGACTTTTCGGACTTTGACCTCGGTATCTCCGATATGGAATACAGCGAGGATATTGAGGTGGTAGAGGCATATCTGCCGCAGGATGAACTGACTGATGTTGATACGGCGATCGCATTGATTACGGAAAATCAGGATGTGCAGCAGCTTTATACGATTCAGCCGGGCGATACGCTTTCGGAAATTTCTATGATGTTTGATCTGCCGATGGAAGAGCTGATCGCCATGAATCCGGACAAGCTGCGGGATCAAAATTCGATCCTTCATATCGATGATGAGCTGGTTATTACCGTTCCTGAGCCTGCATTGTCCGTTCTTTGGAGCGAGCAGAGCTATTATGAAGAAGATTATGATGCGGATATTATTTACATTGATAACGACAGCTGGTATACGACCCAGCAGGTGACGCTGCAGGAGCCGTCTCAGGGCCACCGCAAGGTGGTAGCGAATATCAGCTATAAGAATACGGAGGAACAGGGACGGGAAATCCTCATGGAAGAGGTCACGATCGAGGCGGTGGCAAAGATCGTCGAGCGTGGAACAATTATTCCGCCTTCCTATATTAAGCCGATATACGGAGGACGTCTTACCTCCGGATTTGGCAGCAGGACCGCACCCACGAAGGGGGCTTCTACAAATCATAAAGGCGTTGACTGGGCAGTACCGATCGGAACAACGGTTATGGCATCCTCGTCGGGAACCGTTGCAAGGGCCGGATGGGCGAGCGGATATGGATATGTGGTGTATATTAACCACCCCGATGGCAGACAGACGAGATATGGGCACTGCAGCCGGGTGCTTGTCAGCCCCGGACAGTATGTGGTGCAGGGACAGGCAATTGCTTACTCGGGCAATACCGGGCGGAGTACCGGGCCGCATCTGCATTTTGAGATGCTGATAGGAGGAACACAGGTCAATCCGCTTTCATATCTGGATTAAAATTGTGTGGTGATAGACGAAGCAGCGTCTGACAGGGACGTGCACGGCTGTATTCGCTGACTGATAGGAATTTTTACAACGATAAAGAATCCGCTCTGCGGATTCTTTATCGTTGTGCACAATTTGGTGAAATGATATGCTGTTTGACGTTTAGACTTTGTTCAAAAGTTCTGATTTACACGAAGAGCCATCTGCGCTATAATAGGCGCATAGGTGATCGGCGGATTTGGTGGTTTTATATGCAAAATGCAGATCAAACCGCAAGATAGGGTGCAGGATTTATGCTTTCCTGCATATAATAATGATATGCATAGATTAGAGATAGATGAGGTGCGTTATGGATCAATACGCAATTAAAGGAGGCACGCCCCTTGTGGGTGAAGTCGAGATCGGAGGGGCAAAGAATGCAGCGCTTGCGATTTTGGCGGCCGCCATTATGACGGACGAGACGGTCTTGATAGAGAATGTACCGGACGTCCGGGATACCAATGTACTGATGCAGGCGATGTCGAGTATTGGAGCCGTTATTACCAAGACTGACAGACATTCTGTCAAGATTAACGGAGCTCAGATTCATAATCTGGTCATTGAAGATGAGTTTATGAAGCGGATTCGTGCTTCCTATTATCTGATCGGCGCACTTCTTGGAAAATACAAGCATGCGGAAGTTCCGCTTCCGGGCGGATGCAATATCGGCATCCGTGCGATTGACCAGCATATTAAGGGATTTAAGGCGCTGGGCGCCGATGTGCGCATCGTCCACGGCGCGATTGTTGCAGAGGCAAAGCATTTGACAGGAAATCACATTTTTATGGATAAGGTTTCGGTCGGAGCGACGATCAATGTCATGATGGCGGCAAGTATGGCGGAGGGAAAGACGATCATCGAGAATGCAGCCAAGGAGCCGCATGTTGTCGATCTGGCGAACTTCCTGAATTCCATGGGTGCTAATATTAAGGGCGCAGGAACGGATGTCATAAGGATTAAAGGGGTTGCAAAGCTCCACAAAACGGAATATATGATTATTCCGGATCAGATTGAAGCGGGAACTTTTATGATGGCAGCCGCCGCCACAAAGGGTGATGTAACGGTTAAAAATGTTATCCCGAAGCATTTAGAATCCATCACGGCAAAGCTGATCGAGATTGGCTGTGAGGTCGAGGAGTCGGATGATGCCGTCAGGGTTGTTGCGGCAAAGCGCCTGCATAATACACAGGTTAAGACACTTCCATATCCCGGATTTCCAACTGACATGCAGCCTCAGATTGTGGCAGTATTAGGGCTTGCGAATGGAATGAGTATTGTATCGGAGAGTATTTTTGAAAATCGTTTCAAATATGTCGATGAGCTGACCAAAATGGGAGCCGAGATTAAGGTGGAAGGCACGACGGCGATCATTGACGGGGTTCCGAAGTACCTTGGCGCAGGAATGACGGTTCCTGACCTTCGCGCCGGCGCAGCGCTTGTCATTGCTGCTCTTGCGGCGGATGGTTTTTCGACAATTGATGAGATTAAATACATTGAACGCGGTTATGAGGATTTAGAATATAAGCTTCAGTCGCTTGGCGCGCAGATTGAACGCATATCTGACGAGACGCAGCTAAAGAAGTTTCAATTGAAAGTAAGCTGATTGAATCAGAAGAGGATAAAAGAAAAGAGAAAAACCGCTCCTTACAGGGGCGGTTTTTCTCTTTTCTTATACAATCTCCACAATGGATAACGCCGCCTCCTTGGAGAGATCAATGAACGTTCCGCCCACCTGTACAGTGGGACGTGCAGGATTATTCGGATTGATAAAGACGACTTCCCCCTCTCTGCCATCGCTTAAGCGGACGCGGTTGAGCAGATAGGTTGTTACGACATTATTCATAAACGTCATATAGTATCCGGGATCGTATTTTTGAAGACCCTCGGAAACAAGAATGTCGATGACTTCAAACGGACAGAGCGGACCGCGGTAAATACGTGCGCTTGTCATGGCGTCATAGACGTCGGCAATTGAGACGATCTTCGCATATTTGTCAATTTTGTTGCCAACAAGCCCGAGCGGATATCCGGTACCGTCGCAGCGTTCGTGATGCATCAGCGCTGCATTGCACACATGATCGTTTACGCTTTGTGCGCGCAGAATCTTGTAGCCTTCATAGGGGTGCGTTTTGATAATGGAAAACTCCTCTTCCGTCAGCTTGGCGGGCTTTTTGATGATCTGATCGGGAATGACGAGTTTGCCGATATCGTGCAGCATGCCGCAGAGTGTTGCAAGCTCAATCTCATCCTGCGGGAAGTGGAGCCACCGCGCAAAAATATTGCAGATCAGCGCAACATTCATGGAATGCGCATAGGTCAGATCGTCATAGGAACGCATACTTTGCAGCATGGTAAAGACATTAAAGGAAGCCTTTTTGGTTTCCATCAATGACAGCGCCTGTTCAAGCATTGCGTCCGTATCGATCGGCGCATTGTTTTCCACAATATCGTTAAGGCTGCTCTTAAATCCGATCAGCGATTCGTCAAAGTAATGTTTGAACGCCTGAAACTCGGGGCTGTTCTGGACATGCTCCGAGACGGAGGCACTGGGAGTCTGGCTCTCCATAGCCTCATTGATCTCATCCTCGATGCGGATGGATAGAATGGAATAAAATTCAAGTTTAGTGATCGTTTTATCCGTTAGGGTAAGGCCCTTGGGAAGAATCAACTGGTCACTGTAGCTATAGACGTCCTCTGCCGTGACCATGCCCGGAACCAATTCGTGCGTGCTTAGTCGTTTCATAGCGAATCCTCCCTTGTTAAAATTGAACAATGCTGCTAATAAAATTATAAAATTTTTTTACGTTATTGTCAATCAAATCCATTGACATAGGTGGATGTTTGAGGTATGTTATTAGCAGATAAGAAAACTTCATATTGCGCCCGTTTTTTTGAGGGATATTCTCTTATTCAGAGTGGTGGAGATACATAGGATCTATGAAGCCACGGCAACCCCGTAACAGGAAGGTGCCAGCCTGAGCGAATATTGTTGATTACATATCATGGAATGAATATGATATGCGGTCGATCGAACAATAAGAGGATTTGATTATCTGTTTTGTCAGGTCCGCTTATCAAGCGGACTTCTTTTTTTATTTTGATATCATTGATACAGATCAAAAAAGGAGGAACCAAGTATGGAAAAACACTTATTTACATCCGAATCGGTTACTGAGGGACATCCTGACAAAGTCTGCGATGCGGTATCCGATGCTATTTTAGACGCCTGCATGGAGCAGGACCCGATGAGCCGCGTTGCCTGCGAGACTGCAGCGTGCACAGGCTTTGTACTGGTAACGGGCGAGATTACGACAAAGGCAAATCTGGATATTCCGGCCATTGTCAGGAAAACTGTGAATGAGATCGGTTATAATGATGCGAAAACGGGATTTGACGGTAATACCTGCGCGGTCATGGTCGCACTGGATAAACAGTCCCCCGATATTGCGATGGGTGTTGATACAGCGCTGGAAGTAAGAGAATCGAAAATGACCAACGAGCAGCTTGCAGCAACCGGAGCCGGCGATCAGGGCATGATGTTTGGTTATGCGACTAATGAGACAGAGGAGTATATGCCGTATCCGATCTCTCTTGCGCATAAGCTGGCATTGCAGCTTGCCAAGGTCAGAAAGGACGGAACGCTTTCTTATTTAAGGCCGGACGGCAAGAGTCAGGTTTCCGTAGAATATGACGAAAACAACAAGCCTGTCCGTTTAGAGGCTGTTGTTTTATCGACACAGCATGATGAAGAAGTGTCGCAGGAGCAGATTCACGAAGATATTAAAAAGTATGTGTTTGAGCCGGTGCTGCCTAAGGAGCTGGTGGATGAGAACACCAAATATTTTATCAATCCGACCGGACGCTTTGTGATCGGCGGACCACACGGTGATGCAGGACTGACCGGGCGAAAGATCATCGTTGACACATACGGCGGCTATGCACGGCATGGCGGCGGCGCATTCTCCGGCAAGGACTGCACGAAGGTAGACCGTTCCGCGGCATATGCGGCGCGTTATGTTGCCAAGAATATTGTAGCGGCAGGCCTCGCCGATAAGTGTGAGATTCAGCTGTCCTATGCGATCGGTGTCGCAGAACCGACCTCCGTTGCGGTTGATACATTCGGCACGGGAAAACTCGGCAGGGAGAAGCTGGTTGATATGATCCGGAAGGAGTTTGATTTAAGACCTGCCGGCATCATCAAGATGCTCGACCTGCGCAGACCGATCTATAGGCAGACCGCGGCATACGGGCATTTCGGACGCAATGACTTAGACCTGCCTTGGGAGCGTCTGGACAAGGTGGACGAGTTAAAGAAGTATCTTAAGGCATAACAGATAGAAGAGGAGATAGAAGAGGAAAGACTTTCGCATCAGCGGAAGTCTTTTTTTCTGCACTAAAATATGGTATACTGGGCTGTAATAGGATGATGCGGCAGTATCGGGAAAATTGCTGCTGGTTTACAGATACAAAGGAGGCGTACATGTCGTTCGCACATCTGCATGTCCATACTGAATACAGTCTTTTAGACGGTTCCAATAAAATTAAAGAATATGTCAAACGCGTGAAGGAGCTTGGCATGAATGCGGCGGCGATCACGGACCATGGCGTCATGTACGGCGTGATTGACTTTTACCGTGCGGCAATGGAGGCGGGTATTAAGCCAATTCTGGGCTGTGAGGTATATGTGGCTCCGGGGACCCGATTCGAGAAAGAGACGCATGTTTCCGACGACAGGTATTATCATTTGGTACTGCTCGCAGAAAATAACACGGGTTATTCAAATCTGATGAAGATCGTGTCACGCGGCTTTACGGAAGGATATTACTATAAGCCCCGTGTGGACATGGAGCTGCTTGAAGAGTTTCATGAGGGGATTATTGCGCTTTCCGCCTGTCTCGCAGGAGAGGTGCAGCGCAATATCGCGAAGGGGCTGATTGAGGAGGCAAAAAAGACAGCGCGGCGTTACGAGGCTGTCTTTGGCAAGGGGAATTATTTCCTGGAGCTTCAGGATCACGGGATCCCGACGCAGCAGACCGTCAACATGGCGCTGATGGCAATGTCAAAGGAGCTTGACATTCCGCTTGTGGCGACAAACGATGTACATTATACGTATGCGGACGATGTGAAGCCGCATGACATCCTGCTTTGTTTACAGACAGGCAAGAAGCTTGCGGATGAAGACCGTATGCGCTACGAGGGCGGGCAGTATTACGTCAAGAGCGAGGACGAAATGAAAATGGTGTTCCCTTATGCGCTCGAAGCGTTGGAAAACACGCAGCGCATTGCGGACCGGTGCGAGGTAACGATTGAGTTCGGCGTGACGAAGCTGCCGCATTATGATGTGCCGGAGGGATATGATTCGTGGAGCTATTTGAACGAACTTTGCCGGAAGGGCATGGAGGAGCGTTATCCGCAGGGTGGAAGTGAGCTTCAGGAGCGGCTGTCCTATGAGCTGGATGTCATCCGGAATATGGGGTATGTCGATTATTTCCTGATCGTATGGGATTATATCAATTATGCGAGGGAGCATGGGATTGCAGTCGGACCGGGGCGCGGCTCCGCAGCGGGTTCGATTGTGTCGTATTGTTTGCACATTACGGATATTGACCCGATTAAATACCAACTGTTATTCGAACGCTTTCTGAATCCGGAGCGTGTGTCCATGCCGGATATTGACGTTGATTTCTGCTATGAGCGCCGTCAGGAGGTCATTGATTATGTAACGGAAAAGTATGGCGCGGATAAAGTCGTTCAGATCGTGACGTTTGGAACGCTCGCGGCAAAGGGAGTCATCCGCGACGTTGGGCGCGTGATGGACCTGCCCTATGCGTTTGTGGATAATATAGCCAAGATGGTGCCGTATGAGCTGAATATTACGCTGGCAAGGGCGCTTGAAGTAAACGTGGAACTGCGCACGCTTTATGAGAACGACGAACAGGTGCATGAACTGATCGACATGGCGAAGCGTCTGGAGGGGCTGCCGCGTCATACGTCCATCCATGCGGCAGGCGTTGTGATCTGCCAGAGGCCGGCGGAAGAATTTGTGCCGCTTTCAAGAGGTGCGGAGGGAGAAATCACGACGCAGTTTACGATGACGACCATTGAGCAGCTCGGCCTGCTCAAAATGGACTTTTTGGGGCTGCGGACGCTGACTGTTATTCAGGACGCCGTGCGCAATGTAGAGCAGACGCGCGGCATCCGGCTTTCCATGAATGAGATTGATTATGGGGATCAGGCTGTATTTGATGAGATTGGGACAGGCCGGACGGATGGGATTTTTCAGATAGAGAGCGGCGGCATGAAAAGTTTCATGAAGGAGTTAAAGCCGCGCAGTCTGGAGGATATCATCGCGGGCATCTCGCTATACCGTCCGGGACCGATGGATTTTATTCCGAAGTATATTTACGGAAAAGACCACGAGAAAGAGATCACATACGAATGCCCGCAGTTAAAGCCGATTCTGGAGGCGACTTACGGCTGTATCGTATATCAGGAGCAGGTCATGCAGATCGTGCGCGACCTTGGAGGTTATACGCTTGGGCGCAGCGATCTGGTGCGCCGCGCGATGAGCAAAAAGAAGCAGTATGTCATGGAGGAGGAGCGAAAAAATTTTATATACGGCAACAAAGAGGAAGGCGTGCCGGGCTGTCAGGCAAAGGGCATTGCGCCCGAAGTTGCAAGCCATATTTATGATACGATGATGGATTTTGCGAAGTATGCGTTTAATAAATCCCATGCGGCATGTTATGCTGTGGTTTCTTATCAGACCGCATACTTAAAGCATTATTATCCGGTGGAGTTTATGGCGGCGCTTTTAACCTCAGTCATCGACAATCCGGGGAAGGCATGCGAATATATTCTGGTGTCGCGCAGCATGGGAATTGAGATCCTGCCGCCTGATATCAACGAGGGAAGCGGCGGCTTCTCTGTTTCTGACGGAAAGATACGCTATGCGCTGACAGCGATTAAAAGCGTCGGCAGACCGATTATAGAGGCGGTTGTGAAGGAGCGGGACCACGGAGGAAGATTTCAGAGCATCAAAGATTTTTTGACGAGAATGACCGACGCGGGCTGTGAGATCAACAAACGTGCAATTGAGAATTTTATTAAAGCGGGGGCGTTCGACGGCTTAGGGGGCACGCGCAAGCAGTTTATGTGCGTGTACGTGCAGATTCTGGATTCGCTGCACCAGGACAAAAAGAATCATATGGCGGGGCAGATGTCCCTGTTTGATCTGGTCGGCGAGGAAAGCAGGGAGGCCTTTGAGGTCACGCTTCCCGATGTAGGAGAGTACGGGCAGGATATGCTGCTTGCATTTGAGAAAGAAGTGCTCGGCGTCTATGTCAGCGGTCATCCCCTGGAGCAGTATCAGGCTTTGTGGGAACATTACATTTCTGCCAAAACGTCGGATTTTTATCTGGATGAGGAAACCGGATATGCGCTGCTTGGGGACGGACGTAAGGTGACGGTCGGCGGTCTGATAATGGATAAAAAAATAAAATATACGAAGAATGATAAGGTCATGGCGTTTCTTACGCTTGAGGATCTGGTCGGCACGATAGAAGTTGTCGTTTTTCCGCGTGATTATGAGGTAAACAGCGCAAAGCTGATCGAGGATGCAAAAGTATTTATTACAGGCCGGGTATCTGCCGAAGAGGATAAGGACGCCAAACTGATCTGCGAACGCATTCAGTTTTTTGAGGACATTCCGCGCAGCGTCTGGATTAAGTTTCCGACAAAGGAGGCTTATCAGACTTCTGAGGAAAAATTAAAGACGCTTTTGTGGGAACAGGAGGGAAAGGACAGCGTTGTTATTTATATAGAAGATATCCGCGCGAAAAAGGAGCTGGACGCTAATTGGAACATTTGCGCCGATGCGGATTTTTTGAAACGCCTTTCAGATGCGTTCGGGGAGGAAAATGTGAAGCTTGCTTATCGTCAGAACGCAAAAAAAGGGCTTGCGTAGCTGCAGATTTTTCGATTAAGTTCTTTTTGGAGCTGGAAATATTGAAAAAATTCCCAAAATGGATTAGAATGGCTTCGGATAGTAAAAAAACGGATGTCGGAAAGGGCATGGTGGAACGATGGCGAATCAGATCAAAACAATCGGTGTATTGACAAGCGGCGGGGATGCGCCCGGGATGAATGCGGCGATTCGTTCCGTTGTCAGGAAAGCAATCGCGAACGGCGTTGCGGTTAAGGGTGTCAAAAAGGGTTATCAAGGGCTGTTAAACGAAGAGATTGTTGATATGGACCGGCATTCCGTGTCGGATATTATCCAGCGGGGCGGAACGATCTTAGGAACGGCGCGCTGCTCGGAATTTCGGACGGAGGAAGGACAGGAAAAGGGCGCGGAGATATGCCGGAAGCATGGGATTGACGGGCTTGTTGTAATCGGCGGAGACGGATCATACCGCGGGGCGCAGGAGCTATCGCGCCATGGGATCAATACAGTGGGAATCCCCGGAACGATCGACCTGGATATTGCCTGCACGGATTATACGATCGGCTTTGATACCGCGATCAATACGGCGATGAGCGCGATTGATAAGGTGCGTGATACGTCATCCTCCCATGAACGTTGCAGCATTATTGAGGTTATGGGAAGAAATGCGGGGTATATTGCGCTGTGGTGCGGCATCGCAAACGGTGCGGAGGATATCCTGCTTCCGGAAAAATACGATTATAATGAGCAGAATATCATCAATAATATTATCAACAACCGGAAGCGCGGCAAAACCCATCATATTATCATCAATGCCGAGGGCATCGGACATTCTACGTCGATGGCGAGACGCATTGAGGCAGCGACCGGGATCGAGACGAGGGCGACCATTTTGGGATACATGCAGCGGGGAGGAAATCCGACCTGTAAGGATCGTTTTTATGCATCGGTCATGGGAGCGTATGCCGCGGATATACTCTGTCAGGGCAAGAGTAATCGTGTTGTGGCCTACCGGAAAGGGGAATTTACGGATTTTGATATTGAGGAAGCGCTTGCAATGAAGAAGGATATCCCCGAGTATCAGTACGAGGTGAGCCGTGTGCTTGCACAGTAATGGGAAAGAGTTTCCTGCAATGAGGGGAACTCTTTTTTTGGATGACAGATTTGATATCGGATATGATGCGGAGCAGGAACGGCCGGGGAGGGACGCATGATCACAAGTACGGCAAACCACAAAGTAAAGGAGCTTGCAGAACTTTCGGCAAAGGCAAAGGCCCGTGCAGACGCAGGAGTATTTGTTGCGGAGGGGCGCAAGCTTTTTATGGAAGCACCGCTGGAGCAGATTAAGGCGGTATATATAGAGGAACGCTGTTATCATGATGCGGATTCTGAAATGCACAAAAAATTGGATATGCTTTCCTGTGAGCTCGTGAGCAGTGAGGTGTTTCGCAAGATCAGCGATACAAAGACACCGCAGGGAATTCTGGCGGTTGTGAAACAGACCAAGTATGAATTACGCGCGTTATTAAAAGGAACGGGAGCGGAACCGCCTATGGTTCTTGTACTCGAAAACATACAGGACCCGGGAAATCTGGGAACGATGCTCCGGACAGCGGAGGGGGCCGGTGCGGCCGGCGTGGTTATGACGCGGGATACGGCGGATATTTACAGCCCGAAGACCATCCGTTCAACGATGGGTGCCATATACCGTGTGCCGTTTATGGTGACACAGGATCTGCCTGAAACGCTTGCGGAAATAAAAGCGGCTGGAATCCATACATATGCGGCGGCGCTGACGGAGGGGGCGCGAGTTTATGATGAACCGGATTACCGCGCACCATGCGCTTTTTTGGTCGGGAATGAGGGCAGCGGACTGCGGAAGGAGACGGCTGCGCAGGCGGAGTGCTGTATCACGATCCCGATGTCGGGACGCGTGGAATCGCTAAATGCAGCAATGGCGGCGGGAATCCTGATGTATGAAGCGGCGCGTCAGAGACGTTCGGTTTCAAAATCATAAAAAGAGAGGAACGTGAAATATGAAAATCGGGTTTATCGGACTTGGCAATATGGCAAAGGCGATCATTAAGGGGATGCTGGATAAACAGGTGGCGGATGCGGGACAGCTGATCGGTTCGGCGGCCACTGAACGGACGGTCAGGGAAACTGCAGAGCGCTTCGGCATAGAAACGACGCAGGATAACTGCCGTGTGGCGGCGGAGGCGGAAATTCTGTTTCTGGCGGTCAAGCCCCAGCTTTTTCCACCAGTGATCGAGCAGATTAAGGACTGCATCGATGAGAAAACACTGGTGATATCCATTGCGGCAGGAAAAACAACCGCATATATCGAGCAGGAATTTGGCAGACCGCTCAGGCTGGTGCGGTGCATGCCCAATACGCCGGCACTGGTCGGTGAGGGGTGTACGGGTGTATGCTATCATGGACAGGTGACAGAGCGGGATAAGGAAATAACACAAACACTGCTCTCTTCATTCGGGAGGGCAATAGAGGTGCCGGAACGCCTCATGGATACGGTCGGTGCGGTGGCAGGAAGTTCGCCAGCCTATGTCTGTATGTTTGTGGAAGCGATGGCAGATGCGGCGGTGGCAGGCGGAATGCCGCGGAAACAGGCATATGAGTTTGCGGCGCAGGCTGTTCTGGGAACGGCAAAATTGATCCTGGAAACCGGGAAACATCCGGGAGAATTAAAGGATATGGTATGTTCGCCTGGCGGGACCACAATCGAGGGTCTGCGTGTACTGGAGAGCGCAGGCATGCGCAGTGCTGTTATGGATGCGCTGTGCGCCTGCATAGAGAAGTCGAAAAAGCTGTAAGAATACTGGAAAGGTAAAAAATCGTCGCTTTTGGCGGCGATTTTTTTATGTAAATTGGATAAATTTACCATAAATAATACAAAAATTGTGTGAAATATGAACGAAGTATGAAGCTTGACAAAAGTTTCATGCTTTGTTATTATATGTGCCGTAACATTATTTAATAAAATTGTAATATTTGAAACGGGAAAGCAATAAACTTTGAGAAGAACGAGGATTCAAAAACACAGATCACACGGAGGTTTGATAGGATGGGAGCAAATATTCGAAAGCTGCCCCCTGCGGCTGTGGCGATGATGATGATCGTTGTGCTGCTGGTATGTTCGGCACTGCCGGCAGAGACAGTCAAAGCGGGCGGGACCGAAAATGCAGACACATTGAGTGCCGGAGCGGCATTGATTTTGGGGACGGACGCACTGAGTGCCGGAGTGGCACTGATCTTGGATCAGGAACTTACGTTGAATACTGAAACAGAAAACACAGAGGGAGTACAGGCACCTGCGGATGGCGCGCAGGGAAACGCCGGAGAACCGGCTGGACAGGCAGACAGCACACCGGTGGACGGCGCACCGTCGGACAGCACGCAGGAGGCGGAGAATAAGACCGCATTTGTTATGACCAATGTTCAGAACACGTTGAATGTACGGGCGTCTGCGAGTGAGGAAGCAGAGATCATTGGCAGGCTGTATGCGGACTGCTATGGTGAGATTTTAGAGCAGGGAGAAGAATGGACGCTTTTGCGTTCCGGCAGTGTTGTCGGCTGGGCTAAAAATGATTATCTATTGTTTGACGAGGCGGCGGAGGAAGCTCTTTCCCAAGTCGGAAGATGGACGGCGACAGCAAATGAGAGCGGACTGCGCATCCGTACGGAAGCTTCCACAGACGCGGGTATTTATGCGCTGCTTGCGCAGGGCGATATCGTCGATATTTATGAAGATCAGGGTGAGTGGCTCAAAGTTGACTATGATGGCTGTGCGGGTTATGTGTCTGCCGAATATGTAACTGTGGACCTGATCTGTGGGACAGGGGAAACAATTGCAGAAATCACGGCGCGCGAGGCGGCGGAAGCGGAAGCAAGGCGCAGGGCGCAGGAGGATGCAGCGGCGCGCAGGGCGGCGCTCAGTGAAGAACGGGCAAACGTCGAGGCAAACTATACGGACGTACAGCTTTTGGCTGCACTGATCTGGTGTGAGGCCGGCAATCAGACTTACGAGGGACAGCTTGCAGTCGGGGCGGTCGTGATGAACCGTGTGAACCACCCGGCATACCCTAATACAATAGCTGGCGTTATTTATGCGCCGGGGCAGTTTACGCCCGCAATGACGGGCAGAGTGGCAAAAGCGCTGCAGCGCGGCGTGCCGGATTCCTGCACGCAGGCGGCGATCGAGGCAATGAGCGGTGTCAGCAATGTCGGCGGGGTGCTTCACTTTAACGTTAAGACGATCCGCAGCAGCGACCTGATCATCGGGGATCATGCATTCTGGTAACACGTATCCGCTAATGCGGATTCTTCATGGAATGACCGTAGGATGGTGAATCTTACAAAAATGAAAGAAACTCTCGGCAGGAGGGTTTCTTTTTTTATGAAAATGGTGTAAGATAGACACACAGTAACGGAAGAAAGGGGAATGGCTATGAATTTGACTGTCATATGGCTGATAGCGCTTGCTGTATTCATTGTGATCGAGCTGGTGACACTGGCACTGACGACAATCTGGTTTGCGGGCGGAAGCCTGATCGCAGCAGTCGCGGCTGCCTTTTCGGCACCCCTGTGGCTTCAGATCCTCCTGTTTATTGTGGTTTCGCTGTTGCTTTTATGGTTCACAAGGCCGCTTGCCGTCCGCTATTTTAATAAGGACAGGGTACGGACAAATGTGGAGAGCATGATCGGCATGCAGGCGATTGTGACGAGCGAGATCTATAATCTGGAAGGTATCGGCGAAGTAAAAGTCGGCGGACAGGAGTGGTCAGCGCGAACGCTTTATGAAGGTATGAGGCTTCCGGTCGGCATGGTGGTCGTTGTCAGACAGGTGAGCGGCGTAAAGCTGATCGTCGAGCCTAAATAGGCATAGGCGTCGGGACGACGGGAAAGCTAAGGTTGGGGTTATGGGTCCTGCCCGAAGAACGGGCGGCCGGAAAGGAAATTTTTATGGATAATTTGGGAATCATCGCACTTCTTGTTGTACTTGCATTACTCATTATCATCCTTGCATCCTGTGTGAAGATTGTTCCGCAGGCGCAGGCGTTTGTGGTGGAGCGTCTCGGTGCATATCAGGGGACATGGCCGGTCGGCATTCACTTCAAAATGCCGCTGATTGATAAGGTCGCAAAGAGAGTTTTGTTAAAAGAGCAGGTTGTGGACTTTGCACCGCAGCCCGTTATCACAAAAGATAACGTAACGATGCGGATTGATACGGTTGTATTTTTTATGATCACTGATCCGAGACTGTTTGCATACGGCGTGGAGAATCCGATCATGGCAATTGAGAACCTGACGGCTACGACGCTGCGTAATATCATCGGTGACTTGGAGCTTGACCAGACGCTGACGTCGCGTGAGACGATCAATACAAAGATGCGCGCGTCATTGGACGTAGCGACCGATCCGTGGGGAATTAAGGTAACGCGTGTCGAGTTAAAGAATATCATCCCTCCTGCAGAGATTCAGAACGCGATGGAGAGACAGATGAAAGCGGAGCGTGAGCGCCGTGAGGCAGTTACGAGGGCAGAGGGTGAGAAAAAAGCAAGCGTAACGGTTGCGGAAGGTAAGAAAGAGGCGGCAATTCTTGAGGCAGAGGCGGAGAAGCAGGCGGCAATCCTGCGCGCAGAAGCTCAGAAGGAGAAGATGATCCGTGAGGCGGAAGGTCAGGCGGAGGCAATTTTACGAGTACAGCAGGCGACAGCCGACGGTATCCGTTTCTTAAAAGAATCCGGCATGGATGACAAGGTACTGCAGTTGAAGAGCTTAGAGGCGTTTGAGAAGGCTGCGAACGGACAGGCGACGAAGATTATCATTCCATCCGATCTGCAGGGAATCGCCGGACTTGCAACGACCTTTAAGGAGGTCATCAGCAAATAGTTCTGCAGAGGGACTGGCGGCTGTGTGCTGGCAGGACAAGGAAGCCGGAAGGCGGAAATGCTACGTTTTTTCATGGCGCAGAATTTTTCTGCGCCATTCCCACATTTATCTGGAGGAAAGGGCATGAGTGAAAAGATCAGTTTGAAGGGACGTCATTTTTTGACGTTAAAAGATTTTACGCCGCAGGAGATCACTTATCTGCTGGATCTGGCGGCTGAATTAAAAGATAAAAAGAAAAGAGGCGTTCCGGTCGACGTACTGCGCGGTAAAAACGTAGCGCTTATATTTGAGAAAACGAGCACAAGGACCCGCTGTTCCTTTGAGGTAGCAGCGCATGATCTTGGTATGGGGACGACTTACTTAGATCCGTCCGGTTCCCAGATCGGAAAAAAGGAGAGCATCAAGGATACGGCGCGCGTGCTTGGTTCCATGTATGAGGGAATTGAATACCGCGGTTTTGAACAGACAATCGTCGAGGAACTTGCGGCTTATGCGGGAGTTCCGGTCTGGAACGGGCTGACGAACGAGTATCATCCGACGCAGATGTTAGCTGACATGTTGACGATCCGGGAGCTGTTCGGGCATCTGGATGGCTTAAAGCTTGTATATATGGGCGACGCCCGCTATAATATGGGAAATTCGCTGATGATCGTCTGCGCAAAGCTTGGTCTGCATTTTACTGCGTGCGCACCGGAGAAGTATTTCCCTGATGAGGCACTCGTAAAGCAGTGCATGGAATATGCGGAACAAAGCGGAGGCAGCGTTACGCTGACTTCCGATGTCAAAGCGGGGACGAAGGGCGCGGATGTGATCTGCACGGATGTCTGGGTATCCATGGGTGAGCCGGACAGCGTCTGGGAGGAGCGTATCCGGGATTTAACGCCGTACCGCGTGACGAAAGAAGTGATGGACAACGCGGGAGAGAAGTCGGTATTTCTGCACTGTCTTCCGGCTTTTCATGATCTGGACACGAAGATTGGAAAAGAGATTTATGAGAAATATGGGCTGACGGAGATGGAAGTGACAGACGAGGTATTTGAGTCCGGGCGCTCCCATGTGTTTGAAGAGGCCGAGAACCGGATGCATACGATTAAAGCGGTGATGGCGGCGACGCTTGGCGCATTCGAAGTGTGAGGGAACTCACGATGGAAGAGAGTAAAAAGACACAGTTATTAAAGCTTCTCAGGGGGAGCGGGACTTTTGTTTCCGGACAGGAGCTGTGCGAGCAGTTCGGGGTGTCGCGTACTGCCGTGTGGAAAATGATCAATCAGCTAAAAGAAGAGGGCTATGAGATCGAGGCTGTCCCGAATAAGGGATACTGCTTAAAGAGCGCGCCGGATCTGGTTTCGCCCGAAGAGATCACAAGCCGTCTTACGACTGTGTGGGCAGGCAGGACGGTGTACCATTTCGAAGAAACGGGTTCTACGAATATTGATGCAAAACGGCTTGCAGAAGAAGGCGCACCGCATGGCACGCTTGTGGTCGCAGATACACAGACAATGGGACGCGGCAGGCGCGGCAGAGGATGGGAGTCTGATGATGCCGGGAAAGCGGTATACATGACATTGCTGTTAAAACCGCAGTTTTCACCGGAGTATGCCTCCCGCGTGACGCTGCTTATGGCGATGGCGGTTACATCGGCGCTGGAGGAAGTCTGCGGGGGACAGTCCGTTCAGATCAAGTGGCCGAACGATGTGGTATTGAACGGGCGCAAGGTATGCGGTATTTTGACGGAAATGAGCGCGGAACCGGGATATATTCACCATGTCGTCATCGGCACGGGTATCAATGTCAATCAGAGCGTTTTCCCGAAGGAGATTGAAGAATCAGCGGCTTCTATCCTTCGTGAGACAGGGCAGGAGCAGCCGCGTGCGCAGATCATTGCGCGTGTCATGTTCTTTTTTGAGCAATACTATGAATGTTTTGTGCGGACGCATGATCTGTCGGTGCTCAGGGAACAATACGAAGCGCACTTGGCCGGGATTGACCGTCAGGTGCGCGTCTTGGACCCGAAGGGAGAGTATACCGGTATTTCAAGGGGGATTACGGACAGCGGTGAGCTGATCGTGGAAAAAGAGGACGGTACGCGCTGTGAGGTTTACGCCGGGGAAGTATCAGTGCGGGGATTGTATGGTTATACAGTGTGAAGAGAAGTTCTAGGCTCACAGCAAAAGCTGTGAGCTAAGAACTTCTAAAGCTTCACACCGAAGAATGACTTGGCAGTCATTCTTTATGCGTGAGATCGACAGCGGTTCAGAAAGGATGAAGGGACAGGCATGAGCGGGTCACGGGTTGTTTTATGCGGGGCGAACGCCTACGATAAAAAATACTATTTTAATAAGGAGTTTGCGAAGCTTCCGCAGTCCATACAGGAGGAGCTGCATATTATCTGCGTACTTTTTACGGAGGAGGTTGGCGGCATTTTTACGATCGGCTTCGAGGAGGACGGCAGCGTGACGATGCAGACTGAGGCTGCGGAGGAAGATTATCTTTATGATGAGATCGGGAGCGGGCTTCTCGTCAGCGAAGTGCGCAGAAAGCGCACGGAACTGTTTGAGTCCTTAAGCCTGTATTACAGGGCGGTCATGCTGAAAGAGGACGTTACACAACTGCTGGAGAGGCAGGAGGAAGGGGAGGAGACGGAGTAGTGGGCAAAATTCTTGTGGTTGATGTGGGAAATACCAATATTACGTTCGGCGTATATGAAAAGGAAACACTGATCACGACGTTCCGCATGATGGCGAAGCAGCCAAGGACCTCGGATGAATATGGCATCAGTCTGCGGGAACTGCTGAGAGAAAATAATGTCGGAACGGACAGCATTGAAGGCACGATCATTGCGAGTGTCGTGCCGAATGTGATGCATGCGCTGACGGGCGCGATCGTGCGGTATCTGGGACATACGCCGATGATCGTCGGGCCGGGCATCAAAACGGGTATCCGTATTATCACGGAAAATCCGCGTGAGATCGGTGCAGACCGGATTGTTGATGCGGTCGGCGCTTATGAAAAGTACGGCGGACCCGTGCTCGTGATCGACTTCGGCACGGCGACGACCTATGACCTGATGACGGAGGACGGGTGTTTTACAGCCGGCATTACCGCCCCGGGCATCCGCATTTCTGCAAAGGCGCTCTGGGAGGACACGGCAAGGCTGCCTGAGGTCGAGATCAAAAAGCCGGAATCCATTTTAGCGCAGGAGACGATTTCCAGTATGCAGGCGGGCCTTGTGTACGGGCAGATCGGACAGACCGAATACATTATCCGACAGGTAAAAGAAGAAAGCGGTTACGGCGACGCGATGAAGGTGATTGCCACAGGGGGGCTGGGCAGGCTTATTTCGGAGGAAACCGAGGCAATTCAGGTATATGACAGTTCCCTGACGCTCGACGGACTGCGCATCATCTATGAGAAGAATAAAAAGGGCAGACGGGCTTAAAAGGAATGAGGCAACTAAAAATTGGAACGGTAACACTCCCGAACAATCTCATACTGGCGCCGATGGCGGGCGTGACCGATTTGCCGTTCCGCGTGCTCTGCGCCGAACAGGGAGCAGGGATGGTATGCATGGAAATGATTTCTGCAAAAGCACTGTCCTATCACAATAAAAATACGGAGGAGCTTTTGCATATTTCACCAAAGGAGGGGCTTGTATCGCTGCAGTTGTTCGGCTCGGAACCGGATTTGATCGGGGAGACGGCAAAACAGATCGAAGAGCTTCCGTTTGCGGTACTGGACATTAATATGGGCTGTCCGGTGCCAAAGGTCGTGAATAACGGTGAGGGCAGCGCGCTTATGAAGAATCCTCTTTTAGCGGGAAAGATCATTGAGACGGCGGCAAGGGCGATCAGAAAACCGGTCACGGTCAAGATACGGCGCGGCTTTGACATGGAGCATGAAAATGCGGTTGAAATCGCGCATATTGCGCAGGAGTCGGGTGCGGCGGCGGTTGCCGTGCATGGAAGGACAAGGGAGCAGTATTACGCGGGCGAGGCGGACTTACATTGTATCCGCGCCGTGAAGCAGGCTGTCCGCATTCCGGTGATCGGAAACGGGGACGTGACGGACGTATCCTCCGCGAAGCGGATGCTTGAGGTGACGGGATGCGACGGTGTGATGGTCGGACGTGCAGCACGCGGAAATCCGTGGATTTTTGCAAATATCCTGCGTGGCCTTGAAGAGGAAAACGCGCCGGAGCGGAAGCGCGAATCGCACGGAGCGTTGGAGTGCGGCAGTGCGGAAGGCGCCGGGAAACCAGACCGCAGCGAAGTCAGGAACATGATGCTGCGCCACGCGCGTATGCTTCTTGAAGAAAAAGGTGAATATACGGGTGTGCGTGAAATGCGCAAGCATGTGGCATGGTATACGGCGGGGTATCCGAACTCTGCTGCAATGCGGCGCGCGGTCAACGAAATTACAAGCTTTGAAGCCCTTCAGGAGCTTCTTGACACTATGTGGTAAATGGGATATAATACAAGCGCTTTTATGATGCTGTGCATAAGCGGCGCGGAACAGAGACAGTATGTACAGAATCGGCAGATTATGAAAAAAGGGAAGGAAATCGGGATGGAAGGCAAAAAAAATATTTTAACGTATGAGGGACTGCGCAGTTATGAGGAGGAACTTCACAATCTGAAGGTGGTCAGAAGAAAAGAAGTCGCTCAGAAGATTAAGGAAGCGCGTGAACAGGGAGACTTATCGGAGAACGCCGAGTATGACGCTGCCAAAGATGAACAGCGCGACATTGAGACGAGAATTGAAGAGCTTGAAAAAATATTAAAAAATGCGGAAGTAGTAATTGAGGATGAGGTGGATTTAGACAAGGTGAGCATCGGGTGCAAGGTGCGTATCCTTGATCTGGAATATAATGAAGAACTGGAATACAAGATCGTCGGTTCCAGCGAAGCGGACAGCCTGAAAGGAAAAATTTCGAATGAATCTCCGGTCGGAAAAGCGCTTTTAGGCGCCAAGAAGGGAGATAAAGTCAGCGTTGATACGCAGGTCGGCGTTGTGAACTATCAGATACTGGATATTGATAAATCCAAGGAATAGAAAAGACTTTCGCGTAAGCGAAAGTCTTTCGAAGAAATGCCGAAGGCATTTCTTCCTGGTTGAGGAAATTCCTATACGTTAAAAAAGAGTGAGAAGCACTCTGAGGAGATTTTAGAATATGCATTGGTCAGATTTGATTGCAGAGGAAATCATAAAAAGAAACCCCAACAAAGAGGAATACGTATGCGCTGCCGGGATCAGCCCGTCAGGGTCTATTCATATTGGCAATTTCAGGGATATTGCAACAAGCTTATTTGTTGTCAGAGCGCTGGAAAGAAAAGGGAAAAAGGCAAAGCTGCTTTTTTCGTGGGATGAATACGACAGAATGCGCAAGGTGCCTGCCAATGTGGCAAAAATTGCGGAAGATTTTGAAAAATATATCGGATATCCGTATGTAGACGTCCCCAATCCTTTTGAGACCGAGCATGCCACCTATGCGGAATATTTTGAGAAAGAATTTGAAGAGTCCATTGACAAATTCGGTATCCAATTGGATTACCGTCATCAGGCAGACATGTATCGTTCCGGCTGCTATCGCGAAAACATTATCAAGGCATTGGATAAAAGAGCAGAGATCTTTGATATTCTGGACAGTTTTCGCACACAGGATGCGGCAGAGGGAGAAAAGGAAGCGTATTATCCCGTAAGCATATACTGCAGCGAGTGCCATAGGGATACAACAAAGATCGTATCCTACTCTGATGCGGAGAAGAAAGCGGAGTATGAGTGTAAATGCGGTCATCATGGTATTTTTGATTTCCATACGGACACAGACTGCAAGCTGGCATGGAAAATTGACTGGCCGATGAGATGGATGTACGAGAATGTAGATTTTGAACCCGGCGGAAAAGATCATGCTGCGCCCGGAGGTTCTTTTGATACAAGCAGAGTCATTGCAGAAAAGATTTTTGGCATTCAGGCTCCGGTTTTTAAGGGCTATGAGTTTATCGGGATCAGAGGAACAACAGGAAAAATGTCCGGCTCTTCCGGACTGAATATGACTCCGGATACCCTCCTGAAGATTTACCAGCCGGAAATTCTGTTATGGTTATATGCGAGAGTCGAAACAAACAAGGCATTTGACTTATGTTTTGACGATGGAATACTGCGCCAGTATTTCGAATTTGATAAGCAGTATGATCAGTATATCAAGGGAGAAGCGGATGACCATGTGAAGTCGATCATGGAAAGCTGCCTGCTGACAGACAAGCCGATCAAGACGGTTCCGATGTCGCTTCTGGTCCAGCTGGGTTCCATTGTTGATTTCAATGTTCCGATGCTTGAGACCGTGTTTGAAAAGATCGGACAGCCATACAAATATGCTGATTTTGAGGAAAGACTGGAATTGGCAAAATACTGGCTGGAAAACTGCGCGCCCGAGAGTGCCAACAAACTGGTTCCGTATCGTAACTGGGAAGTCTATGATCAGTTAGACGAAGAGCAGAAGAAGGAAATCGCACTGCTGCATGATTATCTGGTGAACGAGAATTATACGCTGGATGAACTGAACTTCCAGTTATATGAATTTACGAAACAGGTATATGGGGCAGACCTTCCCGAATTAAAGAAGCTCCAGGGGGAATTCTTCAAAACGGTATATAAGTTATTGTTGAACAAAGAGAAAGGACCGAGACTGTATCTGTTCCTGTATGCGATAGATAAAGACCGTTTTGTCCACTTGCTTGATTTTTCAACCGAAAAGACAGAAGAAGAAAAGGTTCCTTTGTCAGAATTAAATAAAAAGCCTGAAAAAGAAGAGAAAAAAGTGGAATACGGCGATCCGGATCCGGTAGCACCTGTGAAAGAAGAAATCAGTCTGGATACTTTTAATCAGGTGGATCTGAGAGTATGCAGGGTCTTAAAATGTCAGGAGATCAGAAAATCTCACAGTTGTTACAAGTTGACCTTGTTTGACGGAATCAGGGAACGTACCATTGTTTCTTCCATAAAGGCATATTATACACCGGAGGAATTGGTTGGCAGAAAGATCATCGTGATAGCAAATCTTGCGCCCACGAGAATCACAGGCGTAACCAGTGAGGGGATGCTGGTGGCAGCAACAAATAACGCATGCGGATGCCAGATCATCTTTGTAGATGATATTGTACCGGAAGGAACGATGATCCGCTGATTGGCTGATTTGCCGATGCGGGGCTGATGCTGGGAATGTTAAAAAAGTTTGGATCGATAGAATCCGCTGTTTATAGGATGTTTGCGGATGCGGTTTAAGGATAGAGGAATGTCTTGTGATTTGGCGGGGCATTCCTCTTTTTTGAAAATGGGGAACCCTTATAGATAAAAACAAATCGGAGGTCGATGCAATGGGAAGTTCAGATGATACGGCGGCTGAAAAAATTTTAGATTACTGGTTTGCACTGGAATTTCTTTCACAGGATAAATATCCTGAGAGCCGGGATATTAGAAATAAAATAGAAAAGCATAAAGAAGATGTCGCAAAAAACAGGACAAAGTATAAGACAATAGAGGATTTCATTTTACTATCCGGCACAGACGTTGACTCGGATTTATATGAACTGATACGAAAGGAAGCCTGTTCCTGCGATATGAAAAAGTGGGGGAATCTGACTTTTTATATTGGGAAAGTAAAAAGAGAGCATTGTATTGAATGTATTTCTAAAGTTTTGCCGTTTGATCCGGAGGACTGTAACCGACCGGAAAAGAGTTCGGATAAAATTGCATGGGTAAGCCTGCAGCTTTCGCCGGAAGGAAATTTTGTTGAGAAATCTCTGTCTTTATCTACTATTCTATGGGCGTTGAGCCGGATAAAAAATGCGAAATGTAATTTGTCGGGCGCATTAGACGAGGCGGTGTATGCGAACACGGTGGAGCAGTTGGAAAAATGCTTTTTTGGCAAAGATAACATGAATCATATGCAGCTTTCGGGAGGGAAACAATTCGAAAACAGGGGTGATATGCCGCTTGCAAATGAGAGCCAAATCGAAGATAAGAATATGCAGTTGGTTACGGATGAAGAAATGCAGACATTCGCGGCGAGTGCTGTTACCTTAAAGCAATTGCAGAAGTTGTATAAAGAAATAGAAAAATCCTACATAACGGGAAATATTGAGACCGGCGAACAGGAAAGCGATGCATATGAGGAGGTATATGGGATCAGCTTTCAGCTCTTTAAGGATGAGGAAACGAAAAACAAGCGTGAAGACGATAACTATCTAGGACTGAATCATGACTATTTTTCGAATGATATAAAGCTTGTTTTAGAGCGTATAAAAAAGAAGGAATTAGAAAGGGATCGTTTTTTAGGACAGGACCTTCAAAAGTATATTATGGTTTTGAGCGGGAAGGAAGATCAAACGAAGCGTATCAATGTCGTTTGGCCGGATGATTTCAGCTTATACCGGGATCACATAAGTGAATTGATGCAATTAAGAAATGCCCCACTGGGGAAGTGGCCCTCCAGATTTATGCCGGCATTTATGCAGCAGATGGCGATTAATCTTACAATCAAAAAAGGAAAATCGGCGCTTTTTGATGTGAACGGAAAGATATTTTCGGTAAATGGACCTCCGGGAACGGGGAAAACCACATTGCTAAAAGAAATTGTAGTAAGCAATATTGTGGAAAGAGCATCTTGTTATCGAAGTACGATGACCCGGAAGATGCATTTATAGAATGTGATTTTCTGCATGGAGATAAAGAAGGAAATGCATATTCAACATATACTCGTCATTGGTTCCGACTGAAAGAAGATGAAATCAATAACTATAGTATGTTAGTCACATCATGCAATAATGCGGCTGTAGAGAATATCTCGAAAGAATTGCCCAGAGGTCTGACAGGGGATCTGAATCCGCTGGAGGGAGATTCCGGGGAACTAAGCGCGGCGCTTGCTGAGGTTTCCGAATTATTTGATGCAAAGCGGTCGGAGGTTATAGAGACGACATATCAAGGAGAAACGTATCCGGATATCTACTTTACAAAATATGCGCGGGAGCTGCTTGAATCAGATGACGTGTGGGGGTTGGTGGCGGCTCCGATGGGAAAAAAATCCAATTTGAACAGTTTTTATAATAAAGTATTGTATCCATTAGCGCGTGATTTTTATGCCAGGAGAGATACGGCAAAAAATCGGGTGCAGAAGTATAAAGAGGCGAGGAGAAAGTTTAGGGAACAGCTTGGAATTGTTGAAGAATTGCAGGAGGAATTGAGCCGGATAGGCGATTTAGCTGCGGCGAAAGCGGCAGCGCAATCGATGCTGTGTCAAGTAAAAAAGGAATTTGAACTGGCCGAGAAGGCATATCAGGATTCCCAAAAAGAATTGGATGCTTGGATTGCGGAAATGGATTCTGCGTTATTAGAGGCAGAGAGAAAATATCATGCGTGCAGCAGGAATTTGGAAGAAGCGCAGAGGAAGCTTCAGGTAAAGCAGGCAGAGCGGGAGAAGGCAGATGCGCGTGTCAAAGAGATTTTGAAGGAAGAAATTTCGGTGAGAGATTCCGCCGGCATCATTGTGAAACTGTTCAAAAAAGCAAAATATAAAGCGGCGATGCAGTTGGCGGACGAATATAAAAAGGATGCGGACAGACAAAGACAGATAGTGTGTGAGATGGATCAGGAAATGAGCATATTGGCAGATTCTTTGGCTCATGCACGGGAACTGGTAAAGGCATCTGAGGAGGAGCTTGAAGAACTGAAAAGAAAGAAACACGCTGTCGCCAAGACGTTTGGCATGAAGGAAAAGGCGTTCAAAGCAGTCCAAAACAGAAAAATCGAGGCGGAGAAGAACTATAAAACTGCGGTCAGTAAATATGAGGCGGAGGCGGAAAAAAATGTGAAATCCACAGATTTGGACACGACGGTCATTTTGGATGATGATTTCGCAGGGAAACTGATATCGGAAGACCGCAAGGCGTCGACGGCGGCACAGGTGGAAAATCCGTGGTTCACGCAGCGGTATAATCGGGAAAGAGAAAAGTTATTTGCTTTGGCAATGCGAATGAATAAGGAATTTGTTGTATCATCCAACAGGTGCCGTGATAATTTTAATACACTATCCCATTACTGGGGGTTCAAAGAAGGTGATGATAAGGAAAGGATAAAGTTTCATAAGGAAGATAAGGAGAGAATGGTTCCGGCATTATATCAGACGCTTTTCTTATTGGTACCAGTGATGTCCTCGACATTTGCATCGGTCGGAAATCTGTTGAGAGATGCGAAAGATGCCGGTACGATTGGTATGCTTGTTGTAGATGAAGCCGGACAAGCCCAGCCACAGATGGCACTGGGAGCTTTATACAGGTGCAGGAGAGCGGTGATCGTTGGAGATCCCAGGCAGGTAGAACCGGTTGTGACGGATGATTTGTTATTACTCAAGAATGCCTACCATGATGAGATCTTAAAACCTTACAAGAGAAAGACAATCTCTGTTCAGAGTTTTGCGGACAGGCTCAATGCGTTTGGCACTTATCTGGACAACGGGTCGGATGAACCGGAGTGGGTGGGATGCCCGCTGTTAGTCCATAGGAGATGCATTTCACCGATGTATGATATATCGAATCAGTTGTCCTACAATGGGATTATGAGGCAGCAGACGAGACTGCCCAAACCGGAAAAGGCAGAAACATTTTTATATGAAACATCACAATGGATCAATGTGGCAGGCAAAGAAAAGGGGAATAAAAATCATTTTGTGGAGGTGCAGGGAGATAAGGTATGTGAATTGCTGGAGACCGCGTTTACAAAGAATGTTGAGCCCAGCCTTTATATCATCAGTCCATTTACCTCTGTTGTTTCGGGAATCAGGAAGCATATTCAGGATTATTGCAGAAGAAATCGGTCGACAACCAAAGTGAATCCGGATTATATGTTAGATTATGATAAGAAGCGGATTGGGACGGTTCATACGTTTCAAGGAAAAGAAGCAGATGAAGTGATTTTTTTGCTGGGATGCGATGATTCAAAGGATGCGGCAGGCGCAGTCGGATGGGTTAATAAGAACATTGTCAATGTCGCAGCAACAAGAGCAAAATATCGCTTGTACATGATCGGTGATGAGGCTGCCTGGAAGAAATCTTCCTGTGTAAGCGAGGCAAAGCAGATCATGGACCGGTTTGCCGGAACAGAGGTGTAAAATTTCCTCAGGGTGCTGATTTAAGCGTGCCGATCATACCGGATAACATTGAATAATATGGGAACTCTTTTGATTTTGTGCAATGGTTATCTGCATTATTCGCTGTAAAAAATGTATCTTATACGCTAAAGAACGTTGTAATTTTTGTAAATGCATGTTATATTGCGCCTGAATTATGATAATGGAGGTGCATTGAAGTGCCGGATTGCTATTGGAAAGCTGTTAAAATGGAAAGAAAGCAAACGACGTAAGCCGCTAATCATCGAAGGAGCACGGCAAGTTGGCAAGACTTGGCTGATGAAAGAGTTCGGCAAACAAGCATATGCAGATACTGAAATGATTGTATAAAAGGAGCCGCTTCCGATAACCGGCTATGTTCACGGCGGCTGTTCCCCAAGCGGGATGAAGAAGCATTTTTCGGCTTTTGTACATGAAAAGGCAGCGGCATAGTATGATGAATACCAGTATGAAGGAATCAAGATTGTCGATATCGCTGATTGGTTGTCGGAAATGATGTTTGGGCAAGGCGAGTCGGATATCCAAAAGATGGTAAACGATGCCTTTCAAAATTCACTTTACGGAATCCTGCAATCTTTCAGGAGTATCCAAAAGCCATTTCCAGGCAGGAATTACAGAAATTGATATTCCGTCACAATTCAGAGCAGACTCTTCACTATTTGTAATAATGAGACATTTCGAGTCGGGAATAAAATTGTGAAGCTTGGCAAAAGCCCTGGTTTCACGTTCGCGTGTATCCATGTCATCGAGAACCTGCAGGCATACCTGGATGGCAAGTTTCTCTGCAGGAACATAAAAATCAATCTCAACATTATTTTCGAAGTAGAATACATTTTCCTGACCGTAGCGTCTGAGGAGCTCTATGGCAACAAGATTTTCGAGCTGGGCAGATTTACAATCCAACAGCATCAAACCAACAAGACCTGCATCCATAAAGTAATATTTGGGAGAGGTCTCTTTTTCAACAAGCTTCGCGGCATAATTTGTCAGCGGGAAAATGAGATAGGAATCGGTCATGTATCCTACATAGTTAATTACAGTCTGCTTGCCGAGGGATGCCCCGGCGCTTTTTGCAATGTTAGTTAATCTGGTAAAAGATAAAGGCTTGGTTAAGGATTCTGCTATTTTCTTTAATAATAGCCTGATAGCAAAATCATTCGTAATTTTATTCCTTGTAATAATATCGCCAAGGTAGACCGTCTGATATATGCTGCTTAAAAAGGTTCTTTTGTTTTTGATTTCTACCAGTTCGGGGAAAGCACCGAAAGTCACGTATTCATGATACTGTGCAAGTACATCGGCTTTATCACTTGTACTAACGGTATCCAGATAATTTTTTCCTTTACCGTTTGCAATAAGATATTCGGCAAAGGAATACGGATAGATCTTCATTATCACAAAACGTCCGCCCAATGTGGATGCGATCTCACTACTGAGCATTTTGCTGTTACTTCCGGTAATGCTTACTTTATATTTCATATCTGCAATTCTGCGTACGAATTTTTCCCATCCGTTGATATTTTGAATTTCGTCAAGAAACAGGTAAGGTTTATGTTCAATCCCGGAAAGTTCCAAACCGATTTCCAGGATAGTATTTAAGTCGTCTGACGTCATTTCTAAAAGACGCTCATCTTCAAAATTCACATAGACAATTTGGGACAGCGGTATATCTTTATCAAGAAGAGTCTTGATTTGCTGATACATGATATAAGATTTGCCGGTTCTTCTGATTCCGACAAAGCAATAGTTTACATTTTCCTCTAAAGGATAATGTCTGACAATTAATGGGTTATTCAAATAGATATCCTTTTGGTCGACCATAATCTGTTTTAAGGTATCTCTGTTCATCATGCTACCTCCGATCACAAAACAATTATACACAATTATTGTTCTGCACGCAAGACAATAATGGAACAATGTGTCATGGCAGTAAATTGTTCTGACATGGGGATTAGTATGTACAGAAAAGTTTCATATATTAATAATGGTAGTGTTTCCTTACAGGCAGCTTTTGCTGATGCCTATATTGATGGGATTGTAAGTGAAATTAGAGTTTGATCATGCAAGTAACTATTTCAGGGCTAAGAGCTTGAAACCTTATCAGGAGAAATTTTCGCTGGAGATTTCTGTTCGTACATCAACGACAGAGTTCAAAAAAGAAGATTGGCTTGTGAATTTGCCGCTGTATACAATAGGGCAGATTGCTAAAACTGTGGATAGGTCAAGTTAAGCAAGGGTTCAATAAGAACAGCCGCGCATCACTGTGGAAGGCTGAATCCGGTACTCCTGCAGCAGCAATGGTAAGATTCGGGCATTTACAAGTAAAATCAAAGATGTTATCATTAACTCGGAAAGAATCGAGTCGAAAGGAACCGAGTAAAATGAAATTTATTGGGCGGAAAGAAGAACTAAAAAAACTGGATAAGATGATGCATGCCGATGAAATGACGTTTACTTTAATATATGGACGAAGACGAGTTGGAAAGAGTGAGCTTGTAAGTCAGGCCATGGCAAAGAGCAACGTGAGAAATCTGTATTATGAATGCAGGCAGGTTGCGCAGGAGAACAATGTGAGCGGCTTAAATGAGATCGTATCTGAGACCATGGGACTTCCAAAACTCGGGTTTTCAGATATTGAATCACTGCTTCATTATATTTTTGAGCTTTCCACAAAAGAAAAGATGGTTCTTGTATTGGATGAGTATCCATACTTGAGAGAATCGGTAAGAGGAATGGACAGCATCTTGCAGGCAGCCATTGATCAATATAGAAAAAATTCAAAGCTGACACTCATCATTTTAGGCTCCTATGTGGAAGTCATGCGTTCCCTTTTAGAGCATGAAAACCCGTTGTACGGAAGAGCGGATCTTACCATAAATCTAAAGCAGATGGATTACTATGAGTCTTCCTTTTTTTATCCAAATTTTTCGGAAGAGGATAAGATAAGAATCTATTCGGTATTCGGAGGAATCCCGTATTATAACCGGTTGATTGATGATTCAAAAAGTGTGCAGGAAAATATTACTGAGTTGATTGCATCTCCAGGAGCGCGGCTGGAGAATGAAGTATCCATGTACTTGAATGCGGAGCTTTCAAAAATCGTAAATGTCAATGAAGTGTTTGAAGCATTATCAAGAGGCTTTTCAAAATACAGTGATATTCTTTCACAGTCTCATGTATCAAGTGGGCCTACTCTTGTGGATGTGCTGGATAAACTGATCAGTATGGAAGTTGTGGTTAAGACGGCACCAATTAATGACAGTACGAATAAAAAGAAGGTTGGATATTATATTTGCGACAATCTTTCTTTATTCTATTATAGATATATCTTTCGATATTCATCACAGATGAATATTATGGATTCGGAAGTATTCTATAAGAAATATATTGAAAAGGATTTTGAAGAGTATTATGTACCGCATATGTTTGAGAGTGTATGCAGACAGTATCTGATCCGCAAAAATAAAGCGGGAGAGATTGAACCGGTCATCGAAACGATTGGGAAGTATTAGATTGAAAAATCAAAGATTTTTCATTTTCTATTTAAGCAGTATCGCAAGCTTTGCTTGCGATATGCATGGGGATTATTATGATAATCCGGCAGAACGAACGAATGGTGAGTTTGATATCGTAACAGAGGATGAGCTTGGATATGCTTTTTACGAGGTAAAGTTTAAGAAGAAGCCGGTATCAGATGAGATGATCAATGAGGAAATTGAGCAGGTAAAAGCAACCGGCTTAAATTGCTATAAGTATGTTTTTTTCTCACGGAGCGGATTTAACTGTGAAAAAAGAGAGAATGTTGTGCTAATTGCACTTGATGAAATGTTTGCTAAATAAGAAAGTCGTATTCAATATAAATAAGTGGTATGTTTTAGAAATTGGAACCTTTCAAAATTGAATAACTGAATGCGATGAAAAGGACGTCTTCCAAGACATGGGGAGTGTCCTTTTTTATTGTTATGGTTAAACAAAATCGGACAGCCTTGAAACAAACAGTATGGTTATGCATTTTTGAGCGAGATTAAAACGAAGATAAACAAATGAAATAGATTTACGTTTATTATTATTGACAGTATACAGCATTTTGTTTATAATAGAAATTATAAAACTAAGAGAGAGTGAATGAGAGTGAAAAAAGCGGCATACAATATAGTACCTGCGACGGAAGAAGTATTAAAAATGATGGGTGAACAGATTAAGCTTGCTAGACTTAGACGAGACCTTCCTGCCGAATTAGTGGCACAACGTGCCGGGATCAGCCGCGCATCACTGTGGAAGGTTGAATCCGGCAATCCTGCAGTAGCGATAGGAATCTATGCAGCAGTTTTACATGCATTAGGTGGTATGGATAAGGATCTGAGTCTTGTAGCGAAAGACGATGAAATGGGAAGACAGATGCAGGATATGAACCTGATGACAAGAAAACGTGCAACAAGGAGAAGAGGTTAATGACCGTAGAAGAAAAAGTGATTTATGTATATGATGATTTTTCTTATGGTGAGCCTTTTCTGCTTGGCAAGCTGTATATAGGAACTATAAAAGGAGGAGAAACATACTCTTTTGAATTTGATACAGAATGGCTGAAAAAGAATAAATTATCGATTTATCTTGATCCTGAACTACAGCCTTTCGCAGGACGTCAATTTCCGCTTGGAAAAAATATTTTTGGCGTATTCGCAGATGCATCACCTGACAGATGGGGACGTGTACTCATGAATAAGAGGGAACGACTTTTGGCAGAAAGGGAAGGGCGAAAACCAAGAAAGTTATATGACAGTGATTATCTTCTTGGCGTTTATGATGAAACCAGAATGGGGGGGATCCGTTTTAAGCTTGATCAGGATGGTCCGTTTCTTTCAGATGATAGAGAAACAGCAGCTCCTCCATGGGCATCACTTAGGACTCTGGAGGAAGCCTCCAGAAATTATGAAAATGACGAAACAGGGCTTACGGAGAAGTGGCTTAATCAGTTAATTAAGCCGGGTTCTTCTTTAGGCGGAGCAAGGCCAAAGGCAACGGTTATCGACACGAAGGGACAGCAATGGATAGCAAAATTTCCTTCAAAGAATGACGAGAATGATACGGGGGCTTGGGAAAAAGTGGTTCACGATCTCGCAAGAATGTGCGGATTAAATGTGCCCGTATCCAAGCTTGAAAAATTTTCAGAGTTAGGAAGTACTTTTCTGGTGAAACGTTTTGACAGAAACCGTGATAAAAGAATTCATTTTGCATCAGCAATGGCGTTGCTTGGAAAAACAGACGGAGCTTGTGCGGCCGACGGTACAAGTTATCTTGATATTGCCTCGTTTATAAAATCGTATGGAGCAAACCCCAAATCGGATTTAGTAGAATTATGGAAAAGAATTGTGTTTAATATGGCAGTAACTAATACGGACGACCATCTTCGGAATCATGCATTTATGCTTTCGAATAAAGGGTGGACATTGTCACCTTTATATGATGTAAATCCGGTTCCGTATGGAGATGAGTTATCTCTCCTTGTGGACAATGCGGACAACCGTATTTCAACGGAACTGGCAATAGGTACAGCGCCCCGCTTTGGAATTTCCGAAGTAAACGCAGAAAAAATAGCGGAGGAAATAAGAAGTGTTGTAAGGGAGAATTGGGAACAAATAGCGAAAAAGTACGGCTTGTCCCGCGGACAAATAGAGGATATGAGGCCTGCATTTAGCGAATGCTTCTTTCAAAACTGAATAGCTGAATGCGATGAAAAGGACGTCTTCAAAATATGGAGAGTGTCCTTTTTTATTGTTATGGTTAAAACAAAATTGGACGGTTCGACTATAATAGAGTCCTGTATGATTGTATAAGTCCTTTTAATTGGACATAAATGCTGGCATAATATAAACAACTTGATACTTCGTTGTTTACAGTGGGGTATTTGATTGGCAAAGAAACAGGAATAGGAAAGCGGGGTAATAAATATGGCATTATACGACTGGAACAAAAACGGGAAAAAGGATATGGCGGATGATTTTATCGAATATCAGATTTATAAGGATTGCATGAAACCAGGTACAGGAAATAACAGTTCCGGCAATAGCGGAAGCGGGGCATGGTTAATAGGCTTTATTGTAGTGATGTTTATTCTTGCACTTTTGGGATTGTGATAAAGTAAATAGGATGAAACGGTAGAGCAGGAGGCGCCGATGGGGACAGATTCACTATATTACATTATGGATTATAGAGGAAATTATTATAGAATAAATCATGCAGACCAATTAGTAGCGGCAGTTTGCGAACAGGATGCGACAATATTTACGTTCGCTCAGGCAAATAGCCGAATATGCGTGGGGAAAAAGACCCAATTTTATTGTATGGTCCCGGTAGATAATGAAACTAACAATGCAAAAAAGACGAAAAGTGAAATTATCCAATCGGAAGAAGAGTCTGATAAAGACATTATGAAAGGACAAGAAAAAATAAATACAGAGGAATATATTTCTCAGGTAAAAGAATTAACCTATGACGAAGTTATAGATCAGGTAGAGAAGAAGGCATTTTCGCACGATCTATCAGAAATCGATTGGGCAGAGTATTTGGCACATTTTGCATATCTTGTAGCCAGTCTTAAAGATTATCGTGATAGTCTTGCTAAGAAACATTCCGATATAGATCAAAAAATATGTGATATTCTGCATTACATTGAATTATGCGAGACGAATGACGAAGAAGCAATAGATTTAGTTGAACTACTTAGAGTGTGCAGGGAGAACAGAAGGGGTATAATGGATGAACTTCAACAATTAGATTATTTTCAAACTAATCTAGGAACAAATGCAAATGCAGCGAAAGCGAAACAAGCACTTAAATGTATCAAAGGGTTAGAAACACGAAAATACAAACCAAGAAAGTATGATGAACTATTTGCAAATTGTACTTTGAAAGAAAAGTCCCTGCAGAGAGATGATCTATATGAGATAGAGCATAGGAATGAAACCAGAAAACAGAAATTGAATAAGCAGCATACATATGAAGGTGATGGTGATGAAGAAACAATGATCGGGAAAAGGCAGGATACTCCTTTTGATGGGAAAGAAAATGATTGGCTGCTATTTGCGAAAAAGCAGGTAGAGTTTTATCGAAATGCCGGGCAGTATATAAGGAATCTTCAACTCGATATCAAGGAAGTTGATCAAGAAATAGAAGGTATCCTGTTGGAAACGGAAGATGCAAATTGTAATATGGCTCAGGGATATAAAGTTTATAAAAGACTCAAGGAACTCAGACTTGAGAGGAGAGCAAAATCCAAGGAACTTGATTGTGTGTATGCTTTGACAGATGATATTGATTGCGATGCAATAGCTGATATTTGTGAGTCTAACATGGCAGAAGTTGAGAAAATTATGGGAGTGTCAGAGCAAAGTGGTATGACCAAACTGCAGCTTGTTGATAAGGAGCAGGAAGAAGTATATGTGGCAGAAAATATAAAGGGCATGGTTGGATAAAACAGGAGAACATTAACTATTGAAAGCCCGCAAGACGAATTAGAAGATATGAGGAGTGGTATCGACTATGACAGTAAAAGAGGCAAAGAGAATTGCAGAGTCTTTTGATGAGAATCATAACCCTTCCGGAGAAGAGATCTTCATGTTTACAGAAGCTATGAATTTCCTTATTGAGGAAAAACATGATCCTAGGGATATGATGTATCTTGGCGGTTATTATTATGAGACCAAGCGATTTGATCTCGCTTTGAAATACTATGAGATGGCAGCAACATTTGATTATGATCCCGCTTTTGAATGTCTCGGTTATATCTGGTATTACGGCAGGACAGGAAAACGCGATTATAAAAAGGCCTTTGAGTATTTCTCCAAGTTGATGGAAAAAGGGGATCCAGTATCTACATACAAAGTGGCAGATATGTATAAGAACGGATACTACGTCGAAAAGAATCAGAAAAAGTATGAGCAGATTATAGAAGAACTGTATCCAAAGGTTAAAGACATGAACAATGTCTTTGATCCTGTACCGGAAGTATTTACGAGGCTTGCAAGAATAAGAGCGGGTCAGGGAAAGAAAGAAGAAGCAGTAGATTTATATCTTTACGCCAAGGATTTTTTGGCACAAAGAATCAAACACAATGCGTTCTTTGGAAATCTTAACATTATGAAATGGCTGATTGATGATCTGTATGGATTAATTGACTTTGATGAGAAACTCTTCGATTTCTTTGACCTGTATTATCTGTTGAGGGGCCCTCATAAGATCGCTTTCAACTATGAGGGTAAGGAGCAACAGCTGGAATCGGTCATGGAAGGTGAGGAATGCAGTGTATGTTTTAATGGGAAATGGTTCCACACCAGAGATGACTTTTTCAAAGATGCCTGTATTGGGAACATGAAACTGACGGCGATTTATGAGGATCTGTATGGATTTGAGGTGACGTGAAGTAAATGAGTGATGAGATAATCAGAGTGAGTAATGCTTCGTATGCCAGATATGAGGAACTTCTAATACGCAAGGATGAAGTAAAGAAGCAGGCGTTTCAGTATGAACGTGCATATGTGCGGGAATTTGGCGATTTGATCTTGGAAATATTCCAGATTAAGCTGGAGTCTATCCGGAAAAAGAAAACTATCGAATACTGTCAGGCTTTTGCTTATAGAGGAGAGAGTGTAGACCAGAATGTGCTGCAGGAGTATCTTGCCAAAGAACTGGTGGAGTATAAGGAAAAGCTTGATGGCATGATAAAGGATAACGAAGCGGCTAAAGCGGGTGAAGAAGTTACGGAAGCCGATATACTTAAGATCAAACGTATCTATCACCATCTGGTGAAAAAAATCCATCCTGATATCAATCCGGTTACGGAGGGGAATGAAGAACTTAAAGGCTTGTGGCAGCGGCTGATCGTAGCATATAATTGCAATAATCTTAAGGAGATGGAAGAGACGGAGGTTCTTGCTGATTCTCTTCTCGAAACGTTGAATCTTGGTACGTTGGACATCACCATACCGGATATCGATGAGAAGATTGTTGAAATCGAGGCAGAAATCGAGAAAATCACAAGTACTGATCCGTACCAGTATAAGTACTTGTTGGGAGATCCAGATGCCGTTTTACAGAAAAAAGAGGAACTTCGGAAGGAGCTTAAAGAATACGAAGACTATGGCAAGCAGTTAGATGAAATCCTAAACGGACTGCTTCGGAAGGGAGTGACACTTACATGGCGAATGAATTAACGGAACATCGGCAGGAGCTGGTTTCTCTTGTACAGAGTCACGAACTGGGAGATCTCATTAAGCCACTGATAAAAGAGATACATCTTTTTGATTCCTATATCGCTGGAACCACGCATTTGGATGATAAGACTGTGCTGGAGAAGATAAAGGTCGGGGACGTGTTGTCGCTTCGGAGAGAAGATAATAAGTTCGACAGCAACGCAATTCTTATCTTGAATGGGGAAGGAAAGAAACTTGGGTATGTTCCGGAGAAGGATAATATAGTCTTCGCAAGACTTATGGATGCTGGGAAACTGTTGAAAGCAAAGATCAGCACGATTACTCAGAGGGGCAGCTTTATGCAGATTGGGGTAGGTATTTATTTAGTGGACTTATAAAATCGGACAATCTTCAAACAAAGGAAATAGTGGTTCCGGCAATGGCAGAAATTTTGCATATTTTGTAGCCGGTCTAAAAGATTATCGTGATAGTCTTGCTAAAAAACGTTCCGATATAGATCAAAAAAACAGGGAAAATACATACAGGGGAATATATTCTTCTGGTAAAAGAATTAACCTATGACGAAATTTTGTTTATCATTTTGAACCGCAGTGATGTGGTTCTTTTTTTGATCAAAATGCTTGAGTCTCAGCTTGACAAATATAGGAAAGCAATATATTGTTTGATGTATCAAGATAATATATTAAAAAGGAAAATAAAAATTTGGGAATAGGAAAAAGATTGAATGCGTGATTTTTGGAGAAATAATGCTTCACTGGATGATACACGCAAATATTATTTGCTTACGACAGAATCTGGGATTATGACATATTGTGCTTATTTAGAATGGTGCAAGGAAGCAAAGCTTATGTTAAAAGGGGAGGGATAATATGGTTAAGTGGATAAAGCTTTTTAAGAATCAATATCTTGGATTTTGGATAGGAGGGGTGGTCTTATTTGTGTTACAAGAGGTACCTTATTTGATTATGCCTTTATTAAAATTGCGAACAAATCCAATTATGAATATGCAGGAATCATCAGTGGTGCTTAATACATGCGAGAAAATACTGGGCTCTTTATGTATTGCTCTTATGGTTTTTATAGTCTGTGATGAGAAGAAGATATTTTCGATTAGAGGCACCAAAGAATTACTGTTTTTTAGTATTTCTATGGGGATATTATTACTGAATTTTTTCGGTTGGTTTTTGTATTTTATAGGTCATCAAAATATTTTTGTGATGATGTTTTTTATTGTTGCATTACCACCTCTGTATTATGTGTTTATTGGTTTGTGGAGAAATAATATCATTTTAACAATAACCGGGTGTATGTTTTTGGGTGTTCATTTTATACATGTGTTAGGTAACTTGAAAATGGGTTAATGAAGCGGAGAAACATATCTAGTTCTTGAGTAAAATTATCATTAACAAAAATAAAAGGTCGAAACCTCTTCCCAATTATACAGATTTCGTTTATGATTAAATTTGCGAATATAAAAAGATAAGGAACTGTATGATGAAAACAATAATAACAGAAAATGGAGTAACTTTCGGGAAATTAGAGAGAAATATTTATTCATGGATATGTGAGATTGGCCGCCAGTTTACTGGAGAGCTTCTGAAACTGTATGGGCGGGTATTGATGGAGGAGAGAGATAAAAATAGGCACGGGCAAAAAGGAACCTGGAAAAACGCGATCAAAAGTCTATGGAGAGGTATCCTACCACAAGGCGGTCTATGAGACAGCTTGAGAAGACAAGATAAGGCATTACGCGTACCCGCTGGATGAAACAATGAAATTGGGTAATGTAGGGCTTATTTCCACAAACATGCCAGAACTGCTGGTGAAAGGAAAGGGATCACTGAACTCTCCTGCCGGAGATGTGCGTCAAAAGTGAGCGAGATGACTAGTATAACATAAAATAAGTTGTTGACATTTTCAATATCTGGTATAATAGACTTGCCCAATACATTTATGGAGGTCAATTATGCCGGCATTACCTTATAGTATTACAATATCAGATGAGGAACGTACCTATCTGAGATCGTTGATCAAAACCAGAACTATCCAG
>DLAJ01000044.1 GCA_002493905.1 Lachnospiraceae bacterium UBA7050 | reverse complement strand
TCCCTGCTTGTCAACATGTTTTTTCTATTTTTTTAGACTATTTTTTTTCTGGTTTTTTTCCATTTTTTCTTTTTCTATTTTTTCTTTTTACCGCCGATTTGATTCCTCGATATTTTTGTATCATGATCCGGTTTCATCGTTTGAAAAGCTCCATCAGCGATGCAAAAGAGACTGCCCGCCCACGGTGAACAGCCCCTTTCTAATTCATTTTCTGAACATTCATTTTTATAGGAAAACACTCAGCGCCTGCTTATCCCTCATTCTCAATGCGTATGGAATCAATACTTGCGTTAAATGCATCTGTCCAAGGACCGCCCAACGACTGCGAATAAGTAATCACCGTTGTCTTATTCTGACCGGTTTCTACCGCAAACTGAATCTGCTCAAGCTCCATATCCTGCACGCTCCATGTCATTCTAATCAGGCGCGTCCTGTATCCGTTCATTTCCGACTCTGTAAACTCGCTGCAATCCACCACAGTCTCATAGCCCGATATCTGTGTAAAAGTATCCACCATCGCCTCACAGTAAGACTCCCGCGTTAGTTGAAATGTCTCGGGATCATATTCAGACGATACAACGACGATATTAGCACCATCTTCCGGATAATCAGGCGCATAATACATGCCGTCACCCTGCTCAATAAATTCCTCTGGAAGCTCGTAATGCAGTACCGGCATTCCTGATTCAAGAGCTCCCGCCTCCTGAGAACTCTGCTCCCCGTTATAGGATACTGCCTCTCCCGACTGTAAAAGCTCCGTCGTCCACGAGTCTTCCTCCGTTTTCACGGTCAGCCGGAGTTCCTGAATGGAGGCCGCTTCCTCCTCCGTCACCTCAAACACAACCACTACATTACAGCTTTCTCCGGGCTGTAACGTACAATTTGTCGTTTTCATATCATCTAAAAGAAGTGTTGACATTGCATTGATCTGTCCGCCGTCATTGATAAACAGCCTGAAGCGCGGTTTCAAATCCAGTATATCAACCTGTGCTGTCTCCGTACGCAGATTGGTAATCGTGTACTGCAAAAGCAGCAATTCATTGCCTTCCAGCGCATCCATTGCAAAATACAGCTCATCGTCGCTTTCCTCCGGATAAGATCTCGTTAGAAAATATCCCTGGTAGGAAATATCAATACCCGAAAATCCAAAAAATTCCGCAAGCGTACGTGTCTCCACAACCGGCTCATGATCGGACGGATTCGCCGTCCCCTGCCCATCCGAATGCTCTTTATCGTTCCCATCCTCCGGTTCCGGCACAGGAGTCGGCGCCACATAGGCATGCGCCGCACGCCGCTGCATCGCCAATATCATTTCCTCCTCAGTCATCAGACGTGAAGCCCTGTTCTGATCGTTCTCATATAAAAGCGCCGCCGCGTATTTTACGACCGCTTCTTCCTGCTCATCCGACAGTTTGGGATATTTTCCCCCGCAGCCGCATAACACCGCAGTTATCATACAGACCACTGTCATCACACACCACTTTTTATAATGAAATCCAGGCCTCTGACTCTTCCTCATATCATCCATCCCTTTCACGCAGGCATTGGTTTCATGAAAACGATTTCATGCTTTTCCCATGCTCCTAATGAGGCACGGTTCCCGTCCCTTAAACGTTACGCTTCTTGATCAACCTATTCTCTTTTGGACGCATTTGTCCTATGTTTTCGTAAGCCGTTTTTATCATAGCACAAAAAATAATCTGAAACAACAGGGAGAATGAAAAATACCCTGCGCTGCTCTATGCGCGCTCCAGTTCAAACCAAAATTCCACGCCGTTATCATAGTTATTGACGCCATAGTTCTGATGCATAGCGTTCATAACGGCCCGGACAATGGAAAGTCCGACGCCGCTTCCCCCATATTCGCGTGTCCGCGCCTTATCCACTTTATAAAACTTTTCCCACAAATGCGGAATGCTTTCCTCCGGAATCGGAAGTCCGGTATTAAATACAGTTACCCGAACCAGATTTTTTTCCTCGTCTTCTACAAATCGAATTTCAATCTCTTTGTTGTGATCCAGATGGTTCAACGCATTCGTAAAATAATTCATTACAACTTCCTCAACCTTGAATTCGTCTCCCCATACATAGAGTGCTCCACGGCGCTCTACGGACACAGCGGCCTCATATTGACGCACCAGAATATCCGCAGACTGAACATAATTGTTGACAAGCGCAACAATATCAAAACGTTCAACGGTCGTCACATTCTGCCCGGACTCTAACTGGTCAAGCGTCATGAGCTGTTTGACCATGCGGTTCATTTTATTTGCTTCATCAATGATTACGCCGCAGTAAAATGCCCGCCCTTCGGCATCCTCGTCAATCCCCTCCTGCAGCCCCTCCGCATACCCCTGGATGAGAGCAATCGGCGTTTTGAGCTCATGGGAAACATTGGACAAAAATTCTTTCCGGCGCGCCTCTGATTCTTCTTTCGCCGCAATGTCCCTGCGCAGTTCGTTGTTCGCAGTTTTTAATTCCGATATGGTCTGTTCCAGCGCATCCGACATCTGATTGATGTTCATACCGAGTTTCCCGATCTCGTTATGTTCTTTTCCCGTATAACGCGCATCAAAATCCAGCCGGCTCATCCTCTCGGAAATTTCGGACAGCTCACGGATCGGCGCCGTCACCTTGCGCGTGACAATCCAGATGATTACCCCGCCGAGCAGTACGCCCGCCAGACCACTGTAGACGAGAAACTGATTCGCAATCTGCACACTATCGTTAATGCCGATAATGGGCGTCCGTATCAGAAACATTTCCTTCTGCTCAAAAAAGCCCCACATGACAATGTAATCCATGCCGGATGCCCGTTCTGTTATCCGCTCGATCTGATAAAGCTCCTCATCCTCTTTTTCTAAAACGGTACCGCCGTAAAGCCCCAGCGCAAGTTCAAAAAACTGTACTTTTAACAGTTGGGCATCGCTTGTCGTATGCAGCAACGGCGCCGCATTTTCATTCATGACAAGAATATCCAGGTTATAGCGTCCGATCAGTTCCTCCAATTGAAGAATAAACTCGTCGCTCAACAAGTCCCCGTTCCTGACATTCTCCGATATTGTACGGTACGTACGGAACAATACCTTTTTCTTATTATGGATATAAAATTTCTGCAGGCAGATATGATTAATCAAAAAGCAAAGCAGAATTGTACCCGCCAGAACAAGCATAAAAATCAAAGCAAATTGTTTTTTAATCGAGCCCCGGACACCGGGCTTACATTCTTTGTTTCTGCTCATGCCATCCCTCTTTATCTGATTCCGCTATTTTTATTATTCTATCAATGAACCCCGCACGCCGCAATGATCTTCACAGAAAATACACAAACATCCGTTTCAAAGAACGCCGTCACCACAAACTATATCCGAAGAAATTTTAAGTCCGGATTTCAAAGGAAGCGCTGATTAAATCATCGCTTCCTTTGAGCTGCCGACGGATGCGCACGGATCTGCATCACTGTCCACCGCCGCCGGAAAAATGACCGTAAAACGTGTTCCCAGTTCCTGCCTGCTGACAACATCATAATATCCGCCGTGCTGCTCAACAATCCATTTCGCAATGGACAGCCCCAGACCGGTTCCGCCCGTCTTACTGTTCCGCACAGCGTCCGCACGATAAAACCGGTCAAACGCATGCTCAATATCGGGCTCCGACATGCCAATCCCATAATCCTGAATACTATAAAACACCTTCCCATTCTCCATTGTTCCCGCGCGGAGTATGATCTCTTCCCCCTCCTTGGTATATTTTGCCGCATTATCCACTAAAATGCGCGCCGACTGTTTGATCATATCATGATCCCCATAGATGACCGCTTCCCCGCTTTCCTCATAACAATAACGATGGTGTTCATCAATCATAAGGGATTCCTCATAGACTTCGTGCAGCACACTGTTGAGTGACATTTCTTTTTTCTCCATTTTCTGGCGGTTGCTGTCGCCGCGCGCCAGAAACAGGAGCTGCTCCACAAGATGCTGCATATGTTCCGATTCATTTTTGATCGCTTCAATCGCTTCCTCCAGAATTGCCTCGTCCTCTTTTCCCCACCGGTCCAGCATGTTCACATAGCCCTGAATGACCGCAATCGGCGTCCGCAGTTCATGGGAAGCGTCAGATACAAACTGAGTCTGTTGTCTGTACGATTGGCGCATTCTCTCCAGCAGATCATTAACCGCCCGTTCGATACCCTGCAGTTCCTTATGGGAACCCGTCAGGCGCGCATCCGAGCGCTCAATATGCAGATCAGAGATTGCCTCCTCTAAATTCTGATAGTGGCTTTCATCCATGGCAAACTCACTGAGCTGTCTTGTGCGTTCCGCCATCTGTCTGATCGGGCGCAGATAATAACGGATTTTCCGCGTCCCCCATAACAATTGATGAACGATCATAAGCAGCTCCACAATGCCGAGCGCCGCCGCCGCATAACGCAATGCACTAAGCCATGGGCCAATCAGCACTGTGTAAAATTCCTGCGTACCCGGCTCCCCGCACTGCAGTACAAGTTCCCTGATCGGTTTTGTATGCAGGAATTTTCTTGGCAGTTCTATATGGAAATCACCTAAATACTGCACATCCAGGCAGTACAGCGCCGCCGCACCCAATATTACGCATAACATCACGTCAATGGAAAGGAACGTGCCAAACAGCGAAATCGCCGTATTCCAATTAATCCTGCGCGCAATAGAGCCCACGCGGACCGTTTCATTCTGCTGCTCTTTCTGATTTTCTTTCATCACTCCCTCATTTCTGCGCGGCTTTTTACGCATAGTTTCAAATATCCCGTTCGCCGTCCCTGATCACATAGCCGACACCCCGCACGGTCTGGATCATTTTAACCTGATAAACATCATCCAGCTTCGCCCGTACATAGCGCACATAAACGTCAATTACATTTGTTTCACCCAGATAATCGTAACCGCATACCTTCTGCAGCAGCGTATCCCTCGAAACAACAATATTTTTATTTTCCAAAAGAACACGCAGCAGTTCAAATTCGCGATGGGTCAGCTCCACAAGCTTCCCGTCATAGCGCGCTTCGTATTTGAGCGTATCAAGCGTTAATGCGCCGCATTCCAGCACAGTTCCCTTCCCGGCGCCGTCCGGCCCGCTTCCCTTTTTGAGTGCCAGACGGATTCTGGCAAGCAGCTCTTCGATGGCAAACGGCTTTGTCATATAGTCATCTGCGCCTCCATCCAGTCCCGCGACCTTATCCATCACCGCATCCCTTGCGGTCAGCATAATAACCGGCAGACCGGAATCCTTCCGCAGTCTCCTTAGCACCTCAAATCCATTTAGACCGGGCAGCATCACATCAAGGATCATCAGGTCAAACCGCCCGCTCTGCGCCTTGCTTAAGCCGTCCCGTCCATCCTGACTTTTTTCGACCTCATACCCTTCATGCAAAAGCTCCAATTCAATAAATCTCGCTATTTTTTCTTCATCCTCAACGATCAAAATAGATTGTCCCATAAAACCTCCGCGTCTTTTACCGCTCTGTCACTTCCATACACAAAAATCTGTAAAGCACCTTTCTTCCCAAACACAAACGCACTTTCCGAAACAAAAGACTTCCGCCGGCGCGGAAGCCTTTTGTTTCTATCCTTTGCTGCTATTATTCCGATTTCCTGTCCTCTGAACTTCGAAATTCTTCTTTCATCTGTCTTGCCGTCTCTGCTGCGCTGTCCATCGCTTTATTTAAGTCCACCGCTTTCATATTCGGTCCGCGGAAATGATAACGCAGATCAAAAAACAATCCGACGATCAGCAGAATCAGCACAAGCCAGAATGCAATGATAAATACCAGAATCAGGGCAAGCACCGGAACCGCCAATATTTCTTTTCCATCCTTCGTAATATAGAAGTAATTGGTGCATCCCTTTTTAATCATCCGTACGCACCAACGTCCGAAACGTCTTATGGTATCGCCAAAATCATGCGCGCCATCCGCTTCCGCATCGTCATCCACCACGCCTTCGTATTTCGGCATGCCCTGCGTGGAATAGCTCGTCTTTTCCGGTCCCGCCGTCTTTCCGCTCTTCTCCAGTGCAATCATTGCATCAAGAATATCCCAATTGTTGTTCTCGAGCGCCTCCTTCGCTTCCTCATAGCTCACGTTTGCACGCTCTCTTAATTTTTCTACCTTTTCGTAGTTTTCCATATCGGTTCTCCTCCCTTTTTCGATTTTCCGAATCTCTGCCTCGTATTTTGTATCAGAAAAAATTTAACCGCCGGTTTTTTCTGACTGCATCACAGGTTTTCCTGTGATCTGATATCAGCATACACAATCGGAATTAAACCGAAATGTGGAAAACATTAAAATCAGATTAAAATACAATTTATTCTTCCACCGAAAATTTATATCCGACGCCCCAGATCGTCTTAATATAAGCGCCTTTTTCCCCGATTTTGCTGCGCAGCTTTTTTACGTGGGTATCAATCGTCCGCGCATCCCCGAAATAATCATAGTTCCATACATGATTCAGTATTTTCTCTCTGGATAAAGCGATTCCCTGATTTTCCATAAAATAGCTCATCAATTCAAACTCTTTATAGCTTAGATCAATCTGCTTTCCATCCACCTTTACAACATGCGCGGTCTGATCAATCACAATTCCTCCTGCTTCCTTCACAGTCTCTTCTTTGAGTGAACCGCTCCTGCGGAGAATGGCCTCCACCCGCGCGACCAAAATTTTAGGGCTGAACGGCTTCGTGATATACTCATCCACCCCGAGCGAAAACCCCTGCAGCTCATCACGCTCATCGCTCTTTGCCGTCAGCATGATAATCGGAACCTTTGAATAGGAACGGATTTCCCTGCATACCTGCCACCCGTCCATTTTGGGCATCATGACATCCAGAATCACAAGCACAATATCCTGATGTTCAAAAAAAAGCTCAAGTGCCTGAGCACCATCCTCCGCTTCCAATACCTCATAACCGCTTCGGGTCAGAAAATCTCTGACAAGCTTGCGCATACGACTTTCATCATCTACTACCAGAATCTTTAACCGCTCCATCTGTCTCCTCCGCTTCCGCCTGCGCTTCCGTCACGGACCTGTTTCCCGTTCGTAACAGTGAAGCCGAAGGCTGAACTGATGCTTCCTGTTCTTCACAGTCTGCCATGGCAGTCATTACTCGTCCGTTTCGTGCGCACGGTTCGGATATTCCGGCGTAATGCCAAGTTCACGCTCCCGTCCGCTCACCTCGCGCTCTCTGGCTCTAAGTTCCTGTTCCCACGACGCATATTCATTTACAATCTGTGTTTTATAGTTGAGGATATTCGGATTATCACTGTAAAGCGTGATCATAAACATACCCATGACCAGCAGCACAAGTATGACATTCATGGCAACAGATATGCCAAACGACCATGCCGGAACCGTGTGTTCATTTTCACTTTTCTCTGCGGGGTGCTGCCGGCTTGTGTTTCTTTGCGCCGCCTTTCCCGAAAGCTGCACGGAAAAAGGAATCGGACGAATTTCCCCTTCATGGGCTGCCCCGGTCTCCAGTATATAGCCTCTCAGCTTTAACAGATACTGGCAGCCAACCGGTGTCTGAAATGTACGGTTCATGATCGCCCGGTTATAGACGCTTAAGACCATCTCCGGGTTCTGATAATCCATCCGGCTCTCAAGCGCTCTGATCTTTTCCAGTTCCAGCCGCGCAAGATCTGCATCCTCTGCGCTTGCAAAACGGTATCCTTCCACAACCCATTCTTCCCTGTCTGCCGCCATCCTGATAACTCTGCTCCTTCCAAAAACTCAGATGATACGCCGCACCATGTCCTGCCAGTCCTTCTTAATCTTCCGTCCTGCTCTTTTTCGACAGCGGCTTAAATAATGTCATTCTTCCCGTCCACCCGATGATTCTGGTGAAAATAATACCCAGAAACACACCGACACTGTCAATCGCAACATCCTTCACCGACGGTCCCCTGCCTGCTACAAAAGACTGGTGGTATTCATCAAAACCCGCGTAACCAATACAGATAAGCCCTGCTGCAAACATCAGCCAGATTCCCCTGACTCCATACACATACAGCGGAAATGCAACACTCACGGCAAGAATGAAATAAATCCCCATATGCGCGCATTTCCTGACATAATAATGAATCTGATCAACTGCCTGCTCCAACTGTTCCTCCGTAAACCGGATGCCAAACCAATGTTCCGTCCCCGAAACAACATACCTGCTTACCTTAAGGCTGAGCTTTGCCGACTCCGTTCCAGTCTGTGCCGAAAAGCGGAAGATCAGAACCATCACAAGAACTGCCGGCAGGAAGGACATCGGCTTTAATAATATCCGTAAAAAAGTTTTCATGTCTGCTCCTTTAAGTCAGTGTCCCCCTCCTCATCCGTCTACGGTCAGTTGGAACTTTCTTTCGTTCCATGCAGCCCCAGACGGACATCTTTATAAGCGATAATCTCTTCTACACACCGCTCATACCCAAGTTTCGAGCTGTTCAGACACAAGTCATAATTCCGCGCGTCCGTCCATTCCCTGCCCGTGTGGTATTTATAATAATCCGCACGATATTTATCCGTCTTCGCAACATAGCGCTCCAGCTCACGGCCCTCCAGATTCACTTTTTTTGCTGCCTGCTCTAAACAGAATTCCTTCGGTGCATGCACGAACACGCTGAGCACATTGTCATAATCTTTTAGGACATAGTCCGCACATCTGCCGATAATCACACAGGATTCCTCCTGTACAGCAAGCTCTCTGATAATCTTAGCCTGATAATTAAACAAATTATCATTGGAAGTAAAATCATCGCTGTCCGGCGGGATCAGTTCCCCGTTGTATACCTTCTTTGCAATCTTAGACAGGAATCTTCCCTTCACATTTTCATCCGCATTTCCAAACAGCTGCTCATTGATCCCGCTCGCGTCTGAGGCCAGTTTCAAAAGTTCACGGTCATAATAGTGAATTCCCAGTTTTTCAGCAAGCATCTGCCCTACGGTACGCCCGCCGGAACCATACTGCCGCGCAATCGTGATTACATACTGCCCCATATTCATCCCTCCGTTTTCTGCCATTTCAGGCACCCGACTACTTGTTTTATCATAACATAAAAAAGAGTGCCACGCACCCCTTTTTATGTGATTCACAATTCTTTCACACGCCGCTTATTCGCCTAAATACGCTTTTCTGATCGCATCATCGTGAAGCAGACTTTCCGCTGCACCCTCCTTGACAATCCGTCCGGTCTCCAGAACATATGCACGGTCTGCAATTGTCAGCGCTTTTTTTGCATTCTGCTCCACTAAAAGAACTGTCGTCCCGGATGCACTGACTTTCTGAATAATGTCAAAAATCTCATTCACAAAAATCGGGGACAGTCCCATGGATGGCTCATCCATTAAGATCAGCTTCGGATGCGACATCAGCGCACGCCCCATCGCAAGCATCTGCTGCTCACCGCCGCTCATGGTTCCCGCAATCTGGTTTTTGCGCTCATAAAGCCGCGGGAAACGCTCATAGACCGTCTCAAGCGTCCGCTCAATCTCTCCCTTGTCTTTTCTCGTATAAGCACCGAGTTTCAGATTCTGCAGCACCGTCAATTCCGAAAACACGCGCCGCCCTTCCGGCACATGCGCCATCCCCATTGAAACAATCTTGTGCCCCGCCGTTTTCGTGATATTTTTATCCTCAAAAAGAATCTCTCCGCTCTGTGCCCCGATCAATCCGGTGATCGTGTGAAGGATTGTCGTTTTTCCGGCGCCGTTTGCGCCAATCAGGGCAACGACTTCACCTTCATTCACATGAAACGAGATACCTTTGATCGCCTGTATCACGCCGTAACAGACTTTCAGTTCATTCACTTCAAGCATTGCCATTGTTCTAACCGCGCTCCTTCCGTTTCTATTCGCCCAAATACGCCGTGATTACTTCTTTGTCCTTCAAAACCGCAGAAGTCTCCCCCTGTGCCAGAATCCTCCCGAAATTTAAGACCGTCAGCTTCTCGCAGATTCCCGAGACAAGCCGCATATCATGCTCGATCAGAAGAATCGTCATGCCAAATTCTTTCCGCACGAAACGGATCGTATCCATCAGTTCCTGTGTCTCGTTCGGATTCATTCCTGCGGCAGGCTCATCCAGCAGAAGCAGCTTCGGTTCCGTCGCCAGCGCGCGCGCGATCTCCAGCTTACGCTGTTTTCCGTACGGAAGATTGGACGCAAGATAGTCCGCCTCCTTATCAAGATCAAACACGGAAAGCAGTTCCATCGCCCGCGCGTTCATCTTTTTTTCCGTACGGTAATATCCCGGAAGCCGGAAAATCCCGGCAACCGTACTGTATTTATAATGCTGGTGCAGTCCGGCTTTTACATTATCCAACACACTCATTTCCTTAAAGAGCCGGATATTCTGAAATGTCCGCGCAATTCCCTCGTGATTGATCTGCGCAGTTTTATGCCCCGTAATATTCTTTCCGTCCAAAAGAATAATTCCTTCCGTCGGTTTATATACGCCTGTCAGCAAATTGAAAACCGTAGTCTTTCCCGCGCCGTTCGGACCGATCAGACCATAGAGTTCTCCCTGCTCAATCGTTAATTGAAAGCTGTCCACTGCACGCAGTCCGCCGAAGGAAATGCTTAAATTCTTTACGTCCAGTAATGCCATATCACATTTCCTCCTTTTTATTCGTGGCTGCCGCTTCCCCGGATTCTTTCTGCTGCCTGCCCGCTCTTCCCGCCAGCATGCGTCTGATACTGTGCTTCTCCCTAAAGGTACGCGCTGCCGGCGTCCAGTTCCAAAGCATCGCCAGGATCAATACAACCGCATAGATCAGCATGCGCTTGTCATCCGCAAAGCGAAGCACTTCCGGGAGCACCGTAAGGAGCACCGCCGCAATGACGCCTCCGCGCATATTCCCGATTCCGCCCAGAACGACAAACACCAAAAACATGATAGACATATTATAGCCGAATTTGGCGCTCGTCGCCATCAGGGATGACGTATTATGCGCATATAACGCACCCGCTGCACCAGCGATTGCCGCCGACACCGTAAACGCAAGCAGCTTATATTTCGTGACGTTAATTCCGACAGATTCCGCTGCAATCCGGTTATCACGGATTGCCATGATCGCCCGTCCGGTGCGGGAGTGAACCAGATTTAAGACAATGATCAGGGAGATCAGGAGGATCAGCATACCAATGAAAAATGTTGCCTGCTTCGGGGTCCTCGTAATTCCCTGCGGACCATTAATGATAACAATGCCGTCCGCCTCCATGCCGAGCGACATCGTATCCTTCATAGATACATGAATCCCATTGCTGTCCTTTCCGAGAAATAAAACGTTGCACAAATTCTTGATGATCTCTCCAAATGCCAGCGTGACAATGGCAAGATAATCCCCTCGCAGCCGAAGTACCGGAATGCCGATCAGGATTCCAAACACGGCCGCCACGACGATGCCGGTCAAAATCGCTATGAAAAACCGTAATCCGGCGTTCATCCCCGTATTCATCGTGAGCTGGGTAAACAGTGCGCTCGAAAAGGCACCGACGCACATAAATCCTGCATGGCCGAGGCTCAGTTCCCCGAGTACACCGACCGTCAGATTTAAGGATACCGCCATGATCGCATAAACACAAAGAAGCACGAGCATACCGGAAATCAGGTTCGAGAGATGTCCTCCCTTCTGCAGAACGCTCATAATCAGATAAGCCGCGATCAGCATCAGATAAGTGACCGCATTTTTTCTTGTATTTTTATTGAGTTTTTTCCACATACAATCACCCCCTACACCTTTTCCTGGATATTCTTTCCAAGAATGCCGGTCGGTTTCACAAGCAATACGATGATCAACACGGAAAATACAATCGCGTCCCCGAGCTGGGAGGAAATATAGGATTTTCCCAGAACCTCGATCACACCAAGCAAAATACCGCCGATAAACGCGCCCGGTATCGAACCGATGCCGCCGAATACCGCCGCGACAAACGCCTTGATTCCCGGCATCGCACCCGTATACGGCGTAAGGGCCGGATAGGAAGAGCACATCAGCACGCCCGCGACTGCCGCCAGCGCCGCACCAATCGCAAACGTCAGTGCAATCGTACCGTTCGCATTGATGCCCATAAGCTGCGCCGCACCCTTATCCTCAGAGACAGCGCGCATCGCCTGCCCCTGCTTCGTCTTATTGACAAACAGCGTCAGTCCTGCCATGATCGCAACGCAGACAACCGCATTGACAATCATTTCGCCGGTAATAATAATCCCACCATCAAACAGTCTTAAAGATTTCAGATGCACGACGGACGAAAAGCTTCTGGTATTCGCCCCAAAAATTAAGAGCGCCAGATTCTGCAGAAGGTAGCTCACGCCGATCGCCGTGATCAGCACTGCCAGCGGGGACGCCGCTTTCCTTAACGGGCGGTACGCAAACCGCTCGATGACAAGCCCCAGCACGGTACACACGACCATGGATACAGGAATTGCCACATAAACCGGCAGCCCGATCTGATTCAGCATGACAAATGCCGCATACGCACCGACCATAATCACATCACCATGCGCAAAATTCAGCATTTTTGCAATACCATATACCATTGTATAGCCGAGCGCAATGATCGCATACACACTGCCAAGACTGATCCCATTGATTAAGGAAGCTAAAAATCTCATAGGGTACCTCCCGCGAATACGCAAAGAGTTTCGCCATAGCGAAACTCTCTGCTCTGCCATTTGTTTTGTTTTACAATTATTCCATTGCCTTATAAGCACCGTTCTCGATCACAACCGCTCTCGGAGCCTTGGTCGGCTCACCATCTGCGCTCCATGTGATTGCGGACCCTGTCAGACCGTCAACCGAAATCTGCGTCATGGCAGCTTTCATGGCATCACACATCTCAGATACGCTCATATCAGCAGTCACACCCGCTTTTTCCATCGCTGCCTTGATAATATAAATAGCATCGTAGCTGTCGGCCGCAAACTGGTTCGGTATCTCGCCGTACTTCTCCTGATATTTTGTCACAAAGCTGACTGTCAGATCGTCCGTCGCATCTGCTGCAAACGGTGTTAATAACATGACGCCCTCTGCCAGCGCAAGATCAAAGTTCTCCACACCGCCGAGAATACCGTCCAATCCGTCACAGCCAAAGAACATCGGCTTAAATTCCATCGCATCCGCCTGGGAAAGAATCAGGGATGCTTCATTGTAATAAATCGGCAGGAACACAAGCTCCGCGCCGGAATCCTTTGCTGCCTGAAGCTGCACGGAAAAATCCGTCTTATTATCTGCGTTGAAGGCCTCGCTGGCAACGATCTCTAAACCGATGCTCTGTGCCTCAGCCGTAAATTTCTCTGTGATACCGGAAGAATACACATCCGAGTTATCATAAATAATAGCAACCTTCGACGCTAACTGATGCTGGGAAATATAATCTGCAGCACCCACGCCCTGATTCGGGTCGGAGAAGCATACTCGGAATGCATTGTCATACGTAATACTTGTTAAAGAAGATGCCGACGGCGTCAGCAAAAACAGATTATCCTCATGTGCATAATCGGAAACCGCCGTACAGGAGCCGGATGTGACACAGCCCATCAGAATCTGCATGCCCCAGTCCTTTAAGTTGTTATAGGCGTTCACGCCCTTATCGGGGTCTGCCTCATCATCCTGCGCGTTGAACTCAATCATCATTCCGTTAATGCCGCCGGCTGCATTGATTTCATCGATCGCAATCTGCGCACCGTTCATCGCCGCCTGCCCGTAAACCGCATTGCCGCCCGTCAGTGGTCCAATGCCGCCGATTTTTAAGACCGCTTCTCCATTTGTACTGCCGGAGTCCACATTCTGGTCATCCTTTTTGTCTTCACCGCCGCATGCAGCAAGTGATGCCACAAGCATTGCAGATGCAAGAACAAGTCCCATTGCTTTTCTGAATTTTTTCATAATCATTCTCCTCCTTCTGATCGGATCAACAAAAAGCCTCCTCTTGCTTTTTGTTTGTGCTAAATATACTCCTCGGAAGAGAAAATGTCAACAAAAAATTGTATACAAGCATACAAAGATACACGCGAGCATCGGCAAATGCTGTTCCGCTGCTTCCTTATGCACGCCGGAATCCCGTTATGATCTCGCAGTCTCCTTCTCCCCTGACGGAGTCCCCGCGCACAACCTCACCAATGTCATTTGCGCGAATCCGCCCTGAAAGTGGATTTTTCACACTTACGATATCGCCGATAATATCTGCCGTGACGTCGCTGTACTCAAACGCAAGATCCGTTCCCTCCATCGTGCAGTCCTCCAATACCAGCCCTTTCGCATAGCACAACGGCTGCGTCCCGATAATCTTACAGCGCACAAATTTCAAATTCTCAGCATACCAGCCTAAATACTCACCCTTCACGATACTGTCGGTTACTGTCACATTTCTGCTATGCCAGAAGGCATCCTTCGTATCCAGAACACAGTCAGAGATCACCGCATTTTCAACATATTGGAAGGAATACTTTCCCTTTATGGTACTGTCCTCAACCGTCAGATTCTTTGACTCAAAAAAAGGATATTCACTTGTCAGGCTGCAGTCTTTCACCAGGACATCGCCGCACCGCCACGAAAACTCAGGAGACACAATATTACAGTTGTGAAACTGTATGTCTTCACACTCGCGCAGTGCTTTAATCCCACCCAGACTACAATTCTTTATTACCACGTCCTGATCATACCAAAGTGCCGCACGGCATCCTTCCGACATAATACAATCTTCCAACATTCCATGCTCCACGTGCCAGAACGGATAACGCAGCATAAACTGACAGTCGCGGACCATGATCTGCTTACTCTCTTTTAATGCCGATTCACCATCTGCAGGTCCGTCAAATACACAGTGCTCCACCAACACGTTCCGCACCCCATACAACGCCCGCTCCTCGTCATAACATTGATTCTGATAGGTTTTCGTATATTCCATTATGATACCGCCTTCCTTTCCAAAACATGGAGCATTTCTGAAAAACATCTCACGTTCCTTTTTATCTGTCTGCTTTACGCCCAGACATGCAGCTGTCTTTCACTATATCCCTTTTTCGGTACTTTCGTCAATCTTTTTGTGCGAAATCGTCAGCGTATGCGTATGCTTCCCATAAAAATAAACACTGTCCGTCAATACCTCCTCGGGGTCTACCTGCGTTTCATTAATCTCATGAACCATATCACAAAACGCTGCTGCCTCCTCTTCACTCTTCACCGGAAGAACAATCATCTCATGCACGGAACTTGGCAGAATGGCAAGACTGCTCTGCATACGCTCTGAAAGCCGTGCCAGAACTCCTTCATATAAAATGACAGCCGCGCCATAGCTTTTGTCTGAATTTGTGACTACCATCATCTGCAGTTCCCCTGCCTCACTTGCCTCCTTGAGCATATCCTCCGGTATCTCCTGCTCATTTCCTGCGTTTTCTAAAAGTTCCTGCATGGTACAGATTAACTCCGGACAGAGCCTGTGCATATTTTGTTCGGCATCATAAAAGAGTCGTTCTTTCTCTACTCCCCAGAGCCGCAAATGCTCATTTTTTATCTGTATCATGCCGCAGCCCAGTTCCTCATGCTGGATTTTACAAAAAAATGTAATTGCCATATCCAGATATGGAATAAATGGGACTTCCTCTAAAAGGCCTTGATTTTTTTCACGGCTGATCAGCCGGTAAGCGATTCTCTCCCTTGCAAGCTGATAATCCAGAAAAAAGTCCGTGTCAAAAGCATCCTCGGGACAATTTTCCGAATAACAGGCATAGAGCTCTTTCACGATCTCTTCCATGCTCCCGCCATCCAGATATTGTTCATAACTGCTCTCTAAATAGATGGTCGGCGACATGTTTTTGTCCTTCGAAAAAATGCTCACCCCTGTCAGCACTATACCGTTGTTCTTGCGGACATTTTGTATCAGAACCTCAACATCCCCGCCGATTGCACGCTTCAGCGCAATTCCCGCCTGCTCGGCAAAACTCTGTTTTGTCATATCATTTTTCGTTATATGGTTATTCTCTGTCATTTTCTGACTCATCATGAAATCGTCATACTCCTTTCTGAAAACAGCGAACACCGCCGCGCTTTTGCGAGCGGCTTATCGCAATAAAAAAAGACAATGAAAAAGAATGCTCCAAAAAGAATCTTCTTCATTGTCTTATCAGTTTTTTATGCAGTCCGATCAACCGATCACAAAAAGCACATTCCAAAAGACCGCCCTGCGGTCTTTTTATGCCCGGGAAAGATACTCGCCTGTTCTCGTATCAATTTTAATCTTGTCCCCCTGATTGACAAACAGCGGAACGCTGACCTGTGCGCCGGTCTCGACCGTTGCCGGTTTGGTCGCACCTGTTGCGGTATCGCCCTTAAAGCCCGGCTCGGTTTCGGTAATCTCTAACTCTACAAAAAGAGGCGGTTCAATCGCAAAGACATTTCCATTGTAGGAACATACCTTCACCATCTCATTCTCTTTGACAAACTTCAGTGTGTCACCGACTGTATCCGCGTTCAGCGCAACCTGATCGTAAGTCTCGGTATCCATGAAATTATATAAACCGCCGTCCTCATACAGATACTGCATCTCTTTTCTGTCAATACGTGCCTGCGGACATTTTTCAGTCGGTCTGAAGGTCTTCTCAACAACACCCCCATTGACAATATTTTTCAGCTTTGTTCTGACAAAAGCAGCGCCCTTGCCCGGCTTTACATGCTGGAACTCAATAATCTGGAAAATGTTACCGTCTAACTCGATGGTGATGCCGTTTCTAAAATCACCTGCAGATATCATAAAATAATCCTCCCGCCGTTCACGTTATAATTCTCATTCAGTTTATACTATAAAAGCATATTTTTCAACTGTTTTCATAAAAAAAGATTTCAAAAGTTCCAAAAAACAGGTTTTATCACTGTTGCCTCCCTTTCACCAGCGCAAGCACCAGATCAACCGCCTCCAGATAACCTAAAAGCCCCTTTCCGTAAATCTGCTTATCGCAGGCAGGCGCCGTCACAGACACGCGCCTAAATTCTTCTCTCGCCGTAATATCCGAAATATGAATCTCGACTTTGGGCATATCCACACTTTTTAAGGCATCATGGATGGCATAGCTGTAATGGGTGTAAGCGCCCGGGTTGATCACGATTCCCTGCGTGCCGTCAAAATAAGCGTCCTGTATCCGGTCTATGATCGCCCCTTCGTGATTAGACTGGAACACCTCAATCTTTGTCCCGGTCTCCTTCGCCTTTTCGGCAATCATCGAAAGCAGGTCGTCATAATTCTGCGTGCCATAAACCTGTTTTTCACGTATGCCTAAGAAATTTAAGTTCGGACCGTTGATCACTAATAGCTGCATGATGTTTCCCTTCCATTTCTTATAAAATAGTAATTGGCGTTTCGCTTTTGCCTGCTTATGAAATAGCAGACGTTTTACCTTTTGCCTGCTTATGAAACGATTCCCCGTTTTTTAGCCTCAAGGACGATCTTAGAAACAACCTGTTCCATAGACAGCTCATCCGTGTCAATGATCACATCCGCCGCTTCCTCATAAGCTGCCCCGCGCTCCGCCATCAGTGCGTGGATACGCGCGAGCGGATCGGTGCACTGCAAAAGCGGGCGTGACGTATCGTTTTTGATACGCGCATAGATCGTTTCCGGCTTTGCGCGCAGATAGACGACCATACCAAGCGTTTTTAAGACTGCCCGGTTTTCTTCTCTCACCGGCACGCCGCCCCCAAGCGAAATGATCTGTGCCGACTTTTGGTCTGCCAGTTTCTTTAAGCATTCCGTCTCCATCTGCCTGAACGCTTCCTCCCCATCCTCCGCAAAAATCTCCGATATGGTCCGGCGCTGCTCATGCTCGATCAGCTTATCCGTATCCGACACCGTCATCGCCATTTTATAGGACAGGCGGATGCCGACGGTCGTTTTCCCGCTTCCCATGAAACCTTCCAGTATCATATGTTTACTCATGAATCCCCATCGCTTCTTCCATTCTTTGGTATACGGCCTGCGCCTGCTCATCCGTCACTTTCACGTCATTCCAGAGTTCATACGCCAAAACTCCCTGATACAGCAGCATCTTTAAGCCGTTCATCGTTCTTGCTCCCGCCCGGGCGGCATACTTCATAAAAGCCGTCTCGGCCGGATTAAAGATCAGATCAACCCCCACTCCCACATAGTCATAAAACTCTGCATCCTCAATGACCGCATCTTCCACATGCGGATACAGTCCGACGCTCGTCGCCTGAATGGCAAGATATTTTTCTTTTGGAAGCTTATGGTAATCGGCAAGCGCTGCCGCCCGGATGCATTTCCGCCCCGCCGCCGCATTGACCTCGTCCGCAACCGTCTTAGCCTTTTCGAGGGTCCGGTTAAGCAGATACACCTTAGACGCACCGTTTAAGGCACACATCATCGCGACCGCACGCCCGACGCCCCCTGCTCCCAGAATGATGACATCCCGGTCCGCAACCGCGACATCCTCACTTAAAAGCGCCCGGTACAGTCCTGGCATATCCGTATTAAACCCCTGATACCCGTCTTCGCGGCGCACAAGCGTATTGACAGCGCCGATCTTATGCGCAAGCGGATCGATCCCGCAAAGATATGGGATCACGGCACTCTTATACGGCACCGTCACATTCAGTCCTTTAATGTGAAGCGCGTGCGCACCGCGTACCGCCTCCCCGATTTTTCCGTCCCCGACCAGAAACGGCACATAGGCAAGCTCCACGCCCAGCAATTCGGAAAGCGAATTGTGGATAAGCGGCGAAAGCGTATGCTCCACCGGATTCCCGATCAGTCCGCAGACTGCGGTTGTTCCTTTAATCTCTCTCATGCCGACCCTCTTTTTTCTTTTTTCTGCGGTAAAAAAATAAGACGACTGCCTCCAGCCTGCGCTTTAAGACAATCTGAATTTCTTCCTTCGGGTGGATGGGCTTCACGAGAATCGTATGAATCCCCGCGCGCTTCGCACCCCATACGTCCGTGAAGAGCTGGTCGCCGATAAACAGCATCTGAGGTCTTTCAAGCCCCATATTCTCCATTGCCTTTATATAATTGCGCGGATTCGGTTTGCCCGCCTTAAAAATATAACTGCCATACCCGACGCCGTCGCGGAACATCTTTACGCGCGGCTCTTTATTATTTGACAAAAAAACAACCTGTATGCCGAGCGCTTTTAATTCGGCAAACAGTTTTTTCGCCCTCTCGTCCGCCGGAAAGCCATGCGGTACAAGCGTATTATCCACATCGAAAAGGATGCCGGCAACGCCCTGCTGTTTTCTCTCCTGAAAATTAATCTCATAAACGCTGTCCACATCCTCATCGGGATAAAAGCGATCCAGTAACATGCCGTATTCTCCGGTTTTCTTTTTGTCATCCATTATATCTGAGCCTTCAGGATTTTTCAATCCATGATTTTTCATTCTCCAAAATCCCAGCTGCCTGAAGCAGACGCTTCGTGTACGGGTGCTGCGGCTCAAAATAAATTTTTTCGGATTCCCCTGCTTCCACGATCCTGCCGTCCTGCATGATCATGACCCTCTCGCAGAGCTGATAAACCACGCGCAGATCATGGGAGATAAACAAAATTGAAAGCCCAAATTCCTGTTTCAGTGAAAAGAGCAGCTTCAGCACCTGCGCCTGTATCGTCACATCGAGCGCGCTGACCGGTTCGTCGGCAATGAGCAGCTTCGGCCGAAGCATCAGCGCAGCCGCAATACAGATTCTCTGACGCTGTCCGCCGGAAAGCTCCCCGGGACGGCGATCCAGAAATTTTTCATCAAGCCCGACACGGGAAAGCATTTCCGCCGCTTTTTCGCGGCGTTCTTCTTTCGGCATACGGCTCCTGTTTTTCAGCGGTTCCTCCAAAATCCATCCGATTGTCTTCGCAGGATTTAAGGAACCGTACGGGTCCTGAAACACCATCTGCGGGTGCGTATCCCCGCACAGAATTGTTCCGCTTTTGTCCGGCACCATGTTTAAGATTGCTTTCGCAAGCGTCGATTTTCCGCTGCCGCTCTCTCCGACAAGTCCCAAAATCTCTCCCTCTTCCATGGAAAAAGAAATGTCATGCAGAATCTGCACGCGTTTTCTTCCTCCGCTGCCGGAGTTTTCTTTTTTATAAAAACAGTTTAAGTCTTTTACATTCAAAATACTGCTCATCTGACTTCTCCTTTATGCAAAACGCAGACCTTTTCCGCGCTCGCAGACGGGAACGGACGAAAGCAGCAATTTTGTGTAATCCTCAGACGGGTGGCTGAAAATCTGCTCTGTCTCCCCCTGCTCGACCATTCTGCCCTGCTGCATCACGATGACACGCCCGCACAGCATCCGTACCAGACTTAGATCATGGGAAATGAACAGAACCGCCATGCCCTCCTTTTCGCTCAGACGCTTTAAGAGCGAAAGAATCTGAGCCTGTATCGTCACATCCAGCGCCGTTGTCGGTTCATCGGCAATCAGAAGCTTCGGACGGCAGATCATTGCCGAGGCAATCATCACACGCTGGCGCATCCCGCCGGAGAGTTCATGCGGATACTGCTCATAGACAAGCTCCGGCTCTTTCAGCTCCACTTTTTTCAGCATGGCAAGCACACGCGCTTTGATCTCCTCTTTTGACAGCTTCGTATGAATCCTTAAGCTTTCGCCAACCTGCCATCCGATTTTTTTTACCGGATTTAAGGACGTCATCGGCTCCTGAAAAATCATGCCGATCTCATTCCCCTGTATCGCGCGCAGTTCTTCCCGCGGACAGGTCAGCAGTTCCTTTCCTTCAAATAAGATCTCACCGGTCTTTTTCATATCATGACGGCTGAGCAGACCTGCAACCGCGAGCGCCGTCATGCTCTTTCCAGAACCGGACTCTCCCACAAGCCCGAGAAGTTCACCCTCGTCCATGTCAAAGCTGACGCCGCTTACAACGCTTTCGGGCAGGATATGATCGTGAAATTCAATATTTAGGTTTTTTACCTGAAGCAGCATACCGTGCCCTCCTTCCTGTCTTCCCCATTCAGCCGTATCCTGGTTTATTTTTCTATCTAGTGCTTAAGCCCGTCCGCCATCAGTGAAAAACCTAAGATCAGCAGCACCATCGTGATGCCCGGTCCAAACGCGTACCATGGCGCTGAAAACAGATAGGTCTGCGCATTAGACAGCATTTCTCCAAGACTCGCATCGGGCGGCTGTACGCCGATGCCGAGATACGTTAAACCCGCCTCCGCAAGCACAGCGTTGTTAAAACCGATCATGATCGACGACAAAAGCACCGTATAAATATTAGGAAGAATATGCACGAACATGATGCGCAAATGGGAAGCGCCCGCAAGGCGCGCGCTCTTCACATAGTCCAAATTGCGGCAGCGCAGGTACTCACTGCGCACGATCCGGGAAAAGCTCGGAATAAACGCAATGCCGAGTGCCAGAATCACCTGATACGTTCCGCTGTTAAAAAGACTGACAAACACAAGCGCCAGAAGCAGGCTCGGGAACGCAAAAAGCGCATCCATGACACGCATGAGCGCCTCGTCCACTATCCCGCCGAAATATCCTGTGAACGCGCCGATCAGAACGCCGAACACCGTACCGATCAAAACGGTTCCGCCCGCGACAATGAGCGTCGTCTGCGCCCCCTTCAGCACACGGCTGAAAATGTCCCGCCCAAAATTATCGCATCCCATGATATGACGCGGCGAAATTCCCGCAAGCTTATCGGCTGCGCTCATCGCTTCGGGATCATAGGGTGTATAAAAAAATCCGATCACAGTCAGTGTGAGCATCATTCCCGTGATCACACATCCGGCAATAAATCCGGCATTTCCTTTTTTTCTTTTCTGCATGCCCCGCCTCCATCGGCAAGAAGCCTGAAGCACCTTTCAGACTTTTTTGCTTTCCTATGCTTTCACTTTAACCTTCCGTGCGGAGAATGCCGTATCTCAGGCATTCTCTTAAGAATGATCTAGATTTTCTTTGCAGGCGTACTTTGACTGCTTAGAAAATCTTCATTCTTTTAATGCCTGATCCGCGGGTCCAGTGCGCGGCAGAGCACATCCGCCGCAAGATTGACAAGTACGACGATCAGTGCGAGCAATACGATGACCGCCTCCACAACCGGATAGTCACGGCTTGATATGGACGAAATCAAAAGCCGTCCGATGCCCGCAACAGAAAAAACCTGTTCCATGATCACGCTTCCGGCAATCATATCGGTAAAGGTCATGGCAAGAAACGTGATGACTGGTATCATCGCGTTTTTCAGTACATGGCGGTATAGTACGCCGTTCGTCCGGTTCCCCTTGCTGTACGCCGTGCGCACATAATCCTTTTTTGCCTCCTGAATCAGCGAGCTTCTGAGCAGCTTCACGGTCATGGCGATTTTCGGAAGCGCAATGGCGACTGCCGGAAACAGCAGATAGTGCAGAAAGCGCCCCAAATTTACCGTATAGCTGACAAAGCTGCCCGGCTGGAACCATTTTAGGAGCAGTCCGAATACATAGGTGATCATGATGCCGGAAAAGAAAGGGGGAACCGCCATGACGACCTGATTGACAACCATAATGATGCGGTCAAGCGCTCCCCCTTCATGTTTTGCGGTATAAATACCAAGCGGAATCGCGCAGACAATCATGATCAAAAATGAAAGGACTGACAGCGCAAGCGTGATCGGCAGCTTTTGCCCGATCAGTGCGGAAACCGATTCTCCGTAGCTGTACGATTTCCCGAAATCTCCTTTCAGCGCGGAAAGCAACCAGTTCCCATAGCGCACGAAAAAGGGCCGGTCTAAGCCCATCTCGGCGCGAAGGGCGGCAATCCTCTCCGGCGTCGCCTGCGTGCCAAGCTTGGACACCGCGGCATCCCCCGGTATCACGGCAAACGCCAGAAAAACAAGAAAGGAGACGATCAGCAGCGTGGCAAGCACACTGATGAGTTTTTTTCCTGCATATCTCATGGGGAAATCTCCTTTCTCTTTATCATGGTACAGACGTTCGCAAAACGCCTATACCATATATTTGAATTGTATAAATATACAACGAACGCCGTCACGCTTTGCAAGCCGGCTTATCGCAATCAGACGCAGGCGCGCTTTCGCCGCCCTGCCTTACTCCCTGACGTACAGCTTTGCAAAATCCTGAACATACATCGGATAGAATACGTAACCGCCATATCGGTTATTTAAGGCAACAAGAGATGCCATGTCCTGAATATAAACATTCGCCGCCTCGTCGCTTAAGACCTGTTCGCAGGTTTTGTAATAAGCAGACTGCTCCGCGTCATCCGTGCTCGCAAGCGCCGCCTGATATGCCTCGTCGTAAGCCGCACTGTTGAAATTGATAAAGTTTTTGCTGTTATCCGAGTTAAATCGTTCCAGAAGCGCACGCGCCGACAGCGTCGAAGCATCCACACCAACGACCGTCGCTTCAAACTGTCTGCCGACATACGCGTCATTTACCCATGTTTCCCACTCCACAAGGTTGATAGACGCGTTCACATTGACTTCTTTTAACTGTTCCACAATAATCTGCGCAGTATCCACATGCTGCTGGTAATTGGACGGTACCGTGATCGTAAAGGAAAGACCATCCGCGTACCCCGCTTCTGCAAGCAGCGCTTTCGCCTTCTCCACGTCGCGCGGATACGCATTCGAAAGCTCCGGCATATAGTATTTCCCAAATGCCGGGAACATAGAGCTCCCGATCACGGTCCCTTTTCCGTCAAATGCAAGGTCCAAGATTGCCTGCGCGTCCACGGCATAGCAAAGAGCCTGACGTACCCGCACATCTGCAAACGGCTCAAACGCGTTATTTAAGTACATTGCCTGCACCAGATTCATCGTTCCCTCATACACATCGAACTCTGTTCCGGCAAGCTCATTGGCCTGATCGGTTGAAATCCGGCAGAACATGTCAATCGCGCCGCTTTTTAAGTTTGTAACGATCATATCTGAATCCGCAATCACTTTCAGGGTGATATTCGTAATGTTCGCAGGCGTCCCCCAATAGTCCTCGAATTTCTCAAGCTGTATGGAGTCCTGCACCACGCGGGATACATAACGGTATGGTCCCGTGCCGATCGGGTTCCCTGCAGGGTCTTCATTCCATGCAGGTATGACCGCACTGGTCAATTCTGACAAAAAGTCCGTGTCCGCGTTCATCAGACGGATGGAGACTGTCTTTTCATCCACGATCTCCACGCTTTCAATATTAGAAAACGCCGACACCAGAAGAGTCCCCTCCCCGCTGGTATCGGCGCATCGCTCGATTGAATACTTGATGTCCTCCACCGTAACGGGCGTTCCGTCATGGAACTTCACTCCCTCTCGAAGATAAAAGGTATAGGTCTTTCCCTCATCTTCAATCTTGTAATCGCTTGCTACGGCAGGCACCAGATTACCATCGCTGTCAGGCTTAACCAGGCCCTCAAAGATATTAAACAGGATTTCTTCCGTCCCTGCCGCTACTGCCGCATGCGGGTCAAGGCTGTCTTCGATATCCTGCGGAATACCGATGGTAATGGAGGATTCATCCGATCTGGATGAGTCATCTGCCTTATCACCCGAGCAGGCACTCAGTGCAATAGTCAGTGTCAGTAACACAGACAAAAAAACAAATTTTTTCATGTGTTTCCTCTCCTCTTTTTTATTCAGTTGTCATCATCAGACCCGGTACAATGCTCCACGAAATCCTCATCCGCAATTTTCATGACGCCTCTTTTCTCAAACGCCGTATTTCTATGCGGTTCTGAATGATCGTCCTGCTTTTGTCCTTAGTCCGTGCATCATTGTCATTATAGCGTATCTGTTCAAAAAAGCAATGGCGGCTTCCTTTTTTTGCAGATTGTATCAAAAAGAAAACACAGCTGCATAAAGATATGTGCCAGCCGTGCGAAGACCGGTACGTTTTGGGAATGCCTTACTCCCCGGCTTCCTGCAGCAGCCGCCGCACTTCGGAAAGCCCGATGCCGCGCTCCCGCGCGATCCGCGCCAGATCCTCATACTCATATTTTTCGCGCGCCGTCCCATAACCGCTCACCGATTTGACACGCACATCCCCGTAGGGTGTCTGAAGCGTTTTCGTTTTCCGCTCCAGTACATAGCGGCGCGTAGCCGTCTCCCTGATACCGATTGTGCTTGTATGACGGAACATACATTCCACAAGTTCCTGTTTTAGAGCTTCCTCACATATCACGCGCAGCAGCGTACCCGGACGGTTCTTTTTCATGCCGACCGGAATCGTATAGACCTCAAGTGCCCCCGCCTCATAAAACCGCTCCATGGCAAAGCCAATATCCTCTGCCGTCATATCGTCGACATTGCATGAAAGCTCCGACACCATCCTGGATACTACTTGCGCCCCGCCGGGATTCACGCCTGTATGATTGACTGCCCTATCCTCTTTTTGTTTCATTGCCTGCCCCGCACCCGTCTCCTGCTTCCAGCATTTGAAGGTTCCTCCATCTCAGTTTTCCGCACTTGACGTTCATGCTCTTCGTGTTCCTACTCTTCGTGTTCCTGTTTTCCACGATTTACCTTTTTCGTTTTCCAGCTCAATCAACGCTCGTCTTCGTCGCATTTAGCATTTTACCGTACGCCTTTGCCGCTTCCGGCATTTTACCGCTCGCCTTCTTTTTCCTGTAAGATGCTGTGCAGCATCTCCAAAAGCACCTGCGGCATAAAGGGCTTCACAAGATACCCTTCCGCATCCAGTTCATTAAGCTGCTCTATCGTCTTACCCGACTTGTCCGACGTCAGGAATATAATCGGGACGTCGGAATCCATCTGATCCCTGATATAACGATATACGGCAAGCCCGTCCATCCCCGGCATCTGTCGGTCGAGCAGTACCATATCCATCGGAACCTGCCTCATCCGCTTCAACGCAGTCCTACCGGACTTTTCTTTATAAACCGTGTAATCCGGTTCGTCCTTCAGGGCATTTTCGATCTGCTCCAGACTCTCCGGCTCATCATCCACTGCAAGAATATTCAACTGCGGACCTGATTGATGCCGCATCTCATACTCTTTATCCTCATCCATCATCTGCAGCATAACGTCTGCGACTTTCGGATCAAATTGAAATCCTTTTCCCTTCTCAATCTCCCCACGCACTTTTTCCTGCGGCATGACCTGACGATAACTCCTGTTGGAAGTCATTGCGTCATAAGCGTCTGCCACCCCGATGATCCTTGCGACCTCAGGAATATCTTCACCCACAAGACCGTTCGGATAGCCGTTGCCGTCATAACGCTCATGATGCCACTTCGCCCCCTGCGCGATCATATCATTGCCCTGAATGTCTCTCAGAATATAAAAGCCGGATACGGGATGTAATTTAATGTAAGCAAACTCTTCCTCCGTCAGACGCGCAGGTTTATTGATGATCGCGTCCGGTATATGGATTTTTCCAATATCATGCAGCAGACCAGCACGATAAATTTTCTCCTGATAATCCGCGTCTTTTCCCATACGTTTCGCAATCTCCGCCGCATACTTTGCCACACGCTGAGAATGTCCGTTTGTATACCGGTCCTTTGCGTCAATCGCACGCGCCAGCGTGCGCAGAATCGTTTCATTCGTTTTTTCTACGTTTTTTCGGCTTTCTTCCTCATTTCGCATATGAATGCGTATCCGTTTGAATGCAAGGGTACAGAAATACAGAATCAGCCCAAACACGCCGATACAGACGAACGCGTTCCGCACCATGATACGGCGGATGGATTCATAAAGCTTCGTATTGCTGACGACCATGACGACATACCAGTCATCCATTACGTTATCTGTAAAAACAGTACAATCTTCCCCATAAATACGTGCCTTAAACGTTTCTCCCTGTCTCTCATACACTTCGACCAGCAGTGCATTCATTTCACTGTCCCTGAGATAATTCTTACCGCGCTCCGCTGAATCCGTGTGAGCCACCACCAGACCCGCCCGGTCAATGATAAAACCATATCCCATATCGTTCAGTTTTACGTCCTGTGTAATGATCTGTATCTGATCAAGTACAATGTCAAAAGAAATAACGCTTTTACGATCATAGAGGAGCTGGCTGACAGACATCATAATCGTATTGGTCTGTGCATCCAGATAGGGGGACACAACGGTCGGTGTTCCTCCCGCATCCACTGCCTCCAGATACCACACCCGCTCCTCCGGTACATAATCCTCATCCGGAACCCACCCGATGCCGTCAATATATTTCCCGTCAAACACACCGTATATTCCTGTAAAATTCGGATCAATATCCTGTTTATAACGCTCGGATTCCTCAACAAGAAACGCCTCAATTTCCTCCGAATCCGCACCGCCCTGCATCATGTATTCCACTGCGATCGCCGTCACCTGAAGGACATCCATTCCCTTTGTCAGATATCCTTTCAGCTGCTCTGATTCCTGCGAAAGCGAGCTCTCCCCGACAGCAATCATATCAGATACGGCATTGGAATAAAAAGTGACAAAATTGTAAATCACCATCCCCGCCAATGCAAGCAGCGTAAAAAGAATTGTCAGGAAATATTGACTCTTTTCCCCCTGTTTTTTCTTTTTGGTTCCCCTCTTTGTATGCGTCATGTACTCCCCCGTTATCACAGTCCCCACATTCCTGCGATCTGTTATGATTGATTATAGCATAGGTCCGTCCATTTCTGCAAATATCCTTGTCTTTGAATACATTGAAAATATATCACCACATATCACACAAAAACAGCGCCGTCGCAAAAAGGCCCCCGTACCGGCGGGAGCCTTTTTGGCCGCTTCAGATTCAAATACCGCAAAGCCGTTAAACCGTGCGTCTTGTGTTCCTGCTGATGTCTCTATTGTAATACTTTTTTCAGCTCATCCATAAATGTATTTACATCCTTAAATTCGCGATAAACAGATGCAAAACGCACATACGCGACCGCATCAAGATCCTTTAGCTTCTCCATCACAATCTCACCAATAACCGCACTCGGTATTTCACGGTCCTCTCTGCCGGAAATTTCCGTTTCTACCGCGTCGACCAGTTCGCTGATCTGGCGTGCGCTGACCGGACGCTTATGGCATGCACGCAGTACGCCGCCCTCAATTTTGGAACGGTCGTAAGTTTCCCTGTTATTATCTTTTTTAATAATAATGAGTGGAATCGTCTCAACTTTCTCGTAAGTCGTAAAACGCTTATCGCACTCGTCGCATACCCGGCGCCTTCGTATGGAATTATTATCTTCAGCCGGGCGGGAATCAATGACTCTGGTATTCTCATGACCACAAAACGGACACTTCATTCTTGTCTCTCCTTATCTGAAAGGTACTTTTGTTTAGTATATCTTTTGGTTTCGCTTATGTCAACCGCTTTCCGGTCTTAAATGTCCACCAAAATGATCTCCGGTCCAATCTGACGGATATCCTTGTAGCAGATGGAAATGGAGTCCTCGCAATTCATCAGACTCAGCCATTTATTACAGCCCGGAACCATGATCTTATGAATTTTCCCGGTGCACTCGTCCAACTCAAGATCGCAAATGCGCCCGAGTTTTCTACAGTCCCTCATATTGATGACTTCTTTTTTTCTCAATTCACTATATGTCATGCCATACTCCGAAGCATCCTGTTACCTTTAAGATATTCATTCTGCTCCGTTAGTTTCCGAGACCGGTCAGCCGTCTTGCAATTTCCTCATAGGACGATCCCAGTGGAATCACATGACTACCGGTGACGAGCTTTTTATCGTAACCATTCTCACACAGATAGCGGTCAAAATCTGCTGCATCTTCCACAAGCCCTGCCTGCGCTGCCTTTCGGCTTACTGTGTCCGAACCCTCGCCTCTGTTGATCGTAATCGTAGCAGTATCCCGCGCTGGCGTTGGTGTCGCAGTCGGTATTGGTGTTGCAGTTGGCGTCGGCTCTGCAGTCGGCGTCGGTGTCGCAGTCGGTACTGGTGTTGCAGTCGGCGTCGGCACCGCGGTCGGCGTCGGTGTCGCAGTCGGCGTCGGTGTCGCAGTCGGTATTGGTGTTGCAGTCGGCGTCGGCGTCGCAGTCGGTACTGGTGTTGCAGTCGGCGTCGGCACCGCGGTCGGCGTCGGCGTCGCAGTCGGTACTGGTGTTGCAGTCGGCTCTACAGTCGGTGTCTCCCGGCCGGATTCTGCCGGCGTCACAATTCCAGTACGCCCCGGTGCCTCTGCTGCTGCCCCCGCAGTCGGTGTAGGCGTCTGATTCGGCGGCGCGAGAACCGTGTTTTCTATCATACCAAGCTCTGCCGCCCGTGCCTTAATCTCTTCATCAGACATTTCATCTTTTCGGGAAAACGAGGCATTCATGATGATCGCAGTCACAATAATGCCTATGCCCAATCCCCTTAAATAATATCGTAATCTCATGTTTCCTCTCATTCCACCGCACAAGCGGCAATCCCAGTCAGGGATTGATTACAGTATACCGCAGACCCGCCTGCGATATTGCACTCATCAAGCGTTACATCTTAAACAGATCAATCACAAGCTTAACCTCTCCCACACCTATGCCAAGTTCTCTGGCAATGGCAATATTGGACTTTCCTTCCTGATGCATCGCCAAAATCTTTTCATTATTGTTGCGTTCCGTTCCTGCACTTCCATGTTTTTCTGTATTGTTTTCACTCTGAGGTGTACTCATTTCCCTTGTCTCATTCACAGCAAGCGTCTTTTTTGTACTGCGCCTGCCTGCTGATGCGGAACGTGTCCTTGCCGGTCTCTGTATTTCCTTTTCCGCTTCTTCCTCCACTGGTTCTCCTAAAACCTTTACACGCGGTATCACAAACGGTCTGAAACCGTCCGTATCGTTTGTCACCGTCCGCTGACGGATATCCATGACGGAAATTCCAGGCTCGCCTTGCTCCGTTTTGGAAGGCTGAACCGCCGGCTGCGGCGTACTCCGTGGTCTCTGCACTTCCGGCTGCGGCGTACTCCGTGGTCTCTGCACTTCCGGCTGCAGCATGTCCTCTGCTTTCTGTACCCCCGGCTGCAGCATACCCTCTGCTTTCTGTACCTCCGGCTGCAGCATACCCTCTGCTTTCTGTACTCCCGGCTGCGGCATGTCCTCTGCTTTCTGTACTTCCGGCCGCGGCATATTCTCTGCTTTCTGTACTCCCGGCTGCGGCATATCCTCTGCTTTCTGCACTCCCGGCCGCGGCGCTTTTCCTGGCTCTTGTACCGGAATCTGCTCCTTATTCTCTTTTCCTTCCAACTGCTCTTCTTCGCTCTTCGCTTCGCGAATCTCCTGCATCCGAGCAAGTCCGCTTAAATTTTGTGATTCCACGCCGGCTGCACGCTGCCGCGTTCCTGAAGTGCTCTTTGCTCCACTCAGCTTTTGAATCTCTTTTGCATTCTTCATTGCATCGCCGGCTGTCTGCCTTGCCGTATCCGCGGACAAAATTGCTTCATTGGCAGCCTGCAGCGCTGCTCCTGCCGTCTGCCTCGCCGAATCTGCACGTACCGCTGCATCATCTGCAGTCCTCCGCGCCGCATCTGCTCTGCCTGCCGCATCCTGTGCACACTTAAGCGCTTCCCTTGCTCCATCGATTGCCTCATCAATATTCTGCGTCGCATCCTGCGCTGTCTGGGAAGCTTCATCTGCGCTGTCCGCTGCCTGCGCTGCATTTTCTGCCGCCTCGTCCGCACTTGCCGCTGCCTGTGCCGCATTCTCAGCCGCTGCCTCAGCCGATTTCTTTGCTTCTTTTGCGAGCACGGAAACCGCCTTAGCCGTCTTCGCTACTTCCGCAGTGAAATTTTTTAGCGCAGTCTGTTTATCGTTGAGCATATCATACAAAAAGACAACTTCCTCATGGTTTTTATGAATATCCGTCAGCACCGTATCCGCATATTCACTGACACCCATGATCTTTTCATTTGACACGCGCTCCAATGAGCGCTCCGTCTTATCCACCGCATACTGTACCGCGTCATCCACGGAATGATTGATTTTGGCTGCAGCTTCTTCCATCTGCTTATCGACCCGCGCCTTAATCTCTTCATCCGTGCGTTTACGCTCCTCCCTGCTTAACTGCTCTCCCGATGTACGTACAAAAAAGCTTGCTGCAAATGCACCGATTCCAATGATCAGTAAGATGATCTCCACCCATTCCATATGTCTTTCGTCTCCTCGCTCAAATCTTCATGTCAAAGGACTGTGTGCGCTTAAGAATAACCTTGCCGTCCATCTGCTTTTCCGTCGTTTTTTTCCTGCCACGGCCTCCGTCGCCCGCATATTCGTTGCTTCCCTTTTCCTTTGCATCAAACTTTTTTTCGTTGAGCTGCGCATTATCTGCACTTCTCACCTGATTGAGTTTTTCGTCAGCCTGTTTTTCCGCTGTTACCTGAATATGCGCCTGATCGACAGCCGCTTTTGTATCTTCCTGCTGCTTCAATATAGAATAGTCCTGCGTTCTCCCAATTGTACCAAACTGCTCTAACGGCGTAATTGCCATATCCACACATCCTTTCCAAAACCATTCGCTGTTCCCGGGCCTGCTGCCGCTCTTGGGGCGTATTTCTGCTGCTTTACCCGTTATACCGGTTCACTTTTGATTTCCCCTCTCACACATCGGAACCTGCAATAGCGGTATTCCTTTTTCAAAGTCAGAAGTACGTCAGAAATCACGATCCGCGTCCCCGGATACGCAACACCCGAAACCATAATACACGCTTCCGATTTTGCATCAAACTGTCCGCCCAGCGCATCCATTTCTTTTAAGTTTTCTTCAATCTTTTTTTTATGCGATACACTGGTCTGCGACAGCGTCTGCACATATTTTATCTGTTCGGGCGTTAAGCGGACCCCCTGCTTGAGCTTCTGCATGGAAGACTGAATCACAGGATCGATCTGTTTTAAGGTTCCCTGAAGCTCCGCCGTCTCTTTCTGGAGCTGTGTATAACGCTGCCTTAACTCAGGATTTACGCCGACCTCCAACGTCGTCTGCGCCGCCATTTGGGAACCGAGCACTTTGGCCGTAATACGGTTCGCTGCCGCAACGTTTCCACCAGTGATAAACGCCCTTTTCCCGGTAACGATCACTTCATCGCCCGCGGTAACTTTGCTGTGCATGATCGACTCCGCTTCTATATATCCTGCTGCTTCCGCCGTCGTATTTTCCAAAAATTTCGCTACAATATTTCCACCCGCCTTCAGAACGCCCTTATCCATGCCGTTCATTCCGCGGCTGATAATGATATCACCGTCCGCTTCCACGTAAGCGCCCTCGACCACGCCGCCGACAAATACGTTTCCGGTTGATTTCACTCTATAATTTTCACAGATATTCCCTTTGATATGCACATCGCCCTCATAGTTGATATTTCCCGTGGATGGGTCCACATGATCGACCGCAAAAATATCCGAAACACAGACACGATCCTCCTCCAGTGTGACATGCCCATCTTTTTCAGCCGTCAGCACTGTCTTATCCTCGCTCAGAAGCACATTTTTTCCGAACTTCAATACTTTTTTTACATAAGCAGGCGGCGCAAGATTTTCTCCAAGTACGGTTTTCCCGGGTTCCCCGCGCAGCTCCGGATGCAGTTTTGCCAGTACATCCCCTTTCTTACAATGACTGATCGTACTGAGATTAAAAAAATCAACACTCCCGTCTTCTTTCAGCTTTGGCTTTGCCTGAGTATCCGTTGAAAACAGATACTCAATCTGGGAATCCTTACCCGATTTCGGTCTAATGCCGACCGCCAGTTCATAATCCCTGCAATACTCACGCTTCGACAAAAACGCTTCCATGTTTTCGTTCACAAATCCGAACACAATCTTATTGCAGGCAATCTCATCCATGATCTGCGCCCGGTCCAAGACAATCCCGTTATCCGAAGGTGCATAAAAACGGATAACCGCACGCATCCTGTCATTACTCACACGAATCAGGCACATTTCCTGTACCGGCGCATGTTGTTCCGCGCAAAGCTGTATAACCGTATCCTCATGCTTTTCAATTCCTTCATTCAGTGACTTGAGTTGATACGGAATTTTCTGATATTTCAAATAACTGGCTATCTCTTGAACGCTCAACGGCTCTCCGCCGTCTGTCTCCGGGAGCAGCCGGATAAAAGTCGCACTCCCGCTTGTGATCAGTTGAAAGTACCCATTTTTCTTCATTCTGCAGTCCCTGCTCCTTTCAACATCCAAATACCCTGCCTGCACCTCAGTTCGTAACGGTTCAGCCTATAATCCCTCTTATGCTCCCATCTTAATAACCATGCTTTTTTAAGCTATCATCCGCCAAAAAAAGAGTTTCCATGGGAAACTCTTTTATAGCGCATGCAATATTCCCATATATTTTCCGAGCTGCCCTTTCATTTTTTGCAGCGCACGCGTGTGCAGCTGCGAAATTCTCGACTCCGATACTTCGAGAACACGGCTGATTTCCTTTAAGGAAAGCTCCTCATAATAATACAGTTCTACAACTCTGCGCTCTTTCTCGGTCAGCAGGTCCATTGCGTCAATGATCATTCCCTTTAGTTCCGTCTGCATTGCCACATCTTCAGGCACATCAAACTGACTGGAGGAAGTTGGATCATTTGCCACCTCGGTCCCACCCTGTTCAAGATAATCATTGAGTGAAACCAAATTTGTGACCTTCATCTGACTCTGCCAGTCAACAAACTCATCCCCCGTAATTCCAAGCTTATCAGCGATTTCCGCATCCGATGCGCTTCTGCCCGTCACCGTTTCAATCTCACGGATCGCTGCATCGATCTGTTTCTGCTTCTGTCTGACCGTTCTCGGAATCCAGTCCATCTTTCGTATCTGATCCAGAATAGCCCCGCGGATGCGCAGACTCGCATAGGTCTCAAATTTTACATCCTTGCCGCAGTCAAACTTATCAATAGCATCAATCAGTCCAAAAATTCCGTAGCTGACCAAATCTTCATACTCTACATTGTAACCAAGATACATGCTGAGGCGTCCGGCCACCACCTTCACAAGAGGCGCATATTCAATTATGATCTTTTCGCGGGTCTCTGCCGCCTTTGTTCTGGCATATTCTTCCCACAGTCTCTTTCTCAGACTCTCATCCATGCCGTCCTCCGCCTTCGCCTGCTTCCATAGCAATCACAATACACGCCCTTGTTTCACTTCGGCGTGGTACAGTCTCTGTTAACTGATACCATCATTGATATTTCCTCTAAAAAATATCCGTGCTATTTTGCACTTTTTTTATTTTTCCCGGTCTTTTCTTTCTCCTCCGGCTCCTTTTCAATCACTTCTCCCTCTTCTGCCACGCCGTCTTCCTCTTGTTCTTTTCGTCTGATGCGGAACGAATCAAAGATGCGTTTCAGAATGAGTCCGACAATATAAAATACAAGCAGACTGAGAAGTACGATTACAAGCATCTCCGACAGTTGAAAATCACGGATATAGGTAAGAAGCGCCGCCACCCCACCGCCTAAAAGCATGATCACCGCCGGAAGCTGTCCGGTCTTTAACCGGTCAAACTCCTCTTCTGCATCTTTTGTCTGCTCTTCTTCTATGTCTTCTGTCTGCGCATTCTGCTTTATGTTTTGATCTTCAGATTGTTTTTTCATCTTTTCCTACCGCGCGTATTATAAAGTCTCCCGTTTCTGGATAAAAAATCACCGTCCGGCCATAATTTAAGCCCGTATCCTGCGCCAGAATCGGGATTTTGAGTTCGGCAAGCTTCTTCCTGGTGGCCTCTACATTGCGCTCACCGACACGCACAAGCTCATTCTTATTTTGAAAACCGAACATCTGCGCACCGCCTGCAATCTTTGCCACAAGCCTTGACCTGTTTGCACCCGCCTTGACAATCAATTCAACAAGCATCGTAATTCCGGTATCTGCAAATTTCGGTTTGTTAGAGTTATTTGCTATTACGGTACTGTCCGGCAGCATAATGTGTGCCAAACCGCCAATTTTAGTAAGCGGATCTCTGATCGCAATTCCGACACAGGAGCCTAAGCCAAGCGTCGTGATCCCATTCGGGCTTTTGCAAATATTGAGATCCGCCATACCGACTTTAATAATTTCACTCATAGCTTATCATGCTTCTTTCCCTATCCGTGTTTATTCGCTTTTCGCCATGCTTACATTCTACCGCGCTTCCGCGTCCGCACTCCCCCTTGTCAGACGTTCTTTAACGCAGACCGAGAGAAGTCAATATTTTTTCATAAGATTCTAAATCCGGTACAAGGATAAAATACCCCGCAATCTGCTGATCGTCGCTGAACTGCGTCTCAATCATCAGGATATTATCCCCGATCAGTCCAAACTCGATCGCCGGAACGCTCAAAATAGCGCCCGCCATGTCAATACTCAGCGCCGGAATGGAAGGGATAATTTTTAATCCGGTCATCGCCGAGAGCGAATTCAGATAGGAGCCGGTGATAATATTCCCGATCTCCTGCAGCGCTGATATTTCCATTTCAGAAAACTCACTGCCTCCGGATGACGGCATACCCATCAGCTTCTCAACCAGATGCATTGCGGAATCCCTTTCCAAAAGGAACATAATACTGCCGGAAATATCTCCCTCAACCGCCAGGTAGATACCCGCCATAATCTGCTCTTCGCCGCCCATTGCCGCGCCAACCTCCGAAAACTCCAGCAGCCTGACACGCGGCACTTTCATGTCCACCTTGCACTGCAGCATTTGTGCCAGCGCGGTCATTGCATTCCCGGCACCAATATTGCCCAGCTCCATTAGGACATCGACATATTGATCCGACATAGCCTGAAGGTCAATTTTATCTGACATATGTTTTCTCCATTCCTTTCATTTCTGCCCCGCCCCACACAACAGGCTGCTTTATTGGTTCTGTTCCGCGAGTACGGCATGCAGATCAAGAAGAGAGATCAGATCCTCCCCACATTTCCCGACAGCCGTAACAAAAGCGCTCTTCTCTTCCTTGGAGTCATATGCCATCCGGTCAACCTGTTCCTCTTCCAACGTAACGACTTCCTTTACCTCGTCAACAATAATTCCAATCTTTTCAATGCCATCCGCTTTCAAAATGATAATACGGGTATCCTTTGTCTCTTCAACATCCTCCAACCCCATTTTTACACGGACGCTCATAACCGGAACGACCTCGCCGCGCAGATTGATGACTCCTCTGAAATAGGGCGCCACCTTCGGTACGCGCGTGATCTGCTGCATACGCAGGATATTATCGACATAGCGGATATCAATTCCGTATTTTTCATCTCCAAGACGAATGACAATGTACTGCGCCGAGATAAACGCTTCCTTATCTTTTAACTCCTCCATTTTTACCGCCTCCATTCCGCTTACAGCATCGCATTCGTATCAAGAATCAGCGCAACTTCGCCGTCGCCGAGAATTGTCGCGCCGCTGATAATTTTGCATTTGTTGATATATTTTCCCAGAGATTTGATAACGATCTCTTGTTGACCAATTAGGTCATCCACCACCAGACCCGCAAGTTTATCGCCTTTTTTCACAATTACGACCATCAGATTATCGTCCGGTCCCTTCGCCGATTCAATATCCAGCATCTCATTGACGCGGATCAGCGGAATCACATTCTCGCGCAGGTTGATCACTTCCTTGGACTGCACAAGCTTGATGTCGGAAACTGGAATGTCCTCCAGCGTCTGAATCGATCCGAGCGAGATCGCATATTTCTCACCGCCGACAACAACCATCAATGCCTGAATAATCGCCAGTGTAAGCGGCAGGCGGATGATAAAGGTGCTCCCGATACCGAGCTTTGTCTTGACTTCCACTTCACCGCTCAAAGACTCAATCTTGGATTTTACAACATCCAATCCAACTCCTCTGCCCGATACGTCGGACACCACTTTGGCCGTCGAAAAGCCTGCGTTGAACAACAGATCGATAATATCCTTCTCCGCCATGTTCTCCGCCTGCTCCGGTGTAATGACGCCGCGCTCAATCGCTTTTAATTTCACGGCCTCCGTATCGATTCCGTTCCCGTCATCTCCAACTTCAATCACGACGTTGTTGCCGTCCTGATACGCATTTAGGAAAATGGAGCCTGTCTCACTTTTTCCTCTCTGCCTTCTGATCTCTGCGGACTCTAAGCCATGATCCGCAGAATTGCGCAGAAGATGCATCAGTGGATCACCGATTTCATCTACTACAGTACGGTCCAGCTCAGTTTCCTCACCTGTCATATACAGTTCCATTTTCTTATTCAACTTCTTTGACAGATCGCGGATCATGCGCGGAAATTTATTGACAACGCTCTCAATCGGCACCATGCGCACCTTCATAACGGACTCATGCAGATTCGTGGTAACGCTCTCTAAGTATTCAATCTGCTCGTTAAAGCCCGTACCCTTGTTCCCCTCTGTTCCCGACGCAGACACAAGAGAATTCTTGGCAATAATCAGCTCGCTGACAAGGTTCATAAGCACGTCCAGCTTCTCAATATCCACGCGGACAGTCCGGTTGACAACCGGCTTTGAAACTGCGGTCTGCTTTTTCTCTTTTGTTTTTGCCGCATCCGTTTTTGTCTGCTCAGGCACTTCCGAAGAACCGCTCTCCACGATGGCAGTCTCCTGCTTCTTCGTTTCTTCCGGTATGTACTCGGAGACATCCAGCGCCTCACCGACGGCATCCTCTATCTCGGATACATTCTTAACCGCATCCAAAATCTGACTGATCTCTCCCTTTGAAACGACGATCAGGCTGAATTCCAGCTCAAATTTCTCATCTTCAATATCCTGTGCGCTCGGATTCGAGACAATGATCTCTCCGTATTTTTCAATCGCCTTAAAGACCAAAAATGCACGTGCGGCCTTTAAGAGACAGCTTTCCTGCACAATGACATCCACACCATATATATGCTCTCCCTGAGCAGCCGCCCTGCTGATCACGGACTTTTGGGAATCGTCCAGCTTGATCTCCAGCCACTTCTTTGATCTTTCGGTCACCTGCGCAGGCTCTGCTTCTTTTGCCTTTTTTTCTTTCGGCGCCTCAGCACCCTTTGCCCCCATCTGCTCATTCAGTGCCTTGATCAGCGCCTCATTCTCATTGGTTCCTTCATCCGCACTCTGCTGGATATTGGTAAGATACTCATCCAGGGCATCCAGACACTGAAACAGAATATCGATCATCTCGCTGTTTACTTTGATCGAACCATTGCGCACTTCAGAGAACACGTTCTCCATATCATGCGTCAGCGTCTGCATCCGCTTATACCCCATCGTCCCTGCCATTCCCTTTAAGGAATGCGCGGCACGAAAGATCTCATTCACGGTGTTCTCATTTTCCGGGTCCTGTTCCAGCTCCAGAATCTGCGTATTCAGATTTTGGAGATGTTCTTTGGTCTCATCAATGAAGATTTCAAGATACTGGCTTACATCCATCTCATTTTACCCCCACGTTCATAATAATCTCACGGGCAATGTCCTCAAGCGGAACAATCTGATCCGTGAGTCCCGCATTAACGATACTCTTTGGCATGCCATATACGGCACAGGTAGACTCCTCCTGCGCGATCACATGGATTTTCTTTGCCTCATGTAATGCCACGATTCCTTTCGTTCCGTCCGCTCCCATTCCTGTCATGACCACACAGGTAATCCTCTCGTAACCACATTCCCTCAGAGATTCATACATATAGTTCGCGCACGGCCTGACTCCCTCTCTCGGCGGTTCGTTCGTATAGTGCACGCGGCAGCTTCCATTCTGTTCAACGATGTTTAAGTGCACACCGCCCCGCGCAACATAGACGTATCCGTCCTTGATCAGTTCTCCATCCTCCGCCTCTTTCACACGAAGCTCGCTCAGATGATCCAGGCGCTCCGCCAAAGATTTTGTAAAACCGGGAGGCATATGCTGCACCAATACGACCGGTGCCCGCAAATTTCCCGGCAGATACGGGATCACACTCTGCAAGGCTTTCGGTCCTCCTGTGGAGCTTGCAATCGCGACAATCTGTCTGCCGCTTATTTTAGACGCATGCTTTCCGACAAGTTCAACAACCTTCTTGTTTTCCCGTATTTCCTGCATCCCCATGATGCTTTTGGTATACGAAGGAAGTGCCGATTGGGATACTACAAAAAGTGTCTCCAGAAACTGTCTGCGGAAATCAGCATCCCGCGCATCCGACGCCTTGTCCGGTTTGTGAATAAAATCAAGCGCACCAAGTTCCAGGCAGTCCAGCGTGACCTGCGCACCATCCCGGGTGTCCGTACTTGCCATCATGATACGTGCTGCAATCTTGCGGTGCTGAAGCTCACGCAAAAGCTGTATACCCGTCATTTTGGGCATGTTTACGTCCAATACTACCGCATCGTACTGCTTTCTGGAAAGCAGCTCCAATGCATCCACCCCGTTGATCGCCCTGTCCATCACACGGAATCGTTCATCGGAGTTAATTATATCACATATTACGCTTCTCATGAGTGCAGAGTCATCAACGACCAAAATTTTTTTCTTTTCTGTTTCCATTTTGACATCCACCTTCATTTTGACAATCTGACATCCTCAAAACCTATTTATCCGTTTTCAGTTCGCGCTTTAAGTTCTTGCGTTCCTCCTCAAAAATGTAACGTATAATCTCCTCCCGCTCGGATGAGTCGATATTGATATACTGTACGCGGTGTTCAAACGTTCCCTTCTGTTTCTCAACTTCGCTGACATGCAGAATTTTGCCCACCAGATTATATTCCTTGTTCACTCCGTTGACTGTCAGATAATAATTACAATAAATCAGGGAACCTTCTTCATATTTCTGGTTTGCAACAAATCGGAGTCCCCCGCCGCTGATGTCCACAATAATGCTGTGTTTCAGCGGAAGTCCCGGCACAAGGTAATTCCGCCTCTCATCCAGCGCTTCTATCTCTTCCTCTTCCAAAACGCGGGCACTCATATCAAGCGCACAGCTGAACCGATAATACTCTCTTCTTTGATACTTGCGCAGATTGCTCACCAGTTCCAGAACAAGGATGTATACATTACTGCTCTTATAGCGGTCAATGATACGGCAGATACACTGATAGAGTCCTCCCGGCGTATAAAAGAACACTTCATATTCTCCATCAACCGGCAGCAGGATCAGCTTCGTCTGTTCCATCGGCATCGTGACCTCAATCCGGTCGTCGGAGAGCACTTCATATACACGACTTAGATAAATCTTTTCTTTATCTTTGACATCTTTATTGTCCATTGTCGCATGCAGTTCAATCTTTTGTCCCGGTATAATATAGCTTGATAGCATGGGTAATCTCCTTATTCTTTTTATTTGCATTCTTTTAATTTTTTCTTCCCGAAAGAATATGGGAAAAAAACGCTGCCATTCCTCTTTTGGGTACGCTTTTGCTGACTTCCTTATCCATCAGCTTCATCGCAATTTCCTCATATGCCTTCGCCGATTTCGCATTTGGATTCTGCATGGAAATCGGACTCTGCTGCATGACGGCTTTTGACAGCTGCTCGTCACGCGGAACAGAACCAAGATAAGTGATCGGTATTTTGAGATATTTTGTAACTACCGCATTGAGCTTTAAGAACAGATCCGTTCCTTCTGCCTCGTCCTCCACACGGTTTGCAATCACTTTTACCTGCGTGTCATCCATCTTAAAACGGGAATGGCGGTTTAAGGCCTTTAACAGGGAATAGGAATCTGTAATTGAAGTCGGCTCCGGCGTCGTCACAAGCAGGATTTCACCGCTTGAAACGAGAAACTCCAGTACAGCATCCGAAATACCCGCCCCCGTATCTACGATGATCACATCCGTCAGCGTGTCAAGTTCTGATAAGTTCTGGATGATATAGTTCAGATACTCACGGTTTAAGTTGGACATCCCCGCAATTCCCGAACCGCCCGAAATAAACCCGACATCCATCGGCCCCCACGTAATGATATCGCAGATGCTCTTTCCCTGATAAATCAAGTCATACAGATTATACTTCGGAACAGCACCAAACATGATCTCTATATTTGCAAGTCCAAAATCGGCATCCAGAATAATGACACGTTTTTCCATCTTCCGAAACTGAATCGCCAGATTGATCGCTGTATTGGATTTTCCGACCCCGCCCTTTCCGCTTGTGACTGCAAGCACGCGCGCAAGCGGGCGATTGATCTGATTCGCCTTAATAATGCTTCGCAACTTTTCAGCCTGATCCATTTCCTACCCCTTTATTTCCTGTCTTCTTCCCCCAAGAAGCTGCTTTACCACAATCTGAGGATTAAAAGGCTCAATATCCTCCGGTACATTTTGTCCCGTTGTAACATAAGACATTTCCGCATTGGTACGCATCCGCAGATTAAACAAATTTCCGAGTGCCGTCGTCTCATCCAGTTTTGTAAAAATAAGTTTATAATCCGTCACTTCGGAATACGCATCCGCAATGCTGATCATGTCCCGATACTTTGTGGTCGCACTCATGACAAGGTAAACTTCCTTCTCTGCCTTGTTATCCGCCGCGTGGATAAACTGCCCGATTGCCTGCCTCTGTTCCTCATTATAGTGGGAATGTCCCGCCGTATCTACCAGAATATAGTCATAATCGCGGAAGTCGGAAAACGCATGTTCCATCTCCTCGACCGAATAGATGACGCGGATCGGGACATCCAAAATATCCGCATAAGTCTTTAACTGTTCGGCAGCCACGATCCGGTAGGTATCCGTTGTTAAAAGAGCAATCTTTTTCTTCTGCTCTACAGTAAAACGCGAGGCAATCTTTGCAATCGTCGTTGTCTTGCCGACTCCGGTCGGGCCGATAAAGTAAACAACTTTCGGCCTTTTTTTGGCCTCCGAGATTCTTGTCGTCTTGCCGAATTTCAAGACCATCTTCTGATAAATGCTCGCCAGATAATAATCAATCGGCGTCTCCTGTGTTTCCTTGACATCCAGTGTATCAATGATCTGATTGGCATAATGCTCATCCACTTCATTGTCCACCATTGTATTATAAAGCAGACGCAGGAAATTCTCCGCCTCGGACGGCTCTTCATCTTCATTCGAAACGGCACTTCCCTTATCGTCTGTTTTTACAAGCTTTTCCTCCAGCAGACTTTGTAAGGAATCCAGCTTATTTTCCAACACATTGCTCTCCGATACCGCCTGCTCCAAAATCTTGCGGTCGCGTGCCGCCTCTTTGGGAGATACATTCGAGTACACACTCTCAGCGGTCCGCATTCCGTTTCCCGTCTGTACACCGTTCCCGGCCGCACCTGCAGCCGGCTTTATTCCTGAGCCCGCCGTCCACGCAGAAGCTCCTCCCGCAGCCGTCCTCTCTTCCATACCCCAATGGTCCTGCTGTGCGCTATTCTCTGAGACAACACGGGCAATGTCTTTAACCGCAGAAGAAAAACGTTCCGCATCCTCCTCAAGCGCAACCGTGACTTCTTTCATTGGATTTTTGAAGAAGCGCATAATTCCCTTGTGTTTCACGCTGCGGACATTCATGACCACAACACCCGGTCCCAATTCTTTTTTCGCCGCGTCAACCGCCTGCGCTTCCGTATCTGCAAGATATTTTTTAATGATCATCTTATGCTGTCACCATCCCCACTGACTGTAATTCCACATTCGATTCCACTTCATTGTAGGACACAACGATCAGATCACTGAAATAATCTTCAGTCAGGCGCTTAAAATAGGTCCTCACAATCGGTGATGTGATCACGATCGGGTTCTTTCCAAGACTCTCGAGCTTACCGGTTTCTTTCTCAACCGATGCCATGATCTGTTTCGTTCTTTCCGGGTCCAGATTTAAGTATGCGCCCTGCTCCGTCTGTTTCACGCTGCTCATGATCTCCTGCTCCAGCTTAGGATCAAGCGTCACAACGCTCGTCGTCTCATTTGCAGGGAAGAAACGGCTCGAGATTGCCCGTTTCAGAGCCTGACGCACATATTCGGTCAGAATATCCGTATCACGCGTTGACGTTGCATAATCCGCCAGCGTCTCAAAAATAGTCAGAAGATCTCTAATAGAGATACCTTCTTTTAAGAGATTCTGAAGCACCTTCTGAACCTCTCCTAAGCCGATCAGCTTCGGCACCAGTTCCTCGACAACGGACGGGTTCGTCTCCTTTAAGTTGTTGATCAGATTCTGCACATCCTGCCTTGTAAGCAATTCGGAAATATGACGCCTGATCACCTCGGTCAAATGCGTCGCAATGATGGAAGGAGGATCAACAACCGTATAACCAAGACTCTCCGCCCGTTCACGCTGATTCTCGGTAATCCAGATCGCCGGCAGATGGAAGGACGGCTCAAACGTCGGAATACCTGTAATTTCCTCTTTCACAAATCCGGGGTTCATCGCCATATAGTGGTCAAACAGAATTTCACCTTCCGATATCTGAATGCCCTTGATCTTAATAATATATTGGTTCGGATTGAGCTGGATATTATCACGCAGACGGATAATCGGCACGATTGTGCCAAGTTCCATCGCGATCTGACGTCTGATCATAACAACGCGGTCTAACAGGTCGCCGCCCTGATTGACATCTGCGAGCGGGATAATGCCGTAACCGAACTCCAGCTCGATTGGATCAACGGACAGCAGCGAATTGACATTTTCGGGCTGTCTGATCTCCTCCGCCTCCTGCTCTTCCGTATCGACACTCGCTTCAATTTCAGCCGTTTTGAGCGTGCGGTTCATGATCGCTGCTCCAACGATAAAGACCCCGCCGACCGCAAGAAATAAAACAGTGTTTAATGGTGTAATCACGCCAAGCAGGCACATAACCGTACCAACAATATAGAGTACGCGCGGCAGGCTGAACAACTCATGGATAATCTCATTTCCGAACTCCGCCTCCTTGGAGCCTTTGGTAACAAGAATACCGGTAGAAAGCGAGATCAACAAAGAGGGTATCTGGCTGACAAGACCATCACCTATTGTCAGGATCAGATACTTATCAATCGCCTCATTAAAGGTCAGTCCCATCCGCAGAACGCCCATCGCAATACCGCCGATGATATTGACTGCGGTGATCAACAAACCTGCTGTAGCGTCTCCCTTTACATATTTTACGGCACCATCCATATTGCCGAAGAACGTGGACTCCGCCTGAATCTTATCTCTTCTGCGCTTCGCCTCCGCATCGTCAATGGCGCCTGTATTTAAGTCCGCGTCGATCGCCATCTGTTTACCCGGCATCGCATCGAGCGTGAATCGCGCCGTTACCTCGGCAACACGCTCCGAACCTTTGTTGATAACCATGAACTGGACAATAATCAGGATCATGAACACGATTACGCCGATAACAAGATCGCCGCCGCCGACAAATTTACCAAACGTATCAATGACATTACCGGCATCTCCCTCTGATAGGATCAAACGCGTGGAAGATACGTTTAATGCAATACGGAAAACTGTTGTAAACAAAAGGATCGTCGGATAAAATGCCATATCCAGCACTTCCTTAGTCAGCATGCACGAAAACATAATGGTAAATGCGAGGGACATGTCCAGTGCAAGGAGTACATCCAGAAGCGGAATCGGCAGCGGTACGATCAGCATAATAAATGCCGCCAATACATAGATGGCAATAAAAACATCTCCCGACAGCCTTTTGATCAGCGCTTTCATGAAGTTACTCCTCCTTTCCGGCGTTCTTATACAACGCCTTCTTCTTATTCCCTTTCAAATACCCAGAAGAAATGCCCACGGCATTTCTTCGAAAGACCGCTCCGCGGTCTTTTTTTATGTTATAAGAAATTCCACCGATTCCGGAAGAACGCGAAGCGTTCTTCGAAAGACCGCTCCGCGGTCTTTTTTAGACCGCCTCCTGGTTCTGCTTAGGCAGCTTACCCTGTATATTATATACGAATGCAAGCACCTCGGCAACTGCCTGAAACAATTCCGGCGGAATCGGTTCACCAACTTCCACATTATGATACAACATTCGCGCAAGCGGTTTATTTTCCACGATCTGGACATTGTTTTCGCGGGCAATCTCTTTAATCTTCTGTGCAAGATAATCTTCGCCCTTTGCAACAATATAAGGCGCATCAATCTTCTCCGGTTCATATTTGAGCGCAACAGCATAATGCGTCGGATTCGTAATAACTACATCGGCACGCGGCACTGCCTGCATCATACGGCGCCTTGACGCCTCCATCATTTTCTGACGAATCCTGCTCTTAACCTGCGGATCTCCTTCCGCGTTCTTATATTCGTCCTTAACCTCCTGCTTTGTCATCTTCATATCTTCATGGAACTTATGTTTCTGATAAGCATAATCAAGCGCCGCGATGACCACATAAAAAGCAGAAATCTTCAATCCCAAATTAATCGTCACATCACCAACCACGCGGATGCCCTGCATGAGCGGCATGGAATAAAAACGAAAAAGATACCCCGCGCTCCCAATAAGCGATGAATACACAATATATGAAATCATGCCTATTTTCAAAACAGACTTGAGCAGCTCCATCAGCGCGCTTTTGGAAAACAGGCGCTTAACGCCTTTTACCGGATTCAGCTTGCTGAGCTTCGGCTGGAGCGGCTTACTGGTCGGCTTCCACTTTACCTGAACCAGATCCGTGACAAACGCCAGAAGCACGGCAATTGCAAAGATCGGGAGCAAAATAATCAGATATTGCTGCAGAACCTCCTTCATCAACATCCAGATTCCGACACCCTCTTCGCCGGTAGGCATATTTGTAGAAATTTCAGGAATCTTTTGATAAACAGCATGAAACAGTTCAAGAAGACTGTTTCCTATATTTCCAACCCATACTTTCAACATGAGAAACAGGGCAAAAAGCATAACGCAGTTGCTGACTTCCTTGCTCTTAGCTACCTGACCGTCCTTACGCGCATCACTTAAACGCTTGCCGGTAGGTTCCTCGGTCTTTTCACCGCCCGGTCCATCCTTGGCAAAAAATTGAAGTTGATATTCGAGTATCACATCATTGCCTCCACCATTGAAACAATCATCTTTTTCATCTGTGTAAACATGCTGTCCGCTGCCATCGGCACAAGCCACATGGACAGATACAGCACTGTGAGTCCTACAAGAATCTTTAACTGCATACCGACCGCAAACAGGTTCATCTGCGGCGCAACTTTCGCAAGCACGCCAAGTACGGCATTCATAACCGTAATCACCGCGAACACCGGCATTGCGATCTGAAATCCGATCAAAAAGTATTGTCCCATAAACGAAATCAAGGAGCTTAAAATTTTGTCCAATGCAAAATGAACATTGCCGACCGGAATCAATTCGTACGTCTGAATAAAAGCCTTAATAATGTATTGATACATCCCCGACGTAATAAGCAGCAGCGTAAAAGCATAGCGGTAAATCAAACCGCTGACCGTTACATTATCCCGGTAAGTCGGATCCATTGTGCTCGCCGCGGATAAACCGATCTCCATATCGATCAGCCGTCCTGCCATGGACGCAATCTGCATACAGACCGTCGAAACAAGTCCGATCAGGAGCCCCACCGCCGCCTCCATGATCACAAGTGCAGCATATTCGACAACCGAATCATACTGCAGCTGCGTATGAGGCGCAATTAAAAATACAATATAGGAAAGCGCAAGGCTCAGCCCCACCTTAAACCGCGACGGAACACTGCTGTCCCCGTAAAACGGAGCAAGATTCATAAAACTTACAATCCGTATAAACACAAGCAGAAAATATTCTAAATCAGAAGTTGAAAATGAATAATCTATCATGCTAATCGTCCATTCCTGCCCGGTTGATTAAAAAGCCGATTTTTTATCTGCTACCTGATATACACCGAAAAATCGGACCAAAGTGTTGTCATAAATGTCGTTATATTGTTAAGCATCCAGTGTCCGAACAGTATCAGTGCCAGAAATACGCTTAAGATTTTCGGTATCATCGTCAATGTCTGTTCCTGTATAGAAGTAACAGTCTGAAAAATACTGACAACCAGACCGACAACAAGCGATACTAAAAGAGGTATCGCCGCTGTTTTGATAACCACAAACAGGCCTTCTCTGATAATCATAATTACTTCTTCTGCAGTCATTGTGGTCTTTGCACTCCTTTCCACAAATCAAAAGCGGATCATCGCTGCTACAAAAAGGATCTTACCACACCGCCGATGACCAGATTCCAACCATCCGCCAATACAAAGAGCAGTATCTTAAACGGCATGGAAATTGTTGTGGGCGGAAGCATCATCATTCCCATTCCCATCAGCGTAGAGGCTACTACCATATCGATCACAAGGAACGGAATATAGATCAGGAAGCCGATAATAAACGCTGTACGCAGCTCGCTCACCAAAAAACTTGGTATCAGCACATAAGTCGGAATATCCTCATTCTGCATCTCCGCATCCCACGGAAGCTCAGCAATCTCCATAAACATCCGGATATCTTTCCGCTGGGTCTGGGGATACATAAATTCCCTTACCGCATCTACCGCAATATCAATTGCCTCTCCCTGTTCAATCTCACCCGCATCATAAGGCTTATACGCATCATTGTATATGGTATTAATCGTCGGGCTCATAATGAAAAAGGTCAGAAACAAAGTTAACCCAATCAACACCTGATTGGGAGGTGCTGTTTGGGTGTTTAATGCTGTTCTCGTAAAGTGCATGACGATCAGTATCCGCGTAAAGGACGTCAGACAGATGATCAGCATCGGCGCAACTGCAATTGCCGTCAGCGTCAGCAGAATCCTGAGTGTCCCGGAAAGGGAACCATTATCCGTCGTAAACGTAATATTGAAACCGTTAGCGATATTCAGGTCCTCTAAATCCTCGCCGCTCTCAGCATCCCCCGGCGATGTTGCCGTTGTAGAGTTATCCGTCTCCCCAGTCAGCGGGGTATCCTCAATCCCCAGACCTGAACCGATCGCCTGTACGTTCAACCCGTTTCCGATAAACAATATGCCTACCGTAACCAGCAGGCATACATACCGGAGTATTCTTTTCCCGGAATTCAAATCTTTTTTCATTTCATTTCTTGTCTTTCATGTGTTTTGCCTTATCAAGAAGCTCTTTGAAGCTGAGTGTACCCGTCCCCTCGTTTCCGGAAGACAAAGTAAGCTCATCCTCGGAAAGTTCTGCCAATACATGAATTTCGTCTTTTCCGATCCCGATTACCAGATATTTCTTGCCCGCACGCACAATTTGGAGATACTTATTAGAGGTAACCCGATAACTTTCAAGCACCTCAAGATTGCGTCCAACGGACTTATTCTTCTGATAGCCGGCAATAAACCGTGTTGTATAGTAAGTCAGTATAATGACCACAACAAAAATAAACAACACAGTCAGAAGATCAAAAACGGAATCCAGCGTACCACTTAACAGCATCTTAGCCGACGACCTTCTTAACCGCCTCTAATACACGGTCAGCCTGGAACGGTTTTACGATGAAGTCTTTGGCACCAGCCTGAATCGACTCGATTACCATAGCCTGCTGTCCCATAGCGGAACACATAATGACTGTTGCGGAAGCATCCAGTGCCTTGATTTTCTTCAGTGCCTGAATTCCGTCAAGCTCCGGCATCGTGATGTCCATCAGTACAAGGTCAGGCTTTAATTCATTGTACTTTTCTACGCCTTTTGCGCCGTTCTCCGCCTCTCCGACAACGTTGTAGCCATTCTTGGTCAGAATGTCCTTGATCATCATTCTCATGAATGCTGCGTCATCACAAATTAAAATATTCTTTGCCATATTTTTTCTCCTATCCTTTATTTGATTATTTCCGTTACACGGACGCCAAAGCTTTCCTCAATGACTACTACCTCGCCTCTCGCAACAAACTTGCCATTGACAAGTACATCGATCGGCTCTCCTGCGATCTTATCCAACTCAATAATCGTACCGGGCGCAAACTCAAGTATTTCAGCAATTGATTTGCTCGTACGCCCCAGCTCCACTGTCACCTCAAGCGGCACATCCCGGATCAGGCCAATGTTTTCCTGATTTTCCATTCCTGGAACATCCCTGTTGAAGCTTTGGAATTGTGCGGGCTGTACATTTACATTCTGCATGGGCTGCCCCATCATCTGATTCATGCCCATCATCATTGGGTTCATACCCATCTGCATCGGATTCATACCCATCTGCATAGGGTTCATGCCCATCATCATCGGATTCATGCCCATCTGCTGCATTTGCATGGAATTCATATCCATTGCGCCCATGCCCTGTCCGCTCATATCCGGTCCGGGCATCTGCGCCTGCGGCTGTGGAGCCGGTGCGGGCTGCGGAGCCGGCGCAGGTTCTGGTGCCGCGGCATCGCTTCCGCCAGACTGCACATTCATAACCGTCTCATAAATAGACTTTGCAAAGTCAATGGGATAGAGCTGCATGATCGTGCTGTCCACCAGCTCATCAATCTGCATTCTGAATGCAACCTTCACAAAGGTTCCGGATAAAAAGCCGGACAACTGTCCTTGATCCTTCAGTTCTAAAAGGTCCACAAGCGTTGCGTCTGGCGGGCTGATATCAATCTTCTTCCCAAGCATGGAGGAAAGTGATGTTGCCGAAGAGCCCATCATCTGGTTCATCGCTTCCGCGATCGCACTTAAATGCAGCTCGCCGAGCTCACCGTCCGTATTGGTACCGTCCCCCCCCATCATCAAATCTGTAATAACCTTTACATCATGTTCTTTTAATACAAGGATATTGCTTCCGTCAAGCCCTTCCGTATATTTGATATAAATAAATACGCACGGCTTCGGATAATCTTGAATCACTGTATCAAGATTTGCAAGTGTTACAACCGGAGTTGTAATATCGACCTTGCGGTTTACCAGAGAATACAGGGTCGTCGCCGACGTTCCCATACTAATGTTGGCAACCTCTCCGATCGCGTCCCTTTCCATGTCCGTCAAAAGACTCTCATCAATCGCCGATGCTCCCGGAGCCGCTGCCGTTTCGGATGTAGCGGCATCCGCCGTGTCCGAATTATCCAGGCCGGTGCCGCTCAATAATGCATTGATCTCGTCCTGAGATAACATTCCATCCATCTGGCTACTCCTCCTCTCTTATAATAGACGTTACCCGCACGGCAAAATGTTCATCGTCCGAACCGGGCATTGCCTTAAATTTTTTGATATTACCGACGAAAACATCCAGTTCGCTGTCTACCTTTGTATCCAATCGTATGACGTCTCCGGGCTGTAGATTCATGAAATCTCCTGCCGCGACCTTGGTGCGTCCTAAGATTGCTTTTACCGGCACATCCACCCTTCGGATCATCGTCTCAAGCTGTTCATTATAATCCTCGTCAGAGTGCTCCTGCATATTGGCATACCAGAACTTCGTGTTCAGGCGGTCCATAATGCTTTCCAGCGTAAAATACGGAAGGCAGATATTCATGAAGCCTTCAACGTCCCCGATCTTAAGATTCAATGTAATAATCGCGATCATATCCGTCGGAGATATAACCTGCGCAAACTGCGGATTTGTTTCTATTCTCTCTAAGATCGGATTGATCTCTGCCACATTTTTCCATGGCTCCCTTAATAGCTGGATACAGATCACCATGATCTTTTCGACAATGCTCATCTCTATCTCAGAGAATTCCCTGTTCTTGGGAAGCGGTTCTCCTGAACCGCCAAGCATCCGGTCTATGATCGTGAATGCAAGCGTTGCTGCCAGTTCCACAATCACCGTACCGCCAAGCGGCTGAAAATTAACAATACCAAGCGCAACCGGATTAGCAAGTGCATTCGTAAACTCTGAAAACGTAACGGTCTCCGAGCTTGCCACCGTAACCTGAACTGCTTTCCGAAGATAGACCGGAAGCGTCGTTGATACCAGTCTGCCATAATGCTCAAAAATAATTTCAAGCGTGCGTAAATGCTCTTTGGAGAACTTCGCCGGGCGCTTAAAGTCATAATTCTTGACCTGTTTATCATTACTTTCCTTGGCATCATCTATATCCAGTTCGCCGGTACTTAACGCGTTGAGAAGACTGTCTATCTCACTTTGGGATAAGACCTCACCCACAACGGCTCACCTCCCATCATGAATATAGATAATCACTAAAATTCACATTAAAGATAAATGTGGAATCATATAATGTCTGAATGCGCTCCAGCACTTCCTCGCGTATCAGCTCCTGATTTTCTTTGAACTGCTCCATGGTATAACTGCCGATCACCGACTGAATCTCTGTCTTGATCAGGCTTTCCCTCGCCTGCATCTCTTTCTCAGTACCGTACGCCTTATAATCCTTATGTTTTTTATTCATGGAAAGTGATACGGTCACGACAAAATAATGATCCTTGCCATCTCCGCCTTCCGCCTCGCTCACCTGCATAAACGGAATCGTCATACGGTCCGTGATCACATAGACATCCGTATCGTCAATCGAAACTGTCTCTTCCTCATCACTATCCTCCCCCGATCCGGTCTCAATACTGAGTACCGCCGCAATGTCGCCGACCAGCTTCGCATTTTTGTTGGAGACATTGATAACCGAGAACATCATGATTCCGGTCATGACCAAATTGACGACCAGTAAAGCAAGAATGATAATCGATAACAAATTCTTTTTCAAAGCAAGCACCTCTCTGCCCCACGGATTCCATCAACGCTCCGTGCTTAATGTATTATAGATTTTAATTTCAACGCGTCTGTTGTGCGCACGCCCTTCCTCCGTCGAGTTATCCGCCACCGGAATGTATTCCCCTCTGCCGGAATGCTTGAGATTGACAGGGTCTAAATTCGTTGTTTCCATAAAATATTGAAACACTGCCAGCGCCCTTGCGCTTGATAGCTCATCATTATTTGCAAACGCCGCATTATGGATCGGCACATTGTCCGTATGCCCTTCAATCTCAATCAGACTGTCCGCATACACCATCAGGATCAGCCCCAGTCTGTCGAGCGTCGGATAAATCTCCGGCTTTAGCTCCGCGCGTCCGGAATCAAACAGAATTGCGCCCTTCATCGTAAGGAGCACATATTGGGAATTGAAATCTACATCAATCTCCTTATCCAGATTCAGCTCTGATAACGCCTCCTCAATCTGTTCTGCCATCTCCTCAGACTCCGCAAGCCCTTCGCGCTCCATCTCATTATATAGCGTATCGTCCGGTTCGTCTACCTCTTCCGCCTGTCCGCTGCTGTTAATGTACTGCGACAATTCATTGAGCTGGCTGACACCGTTACTGATCAGAACACCGTCACCGATCGCTTCCGCCCCTCCGTCAAATACGCTGATCGTATTCTGAAAGGATGCTACAACCGCGAGCCATTTATCTTCTTCAATCTTTGACATAGAAAAAAGCAACACGAAAAAGCAGAGCAGAAGATTCATCAGGTCCGCAAAAGTGGACTGCCATGCGGGGGCACCTTTTGGTGGTTCATCTTCCTTCCGCTTAGCCATTTTCCTCACCACCTTCATCCGACGACCCGCGATCCTTCGGTGCAAGGAACGACTTTAATTTCTCCTCAATGACGCGCGGATTTTCGCCTGCCTGAATAGAAAGCAGACCTTCAATCATGATCTCTTTCATCATGATCTCGGCCTCATTATTGACTTTCAATTTACTCGCAACCGGCGCACAAATCCAGTTTGCGATCATGGAACCGTACAGTGTCGTCAGAAGAGCAACTGACATTGCAGGACCGATAGAACTGGGATCAGACATGTTCTGAAGCATGTTTACCAATCCGACAAGTGTACCGATCATACCCCATGCCGGTCCCATGGAACCGATGTCCTCCCATACCTTAATAACCTTCTTATGACGTCCCTCAATGCTGACCAGCTCCGTTTCCATAATAGAGCGGACCAGATCAGGATCAGTACCGTCAACGATCAGCAAAATGCCTTTTTTCATAAATTCATCATCTAATTCAGATGCGGCTTCTTCAAGCTGAAGAAGGCCTTCCTTACGGGCCGTATTGGAAAGTTCGATGATCTTCTTGATACTCTCCGACATGTTAATGACCTGCGCTTTGAAAATCCTTGCAAAGCATTTCAGACCATTTATGTAATCCTTCATCGTGTTCATTGCCATAACACTTAGGAAGGAACCGCCGAATGTAATACAGATTGACTGAAACTCAATGAACGACTTTGCAGCTGCCGCAGGACCACCTGCACCGCTGATAATCGCCCACAATACAAGCACAATACATACAACCAGTCCAACTAAAGATGCTATATCCACGAAACTCACCACTCTCTGCTTTACTCAGCAAAAATTTCTTTCCTATAAGATTTTACTAGATTTTTCACTTCTTGTCTACTTTCTTTTACAATAATTTTCCGTCCTGTTGTCAAAGCGACAACGGTATCCGGTGTTTCCTCCACATATTCAATCAGGTCCGGATTGATCAAAATCTTGATATCATTGAGTTTTGTCACTTCAATCATGCCGCCTCTCCTTCCCGGGCACGCCGGTCAATACCATAAAATACCAGCATGGCATTCTCTAAAATGAACGGTGCCCACCCGCTAACATCCAAACATTCTTCAAACATACGGAAAGGGAACCGCCCTTATGCGCGGTTCCCTGTTTCCAGACTGAAAAGGGGTATAAACACACTTTCCAACTGTAATTACCTGTTTCCTCATTTTGCGTCATGCCGCTTTCATGCGCATAACGCTTATCATTATCTCTTCAGATTTACCAGTTCCTCTAACAGACTGTCCGAAGTTGTAATAATACGTGAATTTGCCTGAAACCCTCTCTGGGTTGTGATCATCTCCGTAAACTCCGTGGAAAGATCAACGTTACTCATCTCAAGCTGACCGCTGTTCATCGAACCGCCGTTCACTTTGATATCAACGCCGATACCGTCAAAATCACCGGAGTTTAAGGTCGGTCTGTAAAGATTATCTCCAACCTTCTCCAGACCCGAAGCATTCGCAAACTCGGCAACTGCGATCTGTCCTAACAGTCTCGACATACCGTTGTCGTATGCCGCCCAGATTTCACCGTTATCGGAAATCGTGATGCCGCTCATCTCACCGAGCTTCCGGCCTGCGCCCAAACCCTGTAAGTCGCCGCTGTCCGCAGACAATGCTGCGGAACCGCCATTGTCGCTGCTCTTCATTCTCGTTAAATCCATCTGAATGTCATGGAAGTTACGAAGACTCGTGATGACATTATTATTTGTAAAAGAATCCGCAAAGTCAATCGTTAATCCGGTCGGATTACCGTTAGCGGAAATAAACGCACCCGTATCGGTATTAAAACGGATCAGACCGCCCTGTACGTTTTTGCCCGTTACGGTCAGCGCACCTGTCAGCGGGTCTACCGTTGCGGTTCTGGTCCCCTGATCAATGCTGTCGCCAAAAATCGCCTGCAGAACGGCAAGATTATTCTGAATTGTCGTCGTATCAAGTTCTCTCGGTGCAGTCGCATCCGCCCCTGTTCCAGTCGGCGCCGGAGCAAAGCTCGTCATCTGCACGGTATAGGTACCATCCGCTCCCGCTGCTCCAAGCGCACCTACATCAACACCTGCATTTCCGATCGCCGCAAGATAACCCGGATGGGTGGCTTCGGTGATGATCGCTCCCTTGTCATCCGTAAACGAGATTTTATAGGTTCCGTCCGCCTGATTATAATTGACTGTTCTCGTAACCGGACGTTCTACATTCGTATTGGTCGCTGTGTCCAACACCGTAATCTTAAACGTATCCGTGAGCGGATTGTACGCCTCCTCCGTCGTCACGTCCGTTGCTGCACCGAGCTTTGCAATCTCGCTGACCGGCACTTTGTAATACTCACTGATGGACTTGCCGTCTGAATCCAGAATATCATCCATTTCCAGATAAAATTCTCCGTCGTTCGCTGCCTTATGCAGACTCAGCTTCGCAGTATAGCTGTAACCCAGATTATCAAAGAACTGGAAATTGATCGTCTTGCCGGACGGGGAATTGATATCCGTATCTTTTTTGTCCACAATACCGGAAATATTTCCGTTCGTCGTATATTCTGCGTCATAGGTCATATTCTCCTGACTCATGATGCGCAGCGCCGTTACGGTATCCTGCTTTACTTTACCGGTCTCCTCATCAACCTGCCAGCCCATAACGTTAAAGCCCGTGGAAGTCATGGCAAGGTTTCCTGCTGCGTCGACAAAGAATGAGCCGTCACGTGTCATCAGATTCTCACTGCCGTTGCTGACAACAAAAAATGCGTCTCCCGTGATACGGACATCAAACGGATTGTTCGTTGTCTGTGCCGAACCGGACTGCGTGATCGCCGTGCTGATCGCCCCCGATACAACACCGAGACCGATCTGCTTCGGGTTCTTGCCTGCCGTACCGGTCGTCGCGTTCGGTCCCGACGCCGCTGCAGAAGTCTGATACATTAATTCGGAAAAATTGATCGACATCGACTTATAGGATGTCGTGTTGACGTTTGCAATGTTGTTACCGATTACGTCCATCTTTGTCTGATGCACCTTTAAGCCGGAAACACCAGAAAACAATGATCTCATCATAATGAAATGCCCTCCTTATTAAGAGCCGCGCTGTTCCTTCCGTCATTCGGGAACAATAACCTCCTTGCAAGGTCCGGTTACATGATCACGGCTCCGTCAATGTTTGTAAAAACCTGCTCATCCGTCCGATTGTTATCCATTGCCGTAATGACCGTACTGCTCGATACATTCACGATAAATGCCAACTCATCGACCATGATCAGCGAATCTTTGATCCCTTTCCTGTCTGCCTTCATCCTGCCTTCATTCAAACGGTCAAGCTGATCCTCCGTCAGTCTGATATTCCGCTCCGACAAACGATTCATTGCATGTTTGGAAAATCGAAGCGCGCCTTCCGCGGGAGCGGCGGTCTTTCCCTCCAGGATTTCCTGAAAGGAAAAGCCGTCCTGCGTGCGTGCCGTTTCCGGCTTTTTCGTTTGATTGAAGTATTGATCTTTCAGCTGTTCGATGGAAAGGAATTGGTTCTGATTTACCTGCATTGTCATTCCTCCTCCTTGAGTAGTACACGCGTTTCAATTCCATCTTTTTACCCCTGCATATCGCAGGCAGATGCCTGCGATATTGCACCGGTAAGTTTTACGCTTCCGACGTCATGCATCCGCGTTTTATACCGGCGTTCTCACCGCGCCGGGTGCCTTCTTATACTTCTGTGCCTTCTGCATCGGTCTGACTGTCCGCATTTTCCGCGCCGGTTTTCTCATCGCCGCCTGCACCCTCCGTGCCAGTCACACCGCTCGTACTCTCGCTGCTGCCTGTACCGTCCCCAGCGCCGGATACGTTCTCCGCAGAGTCCTCGTCTTTGTTTTCCTCATCGTCCTTACTGCCCGGATTCTGCGAATCCGCACCCAGAATCTTGTCGAGAACATCCGAAATCTTATCTTTATTGTCCGTCAGGCCGCCGAGTGCTCCGATCAGCTGGTCAAGTTTCTCTACCGCAAGCTTATCGTAATCCACTTCTTCTTTTCTCGGACTTAATACTTCCGCCCTCGGTCCCAGGCTGTCTAACAGTTCAACTGCTTCTTTCGCAATAAAGGACCTGCCATACTCGCTCATATTCTTATAGGCGTCCTCTAACTCATGTACGGTCTCTGCGTCTTTTTCAGTCAAGTTCTCAATAGACGGCAGTCTGTAAAGCTTTGATATAAAGTCTGACGCTTCCGAATACGCCGTTAAATACTCTCCGTCGATGACCTGATAAAGATCATCCATCGAATACAACGTTCCGCCTACGGACATTTTTGCTTTTCCGCTCTCGTACTGCAGATAATCAACCTGTCCGGTCGTCTGCTTGCCATCCACTTCCAGAACAACTGTCTTGCCGACAAGTGCCTGCATGCGCTGCTGCTCTGAAATCTCCTGCAGATTCTGCATGCTCTCCAATTCTGAGAACGTTGCAAGCTGCGAAATATACTCCGTACTGTTGTTTGACGCTGCCAGCGGGTCCTGATATTTCATCTGTGCTACAAGTAATTGTAAAAAAGCGTCTTTTCCGAGTGAACCTCCTCCCGTGGTTTTTTGGGGTTCCTTGCTCGCCTCTTTTTCAGCCGCGCTCACACCGTTGTTGACAATTTTGCCATCTACTACCTGCGCCACTGCTGCCATGCGATATTCCTCCTCTCTGATGTCATGATACCGGTTTAGCTCCGCTGCTCAGGCTTAACGCTAAACCAGATAGTCAAGCCGGTTGCCGTGTATTCTCATCATATCACGGGCAATCTGCTCCGCATCATCGAGTTCTTCCGCTTCTCCATCGCCTGGCTCATCGAGATTCAACCTTCTTGTTGTCCGTCTCTTCGCCTCCGCCTCACCCCGCTCATCCGCGTCCTGATCGGCATTCTGCTCAAGATTGCGTTCAAACTCATGACTTGAAACCGTAACTTCAATTGCTTCTACTTTCACGCCCTGTTCATCCAAGCGGCTTCTAAGCTCTGCCACCTGATTTTCCAGTATGGTCCTTACCGCTTCGTCCTGCGCCGTGAACTGCGCCGTTACGATTCCGTTCTTGGCAGTTACCGCGATATTCAGCGTGCCAAGACTTGCAGGATGTAACTGTAATTCCACCGACGAACCCTGCGCATTTAAGTGGGTTCTCATAAAGTCAGTAATCTGCTTCATGATCTCACCCGCATCCACATATGTACGCGGTGTATTTGTTTCCTGCGTCAGTGTTTCCGTAAACTCATTCGTCCGGTTCATCATCTGATCGGCAAAGCCCTGTCCGCCCTCAGTAAATGACTCTCCGTCTTCTCTCGTTTGTGTGGAATCCCCGTCTGCTTCACGCCCCGCAGTCATCTGCGCTTCGTTCTGCTGTGTGCTGTTCTCAGCATGATTGGTCATGTGACTCATTTCCATCTGCTGTGCCGGATCCGTCTGCTGTTTATTCTGCTCCGCCATCAAACCGGAAGTTCTCTCATCCGTATTTGCAATCGGTGCATCAGGCTTCTGCTCCTGCATACCGGAAACCACGGTATCCATCTTTCCACTGGCCGCTTCAGCCTCACCAAACTTCTCCAACATTGCCTTTAAGTCCTCCGGCGTCAGGGAAAGCTGTTTCATCAGCTCTTCACCCGCATCCTTTGAAAGCAATGTCATCTCCTGCATCGTGTTGTAAAGCGCCTCATTCGTCAAGAGCGACATCTGATCTTCACCGGTCAGCTGCATAATCAGCTCCGTCATCCGGTTCGGATTCAGCAGGTCTGTCATTCCCATGCCAAGTTCCTGCATTGCATCCGCTACGGCTTCGGGCGAAAAGGCAAGCTTCTCTGCAACCTGATCAAATATTTCCACTGCCTTCTCCATGAACATGCCTGCCACTTCCGAAGCAGCGGCTTCCTCGCCCGCCTCGTTTGTGTCTTCTCCGGCATTGACCGTCTGGTCCGCCTTCTGCGGCTGCTCATTGACTGCTTCCGGCGTTTCCTGCTGTGCTGTTTCCGTTTTGCAGGCATCTTCCGTTTGACGGGCTTCTTCCGTCTTCGGTTGATTGCTTTCCGCAGCCTTTTTTGTGCTTTCGGGTGTTTGGGCAGTTTCCCTCACCGCCGCACTCCCATCTGCACCGCCGTTCTTATTGGCACTTACAGCTTTGTCCATGACCTGTGTAAATCCCGTGTCCGATATACCGGGCTTTGCCGGCGCTGTCTGAACTGCAAGGTTCATGATCGTTCCACGTTCTGTTACTGCACTGGTCATTCATTTTTCCTCCTTTCTTTCTTATTCATGTTACATAATGATTATCGGTTTCCCGGTCATTATTTTGAAGACACTAAATGAAAAATCAAAGATTTTTCATTATGAAAAAATCACAGATTTTTCATTTCTCAACCCAAAAGAATCGCTGCGCGAATCCAAAAGAATCGCTGCGCGATTCTTTGAAAGAGTTTCCTTTGGAAACTCTTTTTTTATGCATCAGGGTCCATAATGCGTGTCAGTCTTCCTGCAAATTCCGGCGTCATGACTCCCATGATCGCACCGCGCTCCTCCGCGCTCATCTGTCCCAATATCTTTGCAACAAGCTCCAAATCGTCCATCGCCTCAAAAATATCCGCCGCCTGCTTTGGTTTCATTGACGAATAGGCACTGGCATAGCTGCTCATTTCCAAATCCTGCGCCTGTTCTGCGATCACACGGGCATAAATTTCTTCCGCCGTCGTCGGGTCCATTGATTCGAAATATTTGATATATTCGTCCACGCCCGGACCATTCGCTGCATAGACGACTTCCTGATAAAATTCATTTTTGATCTTCTCAAATTCAAGATAATCGTCTTCAAAACTCTGCAGGCGCTCCAATTCAGCGCGCAGGCGTTCCAGTTCTTCCGCATCCGCGCTGTTGACTGTCTGAAGCTGTTCCAGCTGTTGTTCCAAAATCAGAATCTGATCCACCGCGTCACGCAGGCTGGTATAGCCGCCGTATGCCTCCTCGTCCGTCGTCTCCGTCTCATGATCCTCCGGCAGGATCCACGAAAGCACCGGAACATCCTTTAAGACCGGCCGCAGAACATTTGAGCCAAAACCGCCGACATCAAGCTTGATCAGCAGGCACAAAATCGCAATCCATACCAAAATAATAAAAAACGTAACCAAAATCGCAGAACCGGTTCCGCTTTCGGTATCATCGTCATCCAGTTCCGATTCCTGCTTGGAAATCTCTTTTGCGCGTGCCTTTGCTTCTTTTTTCTGCGCCCGGCTCTCCGCCTTGAGTTTTTTGCGTTCTTCTTTTAATTTCTTTTTTTCCGCGGTAACATCCACTACCGGTATTTCCTCAGGTGCCTGTGCTCTCGCCATGTCCCGTCTCCCTTAGTCTCTGTCCATAAGTATAGCTGACCAGTTCGTCGATTTCCTTACTCTCATGTTGTTTTTCTTCAACAAGAAATTCGTCAAATGCTTTTTCCCGCAGTCTCTCGTGCGTTTTGCGCTCCTGCATGACCTCGGTCATCTTCTGGCGCGCCTTCTCCACATTTTTCATTGCGGTCTGTACGGCTCTGCGCTGTTGTATGATAAACTCTTCCATGCGCGTGATCGCTTCATTGTTCTGTGAGATTTCCCGCACATTCAGACTGTCCTTCAAGAGTTCCCGAGCCTTCTGTTCATATTCAAACTTACGTCTGAGCAGAACGTTCAGCTTTTCTTCTTCTTCCCTCAGCTTCGCATTTGCCTCAGCATACTGCTGCTTTGCCTGTCTCTCCATGCTAAGCTTGATATTCAGCACATTCTGCATCCGGTATCGAAATTTTGCCACTGCTCATACCTTCTTTTATTTCTACGCTGCGCCTTTATACTCTAAATGAACTTCTTATGCTTCCAGATAAAAATACTTCCGGACACAGTCCTTTATGCAAACAGTGCTTTCAGCGCTTCAACCGTCTCCTCAAACGTTGTTTTTTCGTCCGTCTCCTGCATCAGAAACTCGTTAACCGCCTTATGCTTTTCAATCGCATAATCAATTTCCGCGTTGCTTCCCTTTTTATAGGCGCCGATATTGATTAAATCCTCCGCATCCTTGTATGTTGCAAGCACATTTTTCAGTTTTCCTGCCGCCTGCTTATGCTCTTTTGCATCAATGGAACTCATGCAGCGCGAAATACTCTGCAGCACATCAATGGCCGGATAATGATTTTTATGAGCCAGCTTACGGTCTAAAATAATATGTCCATCCAAAATACTCCGTGCCGTATCCGTGATCGGTTCATTGAAATCGTCTCCGTCCACAAGCACGGTATACAATCCCGTAATCGACCCCTTCTCCGAACATCCTGCCCGTTCCAGAAGCTTTGGCATTTCCGAATATACGCTGGGGGGATATCCTCTTGTCACAGGCGGTTCCCCGCTCGCAAGCCCAATCTCCCGCTGTGCCATGGAAAAACGTGTCAGGGAATCCATCATCAAAAGAACATCCCTGCCCTGATCTCTAAAATATTCCGCGATCGAGGTTGCCGCCATTGCCGCCTTCTTGCGTTCCAATGCCGGTTTATCCGAAGTTGCCACAACAACCACCGAACGCGCCATTCCTTCCTGCCCGAGATCATGTTCAATAAACTCACGCACTTCCCTGCCGCGCTCTCCGATCAGAGCGATCACATTGATATCCGCCTGCGTATTGCGTGCAAACATGCCCATCAGCGTCGATTTTCCGACGCCGGACCCCGCAAAAATACCGATACGCTGCCCCTTTCCAAGCGTGATCAGTCCATCTACCGCACGCACACCGAGAGGCAGCACCTCGTCAATGATCTTTCTCGCCATTGGATCGGGCGGCGCCGCCTCTACCGGATACCGTTTACTTTCTTTTGGAACACCGTCCATATTAATCGGCTCCCCAAGCCCGTTTAACGTCTTACCCAGCAGATAATCGCCTACTGCAACGCTGAGCGGATAGCCCTGATTTTCCACAATACAGCCAAGCCCGACCCCCTCTGTCACTTCATATGGCATCAGAAGCGTCTTTTTGTCCTTAAAGCCCACAACTTCTGCGCGGATCGGACGGCTTTCCCCACCCGGATAAATACAGCAGAGATCGCCAAGTTTTGCGTCGGGTCCTGCCGACTCAATCGTCAGTCCGACAATATTGACAACCTTGCCCATTTTTTTATAAAAGGATTGGTTTTCCAGTGAATCATATTTCGCAAAATTGATTGTGTTCATGACAGCATTATTCTCCTGAATATGCCAACAGCAGAAGCTGTTTTTTAAGTTCCGCAAGCTGAGTTCCAAGGCCGCAGTCGAAAATACCGCCATCCGTCTCAATCATGCACTCACCCCCGGAAAGTGCCGTATCCTGTACAATCTCAACCGATGTATTCGAACCCGCCGCAGCGGCCTCAAGCTGCTTTTTCTGCATATTCACTGCTGCGTAATCTTCTTTGGATACATGAACGAAAAACTCTCTGTTACCTTCCGCATTGCGGATCACATTTTCCGCGAGGTATAACAGCACCTGTCTGTCCGATGCCATATTGATCTTAAAGATATGTTCATAGATGCCGGTAAGCTTTTCAATAAAAAGCGGCTCCAATTCACTGATTTTCTGCTCATACTCCGCCGCCATCTGCTGCTGTGACCGCGCCAGGTCCTCTTTGATCTGTTCGACCTGATGCATACCTTCACTGTATCCCGCATCGTAGCCTTCGCGCTTAGCCTCGGCAAGCGCCGCTTCCCGCTGCTGTTCAATCTCGCGCGCCGCTTCCTGCTGCATCCGCGCAATCTCATCACGTGCCTCAGCAAGCAGCTCTTCGGGGGACGGACCGCTGTTTTCCTTTATCAGTTCTATCGGTTCCGCCTGAATGCCCGGTGTAAAACCGGAACCACCGTTCGCTTTTTCCTCATCAAACAGTTCACCGAGTCCATCATCCTCCGGCTCCGCTGTCCCCTGTCCTGCATAGCTCTCCGCCTTTGTGGTATAAGGTATACCGCCATTGAGTGCACTCAGCCGCTGTGCGATCAGCGCATTGGTATCGATCACAACTTTATCTTCTTCCTGCACGACCGTCAGGTTTGATTTGATCAGACTCTTATACAATGATCTCGTCACCTCCGCCTCTGGAGATTACGATTTCAGCAGAATCCTCAAGCTTTCTGATGATATTGACAATCTTCTGCTGTGCTTCTTCTACATCCTTCATACGGACAGGTCCCATAAATTCCATATCTTCCTTGATCATCGCGGCCAGACGCTTCGAGAGGTTGTTAAAGATTGCATTCTGCACTTCCTCGTTCGCGCCCTTTAACGCAATGGCAAGATCGCTGTTTTCCACCTCACGCAGCACACGCTGGATCGCACGGTCATCAAGCAGCAGGATATCCTCGAATACGAACATCTTCTTTCTGATCTCGTCCGCCAATTCGGGGTCCTCGATCTCTAAAGTCTCCATGATATGCTTTTCTGTTCCGCGGTCCACCGTATTCAGGATTTCTACGACCGCATCGACACCGCCAATGATCGTGTAATCCTGATTGACCAGACTTGCCAGCTTGGATTCCAGCACTTTTTCCACTTCCTTAATGACATCCGGACTTGTTCTGTCCATCGTAGCAATACGCTTTGCAACGTCCGACTGTCTGTCGGGAGGCAGCGCAGATACGATCAAAGCCGCCTGCTGGGACGACAAATAGGACAAAATCAACGCGATGGTCTGCGGATGTTCGTCCTGAATAAAGTTCAATAATTGAGAGGCATCTGTCTTACGCACAAACTCGAACGGCTTTACCTGTAACGAAGCCGTCAGTTTTCCGATCACATCCATTGCCTTATCTGCGCCAAGCGCCTTCTCCAGCAGCTCCTTCGCATAGTTGATACCGCCCTCTGCAATATACTGCTGCGCCAGACAGAGATCATAAAATTCGTTGACAACCTCTTCCTTGACCTGAGGCGTGATGCTTCTTGTGTTCGCAATCTCTAACGTCAGTTCCTCGATCTCTTCTTCTTTTAGGTGTTTGAAAATATTAGCCGATTTTTCCGGTCCCAATGCAATCAGCAGAATTGCCGCTTTTTGCAGTCCGGTTATCGAGTCTTTCGTTGCCACAAAGGTTTACCCCCAGTCTTCATTGAGCCAGTTCCGTAAAAGATTTGCTGCCGCTTCCGGATTGTCGTCAACGAATTTATCAATCAGTTTGCGAACCTCGGATTTTTCCTCGACCTCAATGTCCTCAAGTTCTTCTGCAGGAGTAGACTGCAGCAGGCTTTCCACCGACAGCTCTTCCTCTTCTTCCTGCTTCTTTTCTCCGCGCATACTCCGCACTACAACAAAAGCAAGCAATGCAAGAATGATGATAATCAAAAGCACCTGAAGGACATCCGATACACGGATGGAGGAACCCTCCGCATCAATGAACATATTCTCGCTATATGCAACAAACGTAATATTTTCCGCCGGGATTCCCGATGCCCGCGCTACCAGATCAACCCAGTCCGCATCCACTTCCAGTTTTGTGCGCTCCGAATTCTGATTTTTGTATTCCGCCCATGTAATACCGTCTAAAAGCCCCTGGTCACGCACATCCTCTTCGCGGACAATATGATATTTCGTGGTCGAAACGGCAATGCTGGAGCTGTCATACTGAATCAGCCCGGGTGGAACCGTCTTTTCAGTAATCTCTTCATTGAGCGCATGATGTCTGTCATATTCCGAAACTTCCTCCGTAGCGGTTCCATCTGTGTTAATGTCATAGGTTACAGTCTCATCATTGGAGGTTGTTCCCGGTACTCCGCCCATACCGCTCGTCGACGTAGAATTATAAGTCCGGTCATCCGTCAGATAGCCCTGCGTCATCCCGTCCGGCACGCCGAACACATGGCTGGTCTGCGTCGAACTGGAAAAATCAAGATTCAGGCTCGGCGATACGGAAATCAGATTAAACTCCCCAGTTCCACTCAATACATTACGCACCTGAGTCGTCACAGCACTCTCTGTCTGCTGTTTCATCGTGAGCTGGTTATTTGCCGTACCGATTGCCGAGTTCTCTTCTCCTCCTGCAAAGTAGGTGTTGCCCTCTGTATCCATAATAACGATATTATCCGTCGTCTCATTTCCAAGCGCAGTCGCAACAAAACGCGCAACCCCCTGCGCCATCTCCATTGTCATCTCGCTTTTCAATTCGAAACAAACCGAAGCAGATTTCTCGGCGCCTGTAGAAATCAACGTCCCATCATCCGTCGGCACATTGATTTTGACCGTTGCACTCTTTACAAAGTCATAGCGCTCCAAATCTGCTTCCATATCGTCTTCCATATACTCCACATAGCGCTTATCCTTATCAGATTCTGTAGTACTCAGACCCCCGCTGAGCGCCTCGCTGAGCGTATAGCGCGTACTCGGAATCCCGTTCTGTCCAAGCAGAAGCCTCGCATCGGAAAGCTGGCTTTTCAGAATATCAATCCGCAGCGCATTATCGTCCACCTGAAAGTTCAGTCCGGCATCCGTCAACAGCGTCGTTACTTCAGATGCCTGTTTTGTCGTTTCGCAGGTAGTCAGTTCCACATATTTCGGCTTATTCAGCATAACACCTAACACGATCAGAACCGTAAGCACACCAACTACAGCCCCCATGATAATGAACCGCTGTTTCACCGAAAACTTATTCCACCACTCCAAAAAGCGTTTCGGAAATTGTTTTATACTCTCAATCATGTTATGTATCTCCCCTCAGAAATTACACGTTAATCTGCATAATCTCCTTATATGCATCAAGAAAACGATCCCTGACAGCAACCGTATACTGCAGCGCTGTAGACGCCTTTGCCAATGCAATGGTCAGATCGTGCGTGTTTTTCGTTTCGCCAAGCGCAAGTTTGATTTTCTCGTTTTCCGCGTCAGAGAGATAACCGTTCGTTACATTAATGCTGTTAATCGCCGAATTGAGCACATTACGAAATAATTGGTTCGCCTCAGTCTTCTCCTCACCGAGGATACTCAGTTCTCCGGTTTCATCCAATTCCTTGATCATCTGGGTGTTCTGCCGGGACAATACCCTTGTGTCCCCAACATTATATAATGATTGTACGTCCATGCTCATGACTCCCTTTTATGTAAGCCTTTGTATACCTTTTTATTGTCCGCCGATCTCAAGTGCTTTCATTGCCATGCTCTTGCTCGCCTGAAATGCCGTCGCGTTCGCCTCATAAGAACGGCTGGCATCAATTAAATCCGTCATTTCCTGCACAGTTTTCACATTCGGGTAAGTGACATAGCCGTTCTCGTCCGCATCCGGATGCGAGGGATCATATGCCATGACCATATCGGACCATGTATCCTCATATACACCGTCCACCCGCACGCCAAGTCCCACATAATTGCGGGAAGCCCTGCTCAGCGCATGACCAAACGACGTCCCCTCTGAACCGCCGCGTTCCTCAAATGTCACAACCTTCCTGCGATAAGGCGTACCATCCTGTGTCCGCGTCGTATCCACATTTGCCAGATTCTCCGCAATAATATCCATGCGATAGCGCTGCGCCGTCAGACCGGAACCGCTAATCGCAAATGCGTCAAACATTCCCATTTTTCAGCCCTCCTATTTGATCACGGCTTTCAAATCACTGAATTCGGCTTTAATACTCGTCATCAACGCATTATAGGTGATCTGATTTTCCGCAAGGTATGTATTCTCCGCGTCAATATCCACGTTATTCCCGTCATAACGATAGGAATAATTCCTCCCGTCTGTATAAATCCTGCCTTCCAGTTCACTGGATCTTAAGTTCCCCACCTTCTCATCCATCGTCTGAAACCGTGAATGACTGAGGGCGCGCTGCAGTTCGCTCTCGAAATTGATATCCTGTCTCTTATAGCCCGGCGTATCGTCATTGGCGATATTCTGCGAGATCAGTTCCTGTCTCGTCCATGAAGCATCTGCCGCCCGGTCCAGCACATTGATATAATCAAATACATCACTCTTAAACATCCCTTTATCCCCGCGCCTTTCCTTTGCTGTCTTTTCCATTTCTTATATCGAGATTATGTCAACCTTCAGAATAAGCCCACACTATTCATTATAGGTCTTTTATTCAAAAAGACAAGCTTTTTTTATGCTGACAGCCTCAAAAAAGGATATTTGAAACGAGAGAGATTCAGAACCTCCACCCTGTCAAAAATCCTTTTTATGCTCTGTCACCACCGTGTGACTATTATGAAATTCTTAAAATATACTTCCGCAGAACTGTATCTCTGAACTGATGCAGCAAATCTGCTATGTTCCTATTATATGTAAAAAATACTGACTCTGCAATAAAAATTTGTTAAGAATAGAAATTTAGCGAAATTTGGAAATTGGGCAGCGGGAGCCCGGCCCCTTCAGGGTCAGGCTCCCGCTGCTTTTTTGTTCCCGCCAGTCAGCGTTCATCAGTCAAGTGAAAACATTTTAAGTTTGGCAATCGTCAGCTTATCGACATCAAACGCAGCAACTCTGCCCGGATCATCCGCCATCGTTAAGTCAACTTCTACATAGAAATCAAATTTTTCATTGCTGAGAAGTCTGGTAAGCGGCACATCGACATAATAGCTGAATCCGCTCCGCACCTGATCATACGCTACCGGAAGCCCGGTGTCCGCACTGTAAGTGATCAGTTCATCATCTCCAAACAGGTCTGCAGAAATTGTCACTGAACCAGCTTCTGTACGATAGGTAACCGTATCGCTGCCAGCCGGATTCCCGATATAATATTTGATACTCAGATTTCGCGTTCCCTGCGTGATATTATTATCCTTTACCTGATAATAAACACGATAGACTCCTGCCGTAGCCTCATCCACACCATTAAACGGAATGCTCACACTTTCCAGATCCGGGGCGTTCACCGAACCGTCCTCCACAATCCGCACCGAAGGATTGCGGATACCCGCATTATAAGCGGCAACAAACGTATTGATAAACAGCTTCTTCTCATCCAGCGTGATATGATCTACATCATGACCGACACCACTGTATGTGATGTTGCCTTTGTTGTAAATATAATAACAGTTTCTTACATCATTCGGAGAGAAATCATAAATATCGTTCCAGTCTCCGTCATCCAGACTCTTGATCGCATACCAGCATACCACATCGCCTCTGCCGTCCCCGTCCCAGTCTGTATCCAGATCAAGCTGATAATACTGCCCATGCGTACTTGCCACTCTGATCTCTTCCGGAATATCATACGGATACTGCGTGATAATACCACCGTTAACCCGTGATACTTCACAGGTCTTATCCGGGTTTGCCGTATCACGGTTCATATTGTGTCCGCAAGCCAGCGGATTAAAGCCATGACTGCTCCAGTCAAACATAACAGTAGCGGAATTGGTGCCGGTATAAACCCATGTTGTACCCTGTGTCTGAGCCGCCATCATCGACTGGTTTGTTCCCGGTGCATACGCAACATCACGGCTGGTTCCTCCCGGGTGTGACGCATTCCACTGATATGCACCGCTTGACTCATTATATGCAACGGCAGCAGCACCTCCTGTATTTCGAATCGGGCTGACTGCAACATTACTGTGCTTTACGCCATTTTCATCCGTGCTATACCAATCCACTGACACACCAAAACGATCCATCGCACAAAGTTCACGGATACTCATACTAAACGGCTGCCCAAGCGCATCACTTGAGAACATATCCGGCGGAACGGAGTCAAAGTTGGAATTATAGGTTGTATCATGCGTAAAGAGCATGCTCTTTCCTGTATCTGCATAGCGCAGCAGTGCATCAATCGCCGCCTGAGAAGGAATTGACGGAATGCTGTCATGGAAACCGACAATTACCATATCATACTGATACAGATTCAAATAATCTGTCCTGCCATACGGACCCGTAAGTTTGCCATCCACACCTCCATTATCAAACTGCGGATCATATCCGCTGTCGCCCGGCTTTAAGAAGCTGTGTGCAAAATCCCAATAATAGATGGAATCAAAGTCAATCTCAAAATCGGGCAGCTCATTTAACAGACGATACCACTCCCAATCCCGGCTTGCATCCGACGTACCATACTGACCGGGATTTTTCTTTTTCATTTCACCATCCACCCAGACTGTAGCGTCGCCGTCTTCTTCAGTCTGTTTTTCCAAATCCATCGCACTTGCCCACAGATCCGGCGTAATCTGCAATACATGAATGATCTTTTTTCCAGTCTCCGGATTCACCTCATCACTGTAACCCGGCTGAACCGGAACGGCCGTTAAACCAGTTACCGAATCGTGGATATGCATATTTCCATTCTGTGACACCATCAATTTCCATCCGATACAGCCGACATAGCCGTCCGGCAGTTCTCTTACAACCCGGTATGGAACCCCCATCTGGAGCTGATATTTACCACCCTGCCGCTCCATGACCGTCCCGGTCTGCGCATTGATAACCGTAATATCCGATAATTGCTCCGATGCCGTATTGTAAATACCATCGCTGTTCGAATCGAGGAACAGCTGCACATGATACCGCGTTGTCAGCGGTGCGACCGCGCTTAAATTACCAATTATAAATTCATAATTCAGATAGTATTTCCCATCTTCCGCCTTTTTCAGCATTGCACGGGAATCGCCATCAATTCTTCCATACTCTGTATCAACGGTATCATAGCGGTATGCCTCCGGCGCAGAATACAGATTCAGCGTTACCTTCTGCTGATTGAGCGCCTCCACAAATGCTTCCGTATCCTTCAGTTCCCCATTTCCATAATCTTCGACAATCAGATTCGAGTATCGGGGCACATCCGTACCATCTGCCTTCCGTTCAAAGCATTGACGCACAAACTGGTACACATAGGATGAAGTATCCAAAATCCCGCGGTAATCTGCCGCCCCGGCCGAATAAGTAACATCCGAACTGTTAATGATCTGTCCGCCCGCCGCATTCTCCGTCATAAATTCCGGGGCAAGAATAACCAGACTTCCTCCATCCAGATAATGGATAAGCTCCTCCACCTGCGTTTTTAAGATATCGTTGCCAGATGTACGGAAGCCAAGCTGTGACTCATTGGACGCAAGATGACCGACATTTCCGCCTCCCCAATGATAAGCTCCGATTCGTCCGCCAACATGGGTATACAGCAGACCGTTCATTTCCCGATCAATCTCGGAATTATTTCCCCAAAGCGCATAATTGGTATAGGAAACTTCTTCAATCCACACCTTCTGATACCAGCCGCGTTCATACAACCGCTGCGAAGAATCACTCGTTAATTTAATCTCATCTCCCCACTCCGTACTGGAAGCTTTCCACATCCAAGTTGAGTTTTCAGCGCTGCCGTTATCAAACCAGTTTGAACCTCCCTGCGGCGGTCCGTCATGTCTAATCTCGCCTTCGGTATAAACTGCAACTTTCTCTCGCCAACATGGGACACGTTGATCATAAGTGTATTCATGTCCATTAATTTTGAACTCTATCCAGTTATCTGTATAGGGATGATCCGCAGGCACCCAGTTCCATCCCGTCTGCGCTGTTTTGACTTCCCATCTCTTTTCAGCCGCGTTCCATTTCCAGTTTCTTGTACCATCCCAAGTGTAAGAATCATTAACCCAATCCCATAGCGGACCATCAACCCGAACTATTTTTTGTTCACCCGTCGCATTTACAAGATACCAGTTTCCGTCATGATAGGTATAATAATTTTGTTCCCATGCAACCGGCTGATAAGGATTATTCGCTCCAATTATGCCGTCATAGGCATCCATCTTCACCCACTTGAAGCCGGCAGGCTGAGTAATCCGGTTTAAGATACCACTGTTTGCTCCAAAATAAATGACATCATACTCTTCATAAATGTCCAAAATCTTTCCGCAAAACTCTGAAGTCGTCATTCCATCAATCGTGATAGCATCCGGGTCCGCATCCAGCTTCGCGACAAAATCCTGCGCCCAATCCTGCGCAAATTTCTTTTTTAATTCAAATTCCGTTGTACCGGACTGCCCGTCATAATAATAGGTATAATCTCTGCACGGCTGAAGTTCCAGCACACGAATTTTATCCTTATAAATAATCGGATCATAATCCCTGTAATTCAATATATAAGCAACCGCTGTCGCCGGAATCACATACTCATCAAGTGATGTATATGCGCCGCCGCTGTGCGCACGCTCATAATTTTCCTTTTGTATTGCCTGATATACCTCTGCAAATCCGGCATCCGTCACAGTATCCGTAAAACGATTCTCAAAATCAGCATTCGCCAGCGCAGGCATGCTTCCCGGTCTGACAACCGACTCTCCCTCCGGATAAGTGCTGCTCTTAAATTCTCCTCTTGAATGGCTGACACAATAAATATTATCACGCACAAAGTTCCCACTATTCCGAATGGCTTCACTTGCATAATAATTCAGGCGCTGCCACTCGGCAGAACTAAATGCCTTCTCATAACTCATGCCGTCTTCGCTGAGCGAAGCATATGCTTCTGCAATATCCTCCTGACATAAAACAGTCGTTACTTTCTGTACATTTTCATCAACCTGATTATTCCTCACACTGCCATCCAGAATGACTGCCATGCGGCTGTTTCTGTCCTCATTACATGCCCTCTCAAGCAATGCTTTTGCATTCTCTGTTGAAAGCCTCCTGCCGGAATTCTGCGTATTTCCATCTTCGTCCATCCACACGCCATTCGTATTCAGATAAACCAAATCCGCTTTGGCAAGCGCTTCGCCCAATGACCAGCCGGACCCGATCGGACCATATCCATACATCCGTTTGTCAGAGCCGTCCGCCAGATAAGTCACGAGCTGAATATTTGCCTTGCCAAAATCTTTCTCCTCCAGACCCATTACATAATAGCGGAACCAGTCGTTATTATGAATACCGTCCATAACATAACAATATCCATTGCCGTTTCCTACGATCTGTCCCGCAGGCGATGCCGGTGTATACACCCATGAGCCAAGAAATGTAATCTTGGATATATTTTCACCTGCATTCAGCTTTTCAGAGACGGTATCGCTTAAGTCTCCAATCTCCAATTCATCCCCGGCACCGTCAATCTGAAAACGGTTCCACCCGGTAAAAGTATAGGTACCAAGCAGATCATCCTCCTCAAAGACGCGGATTTCTGACCCTTGGGAATAATCCTGATTCAATTCAAAATCAGAAGAATCCACGTCCCATAGCTGCGGCTGGCTCGGCAGTTCCGGGTTCCGGTCAAGATATCCCCCGTTTGTCATCACAACCCCATTCGGAAGAGTTGTTGGGCCAGAGAATTTCCATATATTTCCCACATTTACCACGCTTGGAAAATTTGTATTAAAACCGCCGGAAGGTTCTATTTCCCATACATAATTCATTTGGATCTGCTGGACAGCTCTTGCTGCATAAAAAATCCATTCAGAAACCAGTTCAACGTCTCCGTCCGGCGTGATCTCTGCATTTTCAGGCAAAGTCTCCTCTGTCCCGCTGATTCTCCATCCCTGAAACGTACAGGTACCGATGAAATTCCCGTCTTTATCCAATGCCTCATAGGTGTCGCCGGGCGCATAAAGACTATTCACGGTATACGTTTCCCCTATTATGGCTTCTTCTTCCTCGGGACATTCAATTTCAGGCTGTGAATCCATACTGAACGTCTGTATTTGCGGAAGCAGTACGATATCTTCCATTGTTGCTATTCCAGAAGGCAGTGTGCCTTCCTCCGCCTCTTTTAATTCCCAGCGATAGGATACGGATACGGTCGCTCTGTCTTCCTCTGCGCTGTATGGCTCATATGTCCACTTGCCGGTTAGTTCAATATTCTCTGTAATTTCTTCAATTTCTGTCAATACATCATCAGACCCGTCATGATGCCATCCCGAAAAGGTAAAAGTACCCAGTAACGTTCCCTCTCCATCAAACAGATAAAGGGTCTTTCCCTTGCCATAATCCGACCACAGAGAATAGGGCGCTTCTGTACCGCTCTGTACTTCATCCTGATGCTCAGCGGGGTCCGCCAATGTATGCGGAGTGTTCCCCTCACGATCCTCCATTAGTGAATTTCCTGAAAGCAATCCTTCCGGGTCATCCCATTCCCATGAGTAGCTTACAATATAAGTCTCGTCTGTTCCATCCGTATCCTCGCCCGCCTCTGTCGGCGTAGGTGTTTCCGTATCTGTCGGCGCAGGTGTTTCCGTATCTGTCGGCGTAGGTGTTTCCGTATCTGTCGGCGCAGGTGTTTCCGTATCTGTCGGTGCAGGTGTTTCCGTTTCCGTCGGTGCAGGTGTTTCCGTTTCCGTCGGCGCAGGTGTTTCTGTCGGCGCAGGCGTGGGCGCTTCTGTCGGTGCAGGCGCGGGCGCTTCTGTCGGTGCAGGCGTGGGCGTCACTGTCGAAATACCTCCCGCACCGATTCCTGTCGGACTCGGACTTGGAGACGCCGATTCTTCACTGTCCGCACCGGACTGATTTAAGTCCGCTGACGGCTCTAACACATCCGCAACTCCCGCACTGCCAACAGATGCTACAAGTATCGTATCATTTTCATCAAACTCCACATAAATGACTGCCCGGGAGATGTCTAAATCCGATATTTCATTATTTTCCGACGCATTTGAGTCTTCCCTGTCCGGCTCTGCCACAGGTGTCGGCTCCTCCTGTCCGGCTCCCCCTGTCAATCCGGTTCCACTCTCAGACGTTACCGCCGATTCTTCATGATCCGCTGCTTCCCCTTCTTCATTGAGAGACCTGGATTCCGTGTCTTCCGAATTGACCGGAGTCACATCTGCGCTGTTAACCGCATCCGTCTCATCCGCCGGCTCTTGCTCTGCGTCCTGCGCGTCTGCAGAAGGCTCCTCCTGCATATCCGATTCATCCGGCTCTTCCGTTTCTCCTGTAACTTCTGTTCCCGGCATATCTGCGTTTTCCGATACTGCCGGAGTCGCCCCCATGAGTCCCCTCAGAACCGCTGCCCCATTTCCGACAACTGCTGCGTCAGTAAATACACTCTGCTCCGCCGCTTCAGCCGGTACACTTCCCGCGTGAAACTGGAAATACAAATAGCCATCATCCGGACTTGGCTCATAATATCCCCTCTCCGCGATATCAGGCTTATCACTATCCGGCGCGTAGGACTCTGCCAGCGCCTTTGCGACTTCCCGCAGCGCCTTCGGTGTCATTGTCATAATATTATCATACGAATAGCTGGTACTGTCCAAACGGTAAAATGCCCTCTCAACGGGATTCTGCGCAAGATCAATGTATTCATAATAACCGCTGACTGATGAAGCTTCCTCTCCCATTCTGCGGTAGCCTGCGTCCAAAAACTCACGGTCATCCGCATAGTCTGAATATACCGTATCAACAACCTCATAGCGCAGCGGATAGGAATTCCAGTCGTCTGTATTTCCAGTTGTGAGCAATCCTCTGCTGCGAAGATCATCCAGCAGTTCATCCATTGTTCCATCCCGTTTCGCTTCCGCTTCATCATAAGGCTCTAATCCGCCCATCAGATAGCCCATGGATGCTTCACTGAAATCATCCACTATTTCTACAACGGTGATCTGCTGATTCTGCTCAATCATCTTCTGCAGGCCGCTGAACGTCTCTCTTGCGTGCAGTATCTGCCCGTTTTCAGTGACGGTCACCGCCGCTACCACAACTGCCAATACGCCTGCTGTGATTGTCCGCAATACATTCTGTACTCTTTTTTTCATCTCTGTCTCTCCTTTCAAGGAAATCCTTCGACTGTTTATTAATCTGTCACATCCACAATGATCGTACTGCGTACGGTCGCGTTATCAATCAGGCTCACCGTTACGGTAAGCTCCTGCGCACCCATGTCCTCGCCAGCCACAATCACCAGTTCCGAACCGGTACAGTACATAAATGTCCCGGACTGGCTTGAGAAGGAAGGTGTACTGGAGACGGAAAGCTCCATTCCCGTGGCTGCCAGCCCTTCCAACGTAAATGGTATTCTGCCGATCGTTCCAGCCGGAATTGTATAGGCTTCCGTCTGTTCAAAGGTAACGGAAACTTTTGGCAGCACAATTGTCTGCGTGACAGCCTCTGCCAAAGTTCCCCCTACTGGGACCGCCCTCACAGTAATCGAATAATCTTTCGTAAAGTCAATGTCTTTCGCAGTCGTAATCTGTCCCGTCGCCGGGTCAATGCTCACTTTATCGCCCAAACCTCCATCATCTATGATGGACCAGTTCATATTCCTGCTCTCCCCGCTGACATGCAGCGGCAGAACTCCACCGCGGGTTATTTTATTACTTCCGGTCGGCGTTACGATCTGAGGCCCGCCAGACCCTGCCTCAGCAACCGTCACATTACAGGTACCAGATACAGGCGATGCATCGGATGCCGTCACGCGCACCGTGGCACGTACCGTAATACCGGTTCCCGGCACCACACCGGAACCAATCGTAAGCACACCGTCCGCACTGATGGAAGCTCCCGCCACAGAGGGCTCCACTGTCCATAAGACTTCCCGCGACTCGGCATTTAAGTTTAATCCTACCACCTGAGCCGTAAAATAGCATCTGCCTCCCGCCGCCGGATTCATATCCCCCGTCGTTACGTTCACGCTGCTGATCATGGGAACAACCACGCTCGTCTGTCCATAAACATCCGTTCCTTTTGCAGTCGCCGTTACTGTAACAACTGCCGCGCTCTCATCCGCTGCAATGGTCAAAACACCCGCATCACTAATCGTCGTTCCCGCCGAAACCGCCCCGTTCACTTTCCAATCCACCTGCTGGGAAGCGGCTGTGCTGCCCCCGCTCTTCACCAGCGCATGAAATTCCACGGATGCTCCCCTGTTGACTGCCGGGGCCCGCGGAGATATCTGAACTTCCGTGATCGTTTCCCCACGTTCCACATCATCATCAGGATAAATTTCTTCCGGATTGTTTGACTCAAGCACGTTGTTACGCAGGGAAACATTCTGAACCGTCTCGTAATGAACATTCCCCTTTTCAACCCTGATTTCGATCGTGACAAGGCGCTGTTTCTCTGCGATATGGGAAGAATCCGGTGAAAACGCGGTAACACTCTCCCCCATCAGATACCAATCAGAAAAACTGCTCTTTTCCGCATCGGACAATTCTTCCACACTGCCATCCGTTACGTTTTTCTCTAAATAATATACTTTGGACTCCACCCTGTCCCACGCGATATAATATGCAAGTGATGTATTGAACACCTTTATGTATGCATCTGCTGAAAAACCGCTCACGTCGTCCGTGACGGGTGCAGACGGATCTGCACTTTCACATGCATACACCGAGCACTCTGCATCCACAATCAGATTATTTAGCTGACTCTCCAATAACTGGGCCTCCGTCTGTGCATCCACACTTTCGCTCGTCTTGGTATACATCTTTGTCCCGCTTAAAACTAGTTGAAGTGCCGCAAAAAGCACGATAGACATGATCGCAAGCGCAATAATGACCTCTACAAGTGTCAGCCCGCTATTCGCGTTTCTTATAAAGTTGTCGCTAACCTTTTTGCTTTTCTGCTTCAATGTTCTTCCCTCAGATTCTTATGCCCTTAACTGCCACAATGCCTAAGCCTCAGTTCTTTATAGCCGTTTCTGTCCAGAAGCATTCTTCTGCATTCTCCGCAAAAATGCTGTCCGCTCAATTCCTTGATAATGTAAATTTGCCGGTAAGCGGTACCAGCTCCAACACATATTCTACGCTTCCCTGCGAAAACACCAGCTTCTTCCAATAGGTATCTGCTTCTTTCGCTGGCGTAGAGCCCGCTATACCTGTTGGTTCGGAGCTTACAACTTCATTGAATGTACCGTCCGCTCTGTCAAAGGCAATGATGATCTCGTTCGATGCATCAAGCGTCACTACCGTATCCGACGCGTCCGTTCCTGCACTGCCTTTCACGGCGCTGACCGTTACCTTGGCATTTCCGATTTTTTCCGTCATCCGTACTTCCTCCGCCGTACCGCGCCCCGTAACACTGTCCACAAAAACCGAACCGTCGGCAGCGGTATAAATACGGATATATACATCATAAAGTGCAGCACCCTTTGACTTGCTCATCGCGGCAACCTTTGTCTGTGAAAGCGCCGACTGTGTTTTCGTCGCGCATTCCTTCGCATATTTACCGTTCAAAAGTCCGAGCATGCTGTATGCGCCGGCACCAATAATGGAAATGATGGCAATAACCACAATCAGTTCTACCAATGAGAACCCCCGCTCATCTCTCATAGACCGCCAGTCCTCCCTAGTCATCGGACAGTTCAGCCTCCGGCTTTCCTGTCACCTAGTCTTTCTTCCAATTCCGGTACACCACCAGTTCATCCGTACCGACTACTTCACTTTCCTCTTCTCCCGGAGACGGTGTCGGTGTCCCTTCGCCTGCAATTTTCTTTCCCTCCCAGAAGCACGCAAGCAGCCGCCCGCTGTCCGCCTGCAGCGCAAGACTGACTGCATCGGGATCAGGCTCCAGCACTGCGCTGTTTGTCACAAAAATCTGTCCGCCTGATAAAATCATACCGCGGTAATTTCTGTTCACACGAACATCACCTGTTGCGATTACCACCTTCACATCCGAATCTTCCGGGACCTCGTACACACTTGTGCTCGCACCGACAACTGCGCCTGCACCGTCCGCGTTGTCAATCAGCAGCACTTTCTGTCCGCCTGCTGCAATAATTTCCTTCGCGCTGCTGCCTCCCATATACTCGCGCAGTTTATCCACGTCTACAATATTTTCAAAGACGGACGCACGGTCAAGCTGATCCTGCGTCAGCGCCGCATAATTCATTGTCAGGTTCATATTAAGCGCCTTATTCGTATTAGAGCAGCGCTCATAATCAGCCAAAAGCCCCAGCATATCCTCCGGATTTTCCCATGAGCTGGCAGGCTGTAAGCTGAATTCCCCCGTGCTCTCATCATAATAGACCGCATTTCCGGCAAGATTCAATTTTTCCATGTCTGCCGGGACACGGTACGCATGAAGATAATTGCCGAGATAGCTGTTCATCCAAGCCTTATTCTGACTGTAATAGTCAACAAAGAATGCATTCGCCTGCGCAGCGGAATTAAAGGTCAGATAATAATAAACCCACGCATTATTTCCGGCACCCGCCGCCTGATAGAATACTTTCTGCCATGCTGCACCATAATCCCTCAACGTCATTGCCATCGTCTCGCCAGCCAGTTCGGCCTTGGTCAGATCCACCTCCAGACTGCTGACTACCCCTGGAGCTGCAGCTGCCTGCTGAAACTCCTGATATTGGTTTAAGGTAATCGGATTCGTACCGACTACACACTCTCCGTCAATATATCCGATGCACTCTGGCGGTACGAGATATGCGAGCTGATTGCTCCGTACCGAAAGCGATTCCCCCATACGTACGGTCTGATTTCCCGATGTATCATACTCTGTCCCGTCATCCGCCACGATCGTCTGCGCCTCGTCCTCAATACCGTCTCCGTCTGCATCCGTCGTGCCGATATATGCCTGACCCGCAAGATCGAGCACCGTCAGCGCTGAGAGATCGAGCGTAATTCCAGTCCCATTGATCAGAATAGAACTGCTGTCCTTAGGACCGTGTGCCGCCGTGGATACACTCTGATAGCCAAAGCCATAATATTGTCCTGAAAGAACAATGCTGCTGTTTTTTCCATTTACCGTCAGATCGTCCTGCACATAGCTTTCTCCCGACAGATTCAGCTCGCTTGAGTCCACCATAATTCCATCCGCCCACAGCGAAGCATTACCGGTTGTCGTAAATCCTGCGTCAAAACTCCCGTCAGGATTCTGGGCGCCCTGCACCTCCACATTTCCGCCGGTTACTACTACGTATGACCCGCCAGCTTCCGCCGCTTCAAATTTTGCCCGGCTGTTGCTCACGGAAATTCCATTCTTTCCGCCGTACACGCTCCCGCGCACTGTATAAGTACCGCCCACAGGAACATAATGACCATCAATAACCGTGTCACTGATGCCTAAATACAGCTTCTTATCGGCAATCAGTGAATAAGAGAGTACGCCCGGAAGACTGTTCTGCTCCTCAAAGGTCATATTGGGTATCTTCAGGGCAATATCCGTCGTGATCACCGCCACATATCCGTTCTGATCCGTATAGGTCAGCCTCAGTCCCTTTATCCAGATACCGTCCGTATAAGCTACCAGCGATTTCCCGTCTGCCGGCACCAGTTCCAATTTTGCCTTGGAGCCGTCTGAGAACACTGCCTCCGCACCTGTTTTTGTTTCATAGGAAACATAATCAAGCAAAATTTCCGGCTCCATGGATTCGTCACGGTCCGGATCAAATTTATCTTTCAAATAATTGATATAGCGGGTCTGAAAATTTGTGGTACGCAGCACCTCTCCCGTATCATCACTCGAATGATAGTTCTGCATAATAAATAGATACGCATCCGTATAGGCATTGGATACCTCCAGTTCCAATCCCGCCTTAATCTCTTCCATGATGGACTCTGCCGTATAAAAATTATCCGTTGAGTGAAGTTCGGTCGTCTTGATCGTATAGTTGACATAAGTGGTATAGAGAATAATGCTTGCCAGCGTGCAGAGCAGCAGCATTGCCACAATGACAACGACCAGTGTTGAGCCCCGGTTATCTTTATGAAATTGTCTGTCCCTGACTCTGCTTCTGTCCGGCATGATGTTCCTCCAAATCACAGAAATTTTATCCTCGACATATGTGCCCGCTTACTGATTAGATAACACAGTAATACGCGGCTTTGTGCTTCCGTCAAAGTCTTCATCAAAGGCACCCGCTTCATAAATCTCAACCGTCACCGAAAACATACGGAACCGCTTTTCCTTATGGACAGCAGAGCTTCCGATATGAAGCGTCTGTGACAAATCAGTATCCGACTGCTTTCCGTCCGCGCTTCCCGGATTTCCTGCCGTGTCCCGATACCTGTAATGGTATGACGCTTTCACGTCACTGATCTCCGGATCAATTGCAGCATGGCTCTCATCAGCCGCCAGATTTGTTCCATAATTGTGATAAATCTGCACATAAGAACCCTGATCATCAGACGCCCACTGTCCCTCCCGAACAGTAACCTCCGGCGCATACATCTCCTCACGCACCCCCAAATCCGACCACGTCGGGCAGCTCTGTTTGATCAGATACAGATCAAACTCCACATTGTCCATATTAATAATTTCAATCTGGTCTTTTCCGCTGCCATAACCTGCTGCATAATTGGGTTCATAACACAAGTATACACTCCGAAGCGCATCCTCACCCTCAAAGCGCTGCGCACCGCAGGGCTCCAGCATTGCATCCGACGTCGGCTCCGGTTCCCCGTTTCTCCAGTATGCAGCTTTCATACTCACAACAATCCCTGCGTCATCACCGGCTCCCTCTTTCGTCACAGTGAGCTGCAGTTTCCGGTTCACCTGATTATAAACCGTATCATACTCCAAACCATAACGGCTTCTCAATGATCCTTCTTCCAACACATACAGATAATCTTTCGCACTATTATACCCCGCCATCGAGACCAGCTCATAGTCGTTGACCTTCGGGTCGTCCAACTCATTCTCACGCGCATAAACCGAGGGGTCAATCGTCACTCTCACGTCAAAATCATACACATCCTCATGGACACCTTTCAGCGCGTAAACAGCTCTTCCATCTTCCCCCAAGCCGCCCCCCATCAGCACACGTCCTCCGGGCGCAACATTCTGGCAGATTAAGAACTCTCCATCCGGCGTCAGTACGGGATCAAACTGCTTTACGACATCTTCATAGGAAAACGCATTAATTCCCTCCATTGTGTTTTCCGCAACTGCAGTCGCACTCGCCTGTTTTCTCGCTTTCGCATTTGTGCGCGCCGCCTGCACATAGACGCGGCAGATCGGTACAGCAATGATCGCCAATATGAACATGGCAATCAGCACTTCCAAAAGCGTAAATCCCCTTTGATCAGCGCGAAGCGGCTTTCGCCCTCTTCTATGAAATTGTCTGATCTTTGTCCATGCACTCATGACTGCTTCCTTATCCTATCCCGTCTGATTTGCCGCCGCGTATGCTTTACCGCTCCATGCTTTTGCATCCGCCGGCTTTGCCGCTCCTTATACTGATTTCGTCATTCCCGGCTCACATCTTTACCCCCGCCGCCGTGACCTGCCGCAGGGAAATCTCATTCTTCCGCTTCTCCCTCTGTCACATCTTCCGCCAGCGGTGCTGCCGGCTCCTGTTGTCTGATGACTGCACCGAAGATACAATCTACGCCATATCCCGCTACACCGGTCTGCGGCAGTTCATATTTCCGGTCCGTTCCGCTCATAGAATAATAGTTGATCGTCATGGTTCCGGTCAGACTGCCCGTCGCATTGTCATAAGACAGGCTGATTTCATCTATGCTCCGCATGTCCGGGTTTTCCACTATCAGCGTAACAAGCTGCTTAAACTGATCATAGGTACATACAAAATTATTGGAGGAAGCTGCATTGCCAAGCATGATTCCGTCCACATTATACACCTGTTCCTCGTTGATCGCCGAATTCTGGGCAATGGCCCCCGTAACGTCCGTTAAGCCTGAAAGAATATTCTCTTTTTCACCAAGCGGAATTTCAATATTCTGCGTAACCGGCGTCCCCACATAAGAGAAATAGCACCCAACCTGATTTTCAAGTTTTACCGCATACATAATTTCATCTTCCGTCAAAATTCTGGACGGAAACATATCCGCAATGACTTCGCACAATCCCTTCATCATTTCTGTATCGGCTATGTAGCTGTTCTGTTTGAGCTGAAGCTCCTGGAGTGTATTGATCTCATTGCGGAGCTGTCCGTTTTCCGCTTCGAGCGCCTCCGTCTTTTCATTTAATTTCTGAACGCCGTAAAAATACGTCAATGCGATAATAACGACGCCAAGTACCATGATCAGCACATTCACCTGTTGTTTTGTCACTTTCATGCCGCTTTCTCCTTTTTTCACTCGCCGCCGTTAATTTCGCTGATTGCTTCTTCTAATTCCTCATCGCTGTCCGCATTTCCCGTATCGGACGTTCCGCCGCCTTCCTGCCGCAGTCCGTTCTCCGCATTGTAGCCTTCCGCATTCTGAGTGCCATCCTCAGCGCTTTCGTCACCAAAAAGGCTGTTCAGCCCTCCTAATCCGGAAAACACGCCTTCCACGCTGAAGGTCACGCCCTGTCCCGCAATCTCAAGATCATTCTGACCATCAGCATTTCCACCAACCGCCAAGATTTCATCGCCGTTTACCATATCCGGTATTCCGTCGCCGTCCACGTCTACGAAGACAGCCTGGCGGTTGTCATAAATTCCGTTGACGCCTAAGCCGCCTATGCTCGCGAATGTCCGAAGCTGTTCGATACATTCTGCTGCTTCCTGCTTTGTCGCCACAGTCACATTCATCGAAAAGCCTTCCGCGTTGACATGAAGCGTGCTGATATAAAACGCATGCGGCATTTTTTGTTCCATCTCTTCAATAAATTCGACAAGATAGCGCGTCTCAAGCTGCGTCTGTCCAAATGCCATAAACATGTAATCATACGCCTGTTTGGTAGTCGTATATTCCAGATAATCAGGTACATACTGAGCCAGCTCCTGCACCTGTCCCCGATAGTGTTCATTGTCCACGGCAGCCTGCCTGTATGGCAGGTATGCAACAACAAACCATGCGATTGAAATAATCAGACAGAGAATTAATACCGAAACTGCTAACAGCGGCGTTAAGGTCACTTTCCCTTTTTCCTTCTTTTCCGTATCCTTCGACGGCATAAAGCCAAGCGGAGATACCGCCGCGCCTAAGCATGCAATATACCCGCCAAAGCCGGTCTCCCGGAACGCTTTCGCGATATTAAACCCTTCCGCCTTCGTCAGCACAACGATACGCATGCCAAGCTCGTTCGTCAAAAGTTTGCTGAGTCCGCTGAAATCCCCGCCCAATCCGGTCAGATACGTTTTTTCAATCTGTTTCCCATAATTGCGTGAATTGTAAAAATCAACCACGCGCGCTATACCGCTGATCAACGTTTCAAGCACTGCGGTCGTCTGCTGTCTGGCAAGCGCAAACTGTTCGCCCTCGTCCAGCTCACTGTCCTCCTCATCGGAATCCGCAATGTCCACCCTCGCCCGCAGCGTGCGGTTCACGCAGGTCTTTCGCCGAAGCAGCTCCAACGCCTGTTTATAATCCAATTCTCCATATACGTGTGTGGAGATCAGTGTTCCAACTGCCTCGTCCACGCCGTATGGGATACTTCTCTGCAGTATCTGCTGACCATTTTCCAAAACTGTAATAATAGAGGAGCGCTCGTCAACTTTAATCACCATCTGAATGCCTTCCCCGCATTCTTTCCGGATGACCTGAAGGACGGAATTCCCGCTGTAATCCATAGCAGCAAGAGTCAGTCCACAGCGCTCCGCCAGCGTCTGATAGCCTTCGAGGAGTGCCTGCGGCGCGGCAAACACCATAACCTTGCGCTGCATCTTATCTTTCTCTTCGCCGACCATGCCAAGCGATGCATAGGCGATCTCGTAATGACTGATATCGACCGGAAAATAGTCGGACGCATTTGCGCGTACAACTGTCGCCACTTTATTTTCCTTAATATTTGGCAGAATCACCTCACGGCTTGCAATTTTAGACGACGTAACCGTAAAAACAACCTGCTTTGTTTTCATGGTATTCGCCATAAGTGCATCCGTGATGAGCGCTACGAGTTCATCTGTTACATGTAACTCGCCGTCATTTAAGATTCCTTCCGGCGTCTGAAGATTCACGCACCGGTAAATCTTAGGACTCTTTACCCTGAAATCGGTCTCAATGATCTTGATCAGCGAATAACCGATCTCCATGCTCAGGACTTTTGCCATGTGTATGTTTCCCCCTTCAATTTGGAAATTTTCTGTCGTATACAAAGCTGTGAACTGCCCTGCCTACGGACTGCCTCCCGACAATCCACAGCTTCGCACACGCTGTTTCATCCCTATACAATGCAAAAAAACCACAGTGATAATGTCCCGTAGTTGCCTGCCTTGTGCATATTTATTTACTTTTCAGGAATACAACGCTGTATACCACGAAATCAGCATATCTCCCCATAACAGGGCTATCCAGACTCCCGCAGCCAGATAAGGTCCCATCGCCAATACATGATCCGCCTTTACTACTTTCATACGCGCAATGTGGATCACGGACCCCATAATACATCCGATCAGAAATGCAAGCAGAATCTTTTTCCAGCCAAGTATCAGACCGCAGACCGCCATCAGCTTAATATCGCCGCCGCCGATCGCACGTCCCTTTGACAGCAGATAAAGTATGTAGAGGAATAAACTGACAGCAAGGAAGCCGATTCCCCATAAAAGCCAGTCGTCCAAATGAAGCGCAAGGTGAATCAGCCCCAGTGCCAGTATAAAAAGATTGATCCCAAAAGGAATCTCATAGGTCCTAAAATCGATTATGCTCAGCACCAAAAGTGCTGAGGTCAGGAGACAGTAGAGTATCGAATCTACATTTGCTCCATTCACATAAAAGACCACTACATACAAGACTCCGTTCAGAGCCTCAATCAGAGGATACTGGACGGATAACTTCTGCTTACATTTGCGGCATTTCCCACCCAATGCGGCAAAGCTGACAAGCGGCACTAAATCATACCACTTTAACTGATAGCCGCAGCTCATACAATGCGAACGAATTTTTACGATATTTTCTTTTGCCGGAATCCGATAAATGCAGACATTGCAAAAACTGCCGATCACGATCCCATATAAAAAGATTACGACGCCGAGCAGGATATCGGGTGCTGTCATAGTTTATCTTCTGCCTTCTTTGCAAATGTATGATGTACTGCATGTGATGTTGGTGCTGAGGCCAATCCCGCGCAGCTTCTCTTTGCGTCCACGGGTTTCCTCATTTGTATTCACAATTTCTGTAGGTTTGCGCGTAGGGTTACGCTCGCCTTCTTTCCTTCCGGGTCAAAACATAGGTCAATGCTTCCCCGGAAAATAAGTATCTGCGTTCCCGCAGAATTCTGTTTCAATTCTGCGGGAACGGCAGCTGCTTATCTCTTTCTAAAGCTATTGCGCCGGAAAAATCTGTTCTCTTATTCCGTGATCAGCTTCGCATCTGTTCCTGTTCCGTCTTTGATCGTAGTAGAAAACGTAGCCGGTGCAGTCGCATTTCCATCTACACAGTAATCAATATTTCCATTATCATTCAGTTTCAGATGGATATAAATCGCATCCCCATCCGCAACCGTAGCGGCTCCTTCCCACTCATGGGATTTGAGAACAATATTATTAATGCCTGCAGCCGTCAAAATCTTATACAGATCACCGTCTGCATTCGATACGGTTACTGCCGTAGACTTATTGGTTACCGTTATCGTTCCCGTAGGGTTATTGGTAGTCTCCGGATCAGCATAATCGATCTGTACTGCTCTTACAAGCTGGTCAACCGTATCTCTGTCTGCGGACTTTCTGGATCTCTCTACAAACTTTAAGTACTGCGGCGCCAATACCGCGATCAGGATTGCCATGATGGCGATTACGATGATCAGCTCGACAAGCGAGAAGCCCTTGTCATTCATTTTCTTCTTTTTCATATTCTTTCTCTCCTTTTTGATTGTGATTTCTAAGGAAACGCCGATAAGCCGGCATTTCCACTTAGGAGTCTCCCCCTCTTATTTAAGCAGTCCGCCCCTACTCGCGGACTGGTTAAATCACATTGACAACCATCTGCTGTCTCTCCGCAACCCTTTGTTGCTTTTCATTATACACCTCTTCCATCAAAATGCCAATATTTTTCAACATTTTTATTGTTTTTTATTAAAAATGCACAAGATAAAGCTTACGACCGTCTGTGTTGCGCAATTCTGACTATTTCAGCCAAAGAAGCGCCCTTATTAGGGGCGCTTCTTAACGTTTTCTATGCAAATTTTTCTTTTAGTATTCTCACATCTGACTCCAATACGCCAACCCTCAGCGTCAGCTTTTCCATTTCTTTACTCGGCTTTCTTGCTTCGTCCAAATTTTCTTTCAGCCCCATGTGACCTTCGGCAATCCGCATAATGTGAACCCGAATTTCGTTTTCTATAATGAGTTCGATATTAATAACGCGCTGCTTCAAATCCTGAATTTCTATTTTCATGGACTGGCTTTCAACTTTGATTCTGTTGATCTCACCCTCCAAAGCACTTACCCGAATATTTAATTCTCCAACTTCAGATTGCAGTTCCCGGAACTCCGCTTTTAGTTCGTCGACTTCTGTTCTCAGCCTGCCGACTTCGGTCTTTAGCTC
>DLAJ01000019.1:24644-31147 GCA_002493905.1 Lachnospiraceae bacterium UBA7050 | reverse complement strand
GTTGTCGTTAGACAGTCTGCAGAGCGAGGAAGAGCAGCCGCCGCTGGAGGACTATGCCGGAGGAAAGGATGATCTGTTGTCGCTAGACAGTCTGCAGAGCGATGAGCTGATGTCTTATGGAGGAATGTCAGAAGACGACGGGGCGTCTACAGAAGAGGATGAGGCAATCCAAAGGGAGATCGATGAACTGTTGGGGCTGGCTGGTGTATCCGATGATGAGAAGCTTGAGAGCAGCCATGACGAACATGTGCTGGATGGTACGCTTCCAACAGCAGCACCTGAAGAGGAAAACACGTCCGGGACAAAAAAGAAAAAGACAAAGAAAGAGAAGAAGCGTTTTGGTAAAAAGTCAAAAGAAGCAGCAGATGTACCAATAGGCGGCGATGGCGAAGAAGCTGGGACCATCGGCTCTTTGGACGATATATCTGTGGAGCAGCCACCATCTGCTGGAGAAAACGAGGCAGAGGGGGCAAAGAAGCCAAAAGCAAAGGGCAAAAAGGAGAAAGTAAAGAAACAGAAAAAAGAAGCTGCAATGGGGCAGGAAAATGGTTCTTTAGAAAAAGAACCGAAGGAGCCCGGCTTTTTCTCGAAACTGCTCAATACTCTTTTTGAAGAGACTGAGGAGGAAGACGATGATCAGCTTCAGGAAATGGAAGTATCGGACGAGAACCGTGAAGTGATTGCCACGGTGGAAAATGAAAAGATCGAAAATAAAAAATCCAAGAAGGCGAAAAAAGGGAAAAAGGGAAAAGAAGGTTCAAAACAGGAGTCCGAAGGGGAAGATGACGAGGAGGCACCTGTAGACGAGAAGAAGGCTGCAAAGGAGAAAAAGAAAAGAGAGAAGAAAGAGAAGAAGGAACAAAAGGAGAGGGAACGCAAAGAAAAGGAAGAGGAAGAGAAGGCAGTCCCGAAGAAGAAACTGCCAAGGGGAAAAGTATTTTCTATATTTGCATTCTGCTTTACTCTGCTGGCTGTGATCGTAATTCTCTGTTTTGTTATTCCACAGCAGCAAGACTTAAAGAAGGCGCGTGAGGCTTATTATGAGCAGGATTATTTAACGGTATACCAGAATCTGCAGGGAAAGGATTTAAGTGACAGTGACTATATTCTATATATGCGGAGCCGTATGATCCTAAATATGCAGGGCAAGCTGGATAACTATTTGGTATATATGGGAATGGATAAGGAAATGGCGGCATTGAATGAATTGATGCTGGCGGTTCATTATTATCAGTCCAACCGTGTCTTAGCAGAGGAATATGGCGCGCTTGGGGAAATGGATACTATCTATGCCCAGATACTTTCTGTGCTGGAACAGCAGTATCAGGTTGATGAACAGGAAGCCATTGATATTTTTGCATTAGACGATCTGAGCTACAATGAACGACTGTATTATCTTGTGTACGGCACGGAGTTTGTTGCACCTGGAGTATCGCAGAACGGGATGCCGGACGGTATGAATCATGCTGCCGATGAAGGCAGGATTGAAAATGCCGGCTCTGATCTACCGGATGCGCTGCCGGAAGAGAATGAGATGATCGGGGACGATCCGTTTCAAGAGAACGCCGGTGTGAGCGGCGAAATGCCAAATCAAGCGGCGGGTCAGACTGCGAATACAGACGCGCCGGAAAACAATGTGGATGCAGGCCTTGGAGCGGATGCTTCCGATCAGGAAATGCAGGGTGGTTCTGACGGCAATGCAGCGGATCAGGAAATGCAGGGAGATACCAACGGCAATGTACCCGGAGAATCGCTGTCGCAGGGAGATGGAGAAGTATTGTACAGCGGTGAAGTACAAAACGGAAACGCAGTACTGCAGTAAGGACTATATTGGGAAATAGAGAAAGACGGAGCGGTCATGATAGCGGTCATTGATTATGATGCGGGAAATATAAAGAGCGTGGAGAAGGCCTTCCAATTTTTAGGGGAGAAGGTATGTATTACGCGTGATGCGGAAAAAATAAAATCAGCTCAGGGAGTAGTCCTTCCGGGGGTCGGAGCGTTTGGCGACGCTATGAGCAGACTGTATCAATACCATTTAGTGGATACCATTCGGCATGTGGTTGATAAAGGAACTCCTTTTTTGGGGATTTGTCTCGGCATGCAGCTTTTATTTGAACGAAGCGACGAGAATGCGGGTGTGGATGGATTAGGAATCTTAAAAGGTGATATCCTTCGTATTCCGGAGTCCAAAGGATTGAAAGTGCCTCATATTGGGTGGAATGCGCTTTCGTTTCCGAGAAAGAGCAGGCTGTTTGATGGAATCAGGGATGGCAGTTATGTGTATTTTGTTCATTCCTATTATTTGAAAGCAGGGGATGAACAGATTGTGGCGGCAAAGACGCAGTATGGAGTGGAAATTCATGCTGCGGTGGAAAAGGACAATGTGTTTGCCTGTCAGTTCCATCCTGAGAAAAGCTCGGAAACAGGACTGCAGATTTTACGAAATTTTATCGGAATCGTGTCTGAATAAATTCTTAAGCTGGTTTTTCAGGTTAGTATAAATTGCAGAATATAGAACAAATTGGGAAGATGAGGGAATTCCTTTGAGCAGCGAAAACTTCCAAATGAAAACAATGCATACCAAAAGAATCATTCCGTGTCTTGATGTCAATCGCGGGCGCGTTGTCAAGGGTGTCAATTTCGTAAATCTGACGGATGCGGGTGATCCGGTCGCTATTGCCGAGGCGTATGACAAGGCGGGAGCGGATGAGCTTGTTTTTCTGGATATTACAGCGTCCTCGGACGGGAGGGCGACTGTCGTAGACATGGTGCGGAGAGTGGCGGAGAAAGTATTCATTCCGTTTACGGTCGGCGGCGGTATTCGTACGGTCGATGATTTCCGGGCGGTTTTACGCGAGGGTGCGGATAAGGTTGGCGTTAACAGCGCAGCGATCATGAATCCGCGGCTCATCAGTGACGCGGCGGATAAATTTGGTTCCCAATGTGTAGTGGTTGCGATTGATGCCAAAAGAAATGCGGATGGTGGCTGGAATATTTACAAAAACGGCGGCCGCGTCGATATGGGCATGGATGCCGTTGAATGGGCGGTGAAAGCGCAGGAGCTCGGTGCAGGAGAAATTCTTCTTACCAGTATGGACTGTGACGGAACGAAGGAGGGCTATGATATTGCTCTGACGCGTGCGGTCTGCGATGCGGTTTCCATTCCGGTTATTGCGTCAGGAGGAGCGGGAGAACTTTCTCATTTTTATGACGCGGTAAAAGACGGCGGCGCGGATGCGCTGCTTGCAGCATCCTTATTTCATTTTAAGGAATTGGAGATTCGAGAAGTGAAGCAATATCTGTCTGACCGAGGCATTCCTGTGCGTCTCTAAAAAATCTGGCAGACAGTGTGTTCGATAAGATACAAATGAAATGGAGATGATACGATGCCGGCGATCAGCAATGACTGGCTGGAACCTTTGAGTCCTGAGTTTCGCAAGCCGTACTATCGAAAATTACATCAGACGATTGTGGAAGAGTATCAGACGAGACCGATTTTTCCGCCCTCGGATGATATTTTTAATGCGTTTCATTTAACGCCGCTGCATGAGGTAAAAGTTGTTATTTTAGGACAGGACCCTTACCATAATGTCGGGCAGGCGCATGGACTTTGCTTTTCCGTGAAACCGGATGTGGACATTCCGTCCTCTCTGGTTAATATTTTTCAGGAGCTGCACGACGATCTTGACTGTGAGATTCCCAATAACGGCTATCTGGTTAAGTGGGCAAAACAGGGGGTTTTGATGCTCAACACGGTGTTGACCGTCCGGGCGCATCAGGCAAATTCACACAGAGGTATTGGCTGGGAGGAATTTACTGATGCAGCGATCCGTATATTGAATGAACAGGACCGGCCGATTGTATTTATTTTGTGGGGAACGCCTGCACAGCGCAAGAAAGCGATGCTTCATAATCCAAAACACTTGATTTTAGAGGCGCCCCATCCGAGTCCGCTTTCTGCGTACCGCGGATTTTTTGGGAGCAGGCCGTTCAGTAAAACGAATGATTTTTTGACTGCCAATGGTTTAGAACCGATTGACTGGCAGATTGAGAACATTTAGGAAGGACATCATATGGAAAAAAGACCGTTTGTGACAAAAGAACAGATTGCGGAGATTGTAAAGACTTATCCGACTCCGTTTCACATTTATGATGAAAAGGGCATTCGGGAGAATGCAAAGGCCGTGAAGGAAGCGTTCTCATGGAATCCGGGATTCAGGGAATATTTTGCGGTCAAGGCGACGCCGAATCCGTATATTATTGATATTATGCGGGAGTTTGGATGTGGATTTGACTGTTCGTCATTGACGGAATTGATGCTTGCGCGTGCAATGGGGGCGGGGGAGGGAGAGATCATGTTTTCTTCCAATGATACGCCGGCAAAGGAATACGAGTTTGCGGACCGCATTGGCGCCATCATTAATCTTGATGATATTACGCATATTGATTTTTTGGAGCAGACGCTTGGCAGGCTGCCGGAAACGATCAGCTGCCGCTATAATCCGGGCGGGCTTTTTAAGATGAGTAACGGCATTATGGATAATCCCGGAGATGCGAAATACGGGTTTACGACAGAGCAGCTTTTTGAAGGCTTCCGCATGTTGAAGCAAAAGGGCGTGAAGCATTTTGGCATCCATGCTTTTTTGGCAAGTAATACTGTAACGAACGAATATTATCCGATGCTTGCTAAGATTTTGTTTGAGCAGGCGGTCAAGCTTCAGAATGAGACGGGCGCGCATATCGCGTTTATCAATCTTTCGGGCGGCGTCGGTATACCTTACAGACCGGATCAGGAGCCGAACGACATCCGCGTGATCGGAGAAGGCGTACGAAAGGTTTATGAGGAGGTGCTTGTTCCCGCGGGCATGGGGAATGTCGCGATTTACACTGAGATGGGGCGCTTTATGACCGGACCTTACGGCGCGCTTGTGACGACGGCAATCCATGAGAAGCATACACATAAAGAGTATATCGGCGTAGATGCCTGTGCGGTGAATCTGATGCGTCCGGCAATGTATGGCGCTTATCATCACATCACAGTGCTGGGAAAGGAGAACGCGCCCTGTGACAGAAAATATGATGTGACCGGCTCTCTGTGTGAAAATAATGATAAATTTGCTTTAGACAGGATGCTGCCGGAAATAGAGATCGGAGATTACCTTGTCATCCACGATACGGGTGCGCACGGCTTTGCAATGGGATATAATTATAACGGAAAATTAAAATCGGCGGAATTACTGTTAAAAGAAAACGGTGAGGTGAAGCTGATCCGCCGTGCCGAGACGCCGCAGGATTATTTCAGAACCTTCGACGGGCTTGATTTTTACGGCAAGCTGGATTTTAATATATAGACTTTCATAACAGTTCCGCATTCCAATCGAACTGTTACGACTTTACTCAATTCTGCAGGGAAACTGCTTGCCATTTTTTCGCTTTTATGGTAGTATAGTTTTCGGTGCAGGCATGCCGGCATGTCGGAATGGCAGACGAGGCAGACTCAAAATCTGTTGGTGGCAACACCGTGTGGGTTCAAGTCCCACTGCCGGCAGGAGAGGACAGGTTAGATTTCGGTATAACCTGTTCTTTTTATTGCGATAAGCTGGCTCGCAAAGCGTGACAGCGTTCGTTTCCTCGGGTGATGAGTCAAAGTCCGAAGGGCTCTGACGAATGCCGCGAGACTCAGATACTTCACAGCTTTTTGGTGGGAGGATAATTGCATGGCTTCATGGATGGTACACCTGCGCATTGCGGACCGGCTTCTTGACGAACTGCCGGACGTCAGCGCAGGGCATTTTATCATGGGAAATATTGCGCCCGACAGCGGCGAACCGAATGCGGATTGGAGTGTTTTTACGCCGAATAAGGCCGCATCGCATTATGAGGAGCCTTGTGCAGACAGGGAAGGGAATGGAGACAGTTCTAAGGTCATACGCATTGACCGGTTTCTTGCGCAGTATTTTACGAAGGAGAAACAGACGGGATACACGAGGGAGCAATATTCGTTTTATCTTGGCTATCTGACGCATCTGATGACCGATATTTTGTGGAAGCAGAATGTGTACGAAAGGAGTCTGGCGGCTTACCCGGACCGGGCTGCAAAGGATTTGAATGCATTTGTATGGGAGGAACTGAAACGGGACTGGTATGATCTGGACTTTCTTTATTTGAAAAAGCATCCTGATTTCCGGGCGTTTCAGATTTACAGGGGACTTATCGGGTTTGAGAATCATTATATGGATATGTTTTCTGAAAAAGCGTTTGACAACAGACGTGTGTACATTACAGAATTTTATCTGGCGGGGAGAGAAAATCTGGAACGGGAATATGTGTACCTGACGCCGGAGCAGGCGGACATGTTCGTGGAGGAGAGCTGCGCGGATATTTTGCCGCAGATTCGGGCACTCGCTCTTTTCTAATCTCCAAAATTGGAGTATACTATAAAAAAGAGTTTGCGTTCCGCAAACTCTTTCGAAGAAATGCCTTCGGCATTTCTTCTGGAA
>DLAJ01000019.1:0-24431 GCA_002493905.1 Lachnospiraceae bacterium UBA7050 | reverse complement strand
GAGTTTGCGTTCCGCAAACTCTTTCGAAGAAATGCCTTCGGCATTTCTTCTGGAACGCTGCGCGTTCTTCTAGGCGAGGAATTTCCTATAACATAAAGAAGAGTTTTCGAAGGAGACTCTTTAGAAGAAATGCCTTTGGCATTTCTTCTGGAATTGGAGAAATTTCCTATCCATTAAAGATGGAATGAGGACGCATCTTTGCGCATAAATGTGCCGGAAAGAATAGAAAGGCGGAAGTCGGTATGGATTGTACGGCTGCAGAACGCAGAATCGCATCATTTTTGTCGGGGGAACTGGACGAGCGCGATACGGAAGAATTTGTCGGACATATCGAGCAGTGCCCGCTCTGTACGGAGGAGCTTGCCATTCAGTATCTGATCAGCGAGGGCATGCACCGCTTAGAGGACGGCGGCGCGTTTGACTTAAATAAGGAATTAAAGGACATGCTGCTTTGGACGAAACGGCGCGTTCACCGCAAAAAAATCTTTGACCGGATTTTGTTCAGCGCGGAGATTGCCGCTGTGGCAGCTTCTTTTTTACTCTCCTTTTTTGTACTGTATTGAGGGGAACATCGGTACTCCCATAGAAAGGGCATTATCATTTTATGAGTGAAAAAATTGTTTTGATAGACGGACACAGTATCTTAAACCGTGCGTTTTACGGTGTGCCGGACTTAACAAACCGGGAAGGGCTGCATACGAACGCAGTCTACGGTTTTTTGAATATTATGTTCAAGATTTTGGAGGAAGAGAAACCGGAATATCTGACGGTTGCGTTCGACGTGCATGCACCGACGTTCCGTCATGAGATCTATGCGGCGTATAAAGGCACGAGAAAACCGATGCCGGACGAGCTCCGTGAGCAGGTGCCGGTCATGAAGGAGCTTCTTGCGGCGATGGGCGTCTGTCTTGTGGAGCAGGCGGGGCTTGAGGCGGACGACCTGCTTGGCACGCTTGCAAACAGGGCGCAGGAGCGGGGCATGGAAGTATCGCTTGTATCCGGCGACCGTGACCTTTTACAGATTGCTTCCGAGCATATTAAGGTGCGGATTCCAAAGACCAAGGGCGCAAGAACCGAGGTTGAGGATTATTATGCGGCGGATGTCATGGCGGCATATCAGGTGACGCCGCAGGGATTTATTGATCTGAAGGCGCTGATGGGTGATACTGCCGATAACATCCCCGGAGTGCCGAAAGTCGGACAGAAGACGGCGACAGATTTGATGGTGCGTTTCGGAACGCTTGACAATATTTATGCGCATGTGGATGAGATTGAGAAAAAAAGCATCCGCGAAAGCTTAATAGAAAACCGTGCTTTGGCAGAATTAAGCAAAACGCTTGCCACAATCAATATAAATGCAGAATTTCCATATGATTTTGAAAAGGCGCGGGTCGGTGAGTTTTTTAATGAAAAGTCCCGTCCGTATTTTCAGAAGCTTGGATTTAAGCAGTATCTGGCGCGCTTTTCGGATGATGAGGCGGGAAATGAACAGAATGCTTCCGAAGCGGTATGTGAATTGAAAGAGCTGACAAGCTTAACGGAACTTCAAAAGATTCTTGAGGAAGTAAAGGCGAGGAAGATGGCGGGAATCGCCTGCGTCGGTTTTAAGGCGGATGCTTCAGGCATGAAGAGCGGCGCAGACGGACAGTTTCAGCTTGATTTTGCGGCACATGAGGAACAGCTTGTCATGGTGCTTGTGACGGATGCGGCGCATGCGTGGCTTGCGCGTACGCCGGTGTTTGAGGAGGCAGCGTTAAAGGAGAACGTGGGTGCGCTCGCAGCCGGAGACAGCGGCGTGACGCTTATTGCGTTTGACTGTAAGGGGCTGTATCCCCTGCTTGGGCTGGGCAAAGCGTGCACGTCGGCGGAGGTGAGCCGTTACTTTTTTGACAGCAAGCTTGCCGCTTATCTCTTAAATCCGCTAAAGAATGATTATGAGCCGCAGGATGTGGCGGCGGAGTATGCGGGAATCACAATGGCAGGATATGCGGAGCGTTTCGGAAAACTCCCGGAGAGGGACGCTTATGAGCAGAAACAGGAGGAATACGCCGCGTATTTGTGTGATGTGGCGAGAACCGGATTTTTGGCATATCCAAAGTTGAAAGCGGGGCTTTCAGATACGCAGATGGAGACGTTATTCCGGAACGTGGAAATGCCGCTTTCCTATGTGCTATGCAATATGGAGAAGGCGGGGATCCGCATCCGGCCGGAGGAGTTAAAAGCCTACGGTGATACGCTGTCGGGGCGGATGAATGTCTTAGAGCAGCAAATCTATGATCAGGCGGGGGAGCAGTTTAACATTAACTCTCCAAAGCAGCTCGGTGAGATTTTATTTGAGAAGCTGCATATGAAGGGCGGTAAGAAGACAAAGACCGGGTATTCGACGGCAGCGGATGTGCTGGAGAAGCTGGCGGAGGACAATCCGATTGTAAAGGATGTGCTCGAGTACCGCGGGCTTGCAAAGCTGAAATCGACCTATGCGGACGGGCTGGGCGGATGCGTGGATGAGAACGACCGCATTCATACAACGTTTAATCAGACGATCACAGCGACCGGAAGGATCAGCTCAACCGAGCCGAATCTGCAGAACATTCCGATGCGCACCGAGCTCGGAAGACTGATACGCAAATGTTTCATTCCGAAGGATGGTTATCTTTTTATGGATGCGGATTATTCGCAGATCGAGCTTCGGATTCTGGCCCATATGTCGGGGGATGACGAACTGATCGAGGCATATCATCAGGAGCAGGACATTCACCGCATCACGGCGTCAAAGGTTTTCCATACGCCGTTTGAGGAGGTCACGGACTTACAGAGGCGCAATGCGAAGGCGGTCAATTTTGGAATTGTGTACGGCATCAGCTCGTTCGGGTTAAGTCAGGATTTAAGTATCAGCAGGCAGGAGGCCTCTGAGTATATTGAGCAGTATTTTGCAACCTATCCGTCCATTAAGCGTTTTTTGGATCATGCTGTTTCGGAGGCGAAAAAGCATGGATACAGCACGACGATGTATGGGCGGCGCAGGCCGATACCGGAACTGAAATCTTCTAATTTTATGCAGCGCCAGTTTGGCGAGCGTGTCGCTATGAATGCGCCGATCCAGGGAACTGCGGCGGATATTATGAAAATTGCAATGATTCATGTGTTTGACAGGCTGTGTACGGAGAGGCTCCAGTCAAGACTGATCCTGCAGATCCATGACGAACTGCTGATTGAGACCGCGCCGGAGGAGGAAGCGCGCGTGCGTGAGATACTGGCAGGGGAGATGCAGCATGCGGCAGATTTATCCGTAGAACTGGCCGTTGACCTTCATACCGGAACAAACTGGTATGAGGCAAAATGAGAGCTTCGCGGAAGCGAAACTCTTCAAAGAATCGCATAGCGATTCTTTTGGAATCACATAGCGATTCTTTTGAAATCACATAGTGATTCTTTTGGAACTGGGGAATAAAGGAAGTCGGGGTATGAAGATTATCGGAATCACGGGAGGCGTAGGAGCCGGAAAATCCATGCTTCTCGCCTACATAGAGAGTCATTATTCCTGTCGGGTGATTTATGCAGACCTGACGGCAAAGCAGCTTCAGGAGAAGGGCAGCAGTTGTTATGAGGAGCTTGTCAGGCTGCTGGGGGCAGACGTGCTTTGGAAAGATGGAAGCATAGACCGGCAGAAAATGGCGCATCGCATCTTTCATGATCAGGAGCTGCTTGCCGGAGTTAATGCAATTCTTCACCCCGCGGTAAAGAGGACGATTTTAGCGGAGATCAAAAAGGAAGCAGATTCCGGGAAGACCGATTATTTTTTCATAGAGGCGGCACTTTTGATCGAGGAGCATTACGATGAAATCTGTGATGAGCTTTGGTATATTTACGCGGATGAGGATGTGCGCAGGAGGCGGATTATGGAAACGCGCGGATACACGCAGACAAAAGCGGATGCCATCATGAAAAGCCAATTGACGGAAGCAGATTTTCGCCGGCACTGCCGGGTGGTGATCGATAACAGCGGAGAGCCGGAGGAGGCATACCGTCAGATTGATATACAGTTAGGGGGGAGATGACGTGGACTTGAGTAAATATGCCGCGCAGACGGTGTTTGGCTTGGATATCGGGACGAGAAGCGTGGTTGGAACGGTGGGTTACCGCTCGGGAGATCAATTTATCGTCATTGCGCAGAAATCCGTTGAACATGAGACGCGCGCTATGCTTGACGGGCAGATTCATGACATCGCCCAAGTCGGTTCTACGATTGCGCTTGTGAGAGATGAACTACAAAAAAGCACAGGGCTTACCCTGAACGATGTGTGTATTGCGGCAGCAGGGCGGGTTCTGCGCACGGAGAAGGTGCGCGTTGGTATTGATTATGAAGAGGAGCATGATGTTACCGAGGAGGATATTTACGGGCTGGAGGCGCTTGGCGTGGAGAAAGCGTACCGCCAGTTTTCCGAATCGAATGAGACGGATATTCGTTTTTACTGTGTCGGTTCCACCGTAATCAAATATTATCTCAATGATTATCCAATCGGCAATTTGGAAAATCACCGTGCCCGCAGGATCGAGGTTGAAATGATCGCCACTTTTCTGCCGGATGAAGTTGTGGATGGGTTATATAAAGCGGTCGGTTTTGCCGGCCTTCAGGTCGTAAATCTGACATTGGAGCCGATTGCAGCGATTCAGGTTGCGATACCGCAGATGTACCGTATGCTTAATATCGCGCTTGTGGATGTCGGAGCGGGGACCTCGGATATTTCTATCACGAAAGAGGGAAGTATCGTTGCTTATGGCATGATCCCGGTTGCGGGGGATTCATTGACTGAAGTGGTCGCACAACACTGCCTTGTGGATTTCAACACGGCAGAGCAGATTAAACGGGGAATTTGTGAAAAAGAAAGCGTAACCTATCGTGATATTATGGGGCTGGAGCAGAGTATTACAAGAGAAGATGCGCTTGCCGTACTGCAGGAACGCATTGATGCAATGGCAAAGCTTGCGGCGGACAAGATCAAGGAATTAAACGGCGGGAAGCCGGTAAGCGCCGTGTTTGTCGTCGGCGGCGGCGGTAAGATTCCGGGCTATGAAGAAGCGCTTGCAAAAGAGCTGGACATCGTGAAAGAACGTGTGGCGCTCCGCGGAGAGGAAGTCATGCAGAAGATCCGTTTTGTGCAGGAGGATGTCAAGAAGGATTCTCTGCTTGTTACGCCGATCGGTATTTGCCTTTGTTTTTATGAGCAGGGGAATCATTTTATTCACGTCACGCTGAATCATAAACGTGTGAAGCTGTACGATAATTCCCATCTGGCGGTTGTGGATGCAGCCATGCAGGCGGAATTTCCAAATGCCGATATGTTTCCAAAGCGGGGCGAAGAGTTGGTATTTGTATTGGACGGGAAGACAAGGCATATCCGCGGAGAGGCGGGTGAGGCGGCGGTTATCCATGTCAACGGTGCGCCTGCGGATATCACAACGCCGATTCATGCGAATGATGTGATTGATGTGGAGCCGTCCACGGCAGGGGCGCCCGCATCGTGTACGATCGGAAAGCTGCCGGAGTACCATGCGACCATCCGCATCCGTGTGAACGGAAAGGATATGGACCTGCCGAAATATGCGGTAGTTAACGGCGCGCTGCAGTCCGAGTATTATGAGATTGAACAGAATGATGTGATTGAGATCAATAATTATTATACGGTAGAGCAGCTTAGGAAATTTTTGGAACTGGAGAACAGCAGTCTGCGTCTGGCAGTCAACCATATGCCGGCGGATTCCAAAACACGCGTCTATGAAAACTTTTCTGTCGAGTGGGGGGAAGCGGCGGACGAGGTGTACGGGGAAGATACCGCCGCAGAAAGCTGGCTGACAGAAGCGGAACGCTTGGAACGTGCGGGGCGTATGCAGCAGCCGGGGATGGAACCGGAGCGCGCATCAGACGGCAGCGGAAGTGCCGGAGTGGCTTTTGAAGAAGCGGAAAAGGAAACAACAAAAAGTGAAGTGCAGCCTGAAATGATGCAGAGTAAGCCGCAGTCTGAAACAGCACAGAGTAGAATGCAGTCTGAAACAGCACAGAGTAAGCCGCAGTCTGAAGCAGCACAGAGTAAAATGCAGTCCGAAACAGCGCAGGGTAAACCGCAGCCTGCAGAGACGAAGAGCGTTACCGTCATTGTGAACGGTTCGCCCGTCACGATGAGCGGAAAGAAAAGTTATATTTATGTTGATGTATTTGATTATATTGATTTTGATCTGTCAACGCCGCATGGAAGCTGTGTCGTAACGAAGAGAAACGGAGAAAATGCAGGCTATGTGGATGTGCTTGCGGATGGGGATCAGCTGGAAATCTATTGGGAGAAGTGAAAGGAAGAAAACGTCCGTTTTCCGGCGTTAGATTGATTCGGAAAGCGTCTGACGGAAAGGTACGGTTATAGGAAATGAGGATGTGCAGTATTGCCAGTGGAAGCAGCGGCAATTGTATTTATGTGGGCTCACAGAGTACGCATCTGCTTGTGGATGCGGGTATCAGCGGTAAGAAAACCATTGAGGGCGTGGAGTCGCTCGGCGTTTCCATGCGGGAGATTGACGGCATTTTGATTACCCATGAGCATAACGATCATGTGAACGGCTTAGGTGTGCTTGCGAGAAAATACGGACTGCCGGTTTACGCGACAGCAGGAACAATCCGCGCGCTGAAAAGCATGGGCAGTCTGGGAGAGATTGATGAGTCGTTGTTTCAGCCGATCAGAAAGCAGGAAAAATTTACGATCAAGGATATTACCATCAATACGGTTCCGATTTCCCATGATGCGGCGGAGCCGGTTGCGTATAAGTTTGCGTGTGACGGCAGAAGGATGGCGGTTGTAACCGATCTTGGCACCTACGATGAAGTGACGACGGCATCTTTGCAGCAGATGGATGCGATCATTATGGAGGCAAACCACGACATCCGCATGTTGGAGGTGGGACCGTATCCCTATCCTCTCAAGCAGAGGATTTTAGGAAAAAACGGGCATTTGTGCAACGAAGCGTCCGGGCAGCTGTTATGCGCGCTGCTGCATGATCATATGAAAACGATCATGCTTGGACATCTGAGTAAGGAGAATAATCTGCCGGAGCTCGCCTATGAGACGGTGCGGCTGGAGATCACAAACGGAGATAACCCATACCGCGCGGATGATTTTCGGATATTAGTTGCAAAGCGCAGCGAGCGCTCGGAGATCATTGAGGTCTGAAAGAAACGGAGAACTCCCAAAACGAAAGGATGGAGAAGGATGAAAAGGCAGATCGCAGGATTTCGAAAAGGCAGGTCCTATCATTATTCCTCTTCTGTTACGGTAACAAAAGGGGAACAGACTGTGATATGGCTGTGTGTGGTCCTGGTATTTTGCGGGATTTTGGCGGCACTGTTTGTATTAAAGAGCGTGCCCGCGTTTATACTTTCGGTGTTTTTGGGGATTATGCTGATTTTTGCGGTGATGCTGTTTTGCTTCTTTCGCAAAAAACATAAGGAAGAACGGCAGCGGAATGCGGTCGTGTGGGGCGGAAAAGTGGACGAGGCATGGTGCAGCCTGACGGAGAACGGCAGGAGTTCCGGGGAACAGATAGATACGGATGTAAGAAAGGACAGGGAATGATCATGAAGAAATCAATCATTACGGTAGTGGGAAAAGATACGGTCGGCATTATTGCAAAGGTGTGCACGTATCTGGCAGAACAGGGAATCAATATTCTGGATATTTCGCAGACCATCGTGCAGGATTACTTTAATATGATGATGATCGTAGATATGAGCGGGTCGAAGAAGCCGTTTCAGGAAGTGATCAGTGACTTGAATGCTGTCGGAGATGAGATCGGCGTTGTCATCAAATGCCAGCTGGAGGATATTTTCAATCAAATGCACCGCATTTGATTTCAGATGCACCGCATTTGAAAACAGGTGCTTTGCATCTGTTTTGCAGATTGCATCCGTTTTTATAAAAAGGAACCTTTGCCGCGGGAGCAACGCGGATATGGAGGAAATGGAGAGTTTCTATGATAAACATATTTGAAGTGGCGGAAACCAATAAGATGATTGAGAAAGAAAACTTAGACGTGCGTACGATCACGCTCGGCATCAGTCTGCTTGACTGTATTGACAGCAGTGTTCAGCGGACGTCGGATAAGGTTTATGAAAAAATTACGAGGCTTGCTGAAAAGCTTGTCAGCACAGGAGAATACATTGAGGCAGAGTTTGGAATCCCTATTGTTAATAAGCGTATTTCCGTGACACCGGTCTCCATAGTTGGCGGAGCGGCATGTAAGTGCACCGGAGATTTTGTGGAACTTGCAAAGACGCTCGACAGGGCCGGAAGAGAGGTCGGCGTGAACTTTATCGGCGGCTATTCCGCGCTCGTATCCAAGGGCATGACGAAGGCGGATGAAATGTTGATCCGTTCCATCCCGCAGGCACTTGCCGGGACGCAGATCGTGTGCAGCTCCGTGAATCTTGCATCGACAAAGACTGGGATGAATATGGATGCGGTCAGGCTGATGGGCGAGGTGATTAAAGAAACGGCAGAGCGGACAAAGGATCAGGATTCCCTGGGGTGCGCAAAGCTGGTCGTATTCTGTAATGCGCCGGACGACAATCCGTTCATGGCGGGTGCGTTCCACGGCGTGACGGAAGCGGATGCGGTCATCAATGTAGGAGTCAGCGGGCCGGGGGTTGTAAAGACAGCGCTGGAGAAGGTGCGCGGGAAAAATTTTGAAGTGCTCTGTGAGACGATCAAAAAGACGGCGTTCAAGGTGACGCGTGTCGGACAGCTTGTGGCAAAAGAGGCGTCCCGGCTTTTGGAAGTACCGTTCGGAATTGTCGATCTGTCGTTAGCGCCGACACCGGCGGTTGGTGACAGTGTCGCGGATATTTTGCATGAAATTGGCTTAGAGTATGCGGGGGCACCCGGTACGACGGCGGCGCTTGCACTTTTGAATGATCAGGTAAAAAAAGGCGGCGTTATGGCGTCCTCCTATGTCGGCGGGTTGAGCGGCGCGTTTATTCCGGTCAGTGAAGATCAGGGTATGATCGATGCGGTAACGGCGGGGGCGCTTACCTTGGAAAAATTGGAGGCAATGACCTGTGTATGTTCAGTCGGTCTGGATATGATTGCAATTCCGGGTGATACAAAAGCGGCGACCATATCAGGCATCATTGCGGATGAGATGGCGATTGGCATGATTAACCAGAAGACGACGGCGGTCAGACTGATTCCGGTAATCGGAAAACAGGTTGGTGAGAAAGTGGAATTTGGAGGCTTACTCGGTTATGCTCCGGTTATGCCGGTCAATCCGTTTTCCTGCGATGCGTTTATAGAGCGGGGCGGCAGGATTCCGGCGCCGATCCACAGTTTTAAGAATTAGAATTTCAGGTGGGCTGATAGAGCGATGGGTCGATCAGAAGATACAGTTCAAAAAAAGAGTTTTGACGGTACAAGGGATATGACGACAGGAAATCCTTATACCATGATGGCGGGTTTCGCGCTTCCAATTCTGCTCAGTCAGATCTTTCAACAGTTATATAATACGGCAGATGCTTTTATTGTGGGGAAATGTCTGGGAACAAATGCACTGGCGGCGGTTACCTCGTCGGGGACTCTGATCTTTTTATTGACAAGTTTTTTTATGGGCACGGCAATGGGAGCGGGCGTGGTGATCTCGCGGTATTTCGGAGCGGGAAAAGAGGATGAGGTTTCCCGTGCCATTCACACGATGATGGCGTTTGGAATTGTCAGCGGGATTCTGCTTACCGTGGTGGGTGTTGCCTTTACGCCGACGTTTCTCGTATGGATGCAGACAGATCCGGAAGTCATGCCGGATGCAGTCGCATATTTCCGTTATTATTTTCTTGGTTCTCTGGCATTGGTCATGTATAACATATGCCGAAGCATTATCAACGCACTTGGAGACAGCCGGAGACCTTTGTATTACCTGATTTTTTCATCACTGCTGAATATTGCACTGGACTTATTATTTCTTTATGTTTTCCGGTGGGGTGTCTGGTCTGCCGCAGCAGCGACGGTGCTGTCTCAGATGGCAAGTGTGGTGTTGTGCATGATTTATCTTCTGCGCAAGGGAAATCTGTTTACCGTGGAATGGCGCAAGATTCGTTTTCACCGCGATATGCTTACGGAGATTGTCCGGTACGGACTGCCCTCAGGCGTACAGAATTCCGTGATCGCTTTTGCAAATGTGATCGTGCAGTCACAGATCAATTCGTTTGGAAAGCTCGCAATGGCAGCTTACGGCACGCACGCTAAGATTGAAGGGTTCGCGTTCCTTCCCATTACCAGCTTTAATATGGCAAGCACGACGTTTATTAGTCAGAATCTAGGCGCAAAGCAGTACGATCGCGCAAAAAAAGGGTCCCGGTTCAGCATTTTTGCGACAGTGATTCTGGCGGAGGCGATCGGCGTATGCTGTTTTGTTTTTGCACCGGTTCTGATCGGCATTTTTGACCAGACGCCCGGCGTTATTGCGTTTGGCGTCAGACAGGCCAGGACGGTTGCGCTGTTTTATTGCCTGCTGGCATTTTCGCACTCAGTGGCGGCTGTCTGCCGCGGAGCCGGAAAGGCATTTGTGCCGATGTGTGTGATGCTGTCGGTGTGGTGTGTGATCAGAATTATTTATATTATTCTGGTGATGAAGCTGACCGGAGAGATTGGATATATTTATTGGGCATATCCGATCACATGGGCGATCAGCTCCGTGATCTATCTGATCTATTATCTAAAATCTGACTGGATTCACGGATTTGACCAGTGAGACATCCGGCAGAATCGGTGCAGCTATGCCTATAGGCTCGATGCAGATCTGATTCGTAAGACATTAGGCAGGGGCTGAGAGCTGTCGTCAGAAATTACAGGATAAGCGGTGTGCGCGTCAGTTCATGGCGGAAAGGACGGCATGATTTCTTGGCGGCGATATTCTGATAAATATGAGATGCAGTAAGATCCGCATCATAAAGCGCCGCCGCAGCACCGACAGGATGGTAATCGGACGGCTTTGTGATGAGCGGAATGCAGGCGTTTTCTTTGACTGCGGAGAGCAGCGTGCCGCAGGCGCTCTTCCGAAAGCCAAGGATGCGCGCATGTGTGAGAAAGGCAGGCGTGCTGTGCTCTGTAAATAGGCAGAGGTTTTGAACGGTCATATTGAGCAGCAGATGGGCAAGCACTCTGCTGATGCGTGTGTGGGTAAAGGCTTTGGTCTTGAGCGTGTCAGTCATGCCAGTGGCTGTCTGATCAAGCAGGGACGGCATCAGCATGCGGATGCGGTTTGCCAGTTCCGGCGTACAGTCGGCGTATTGTTCCAGACGGGATGCTTCCAGCAGAAGACGATAGTGCAGGAGAGAGGAAAAATCATCCGGATGGATCAGCGTGTGCGTCCGATACTGCTCAGAAAGTATCTGTGCCGTGTCCGTGGGGACGAGGGCGGAAAGCCGGGATAAAATGCCGTCTTCCTCCGAAAAAGCGTCCGTGTCATGAGTCATGAAGCTGCCATGGGAAAACGATGGATTCTGTGAAGGCATCATATGACCGGACTGCCGGAGTAAGAGCGCACGGACGGCCTCCGCGCCCGCATAACTGCCGTTTGTGTCCGCATCGTGATAACCACTTCCAATCCGCCTGATGGCAAATGGTTTGATCGGACTTTTAAGGCGAAGAATCGCTTTACAATATTCAATGCCGAGGATATTGTTTGGCATGGAAAGAACCGCAGAAAGATGGCTGGAGCATTCCTGTGCGGTATCCGGTGCCAGTGGGGATTCTGAATCCGGGTGTGATTTTGCTGTTGCGGACAGCAGAATGTCGTCATTTTTGAGCATGGCAGTCAGAGACTCCATGCGTGCGGCGGCGTAGTTGTGACCGCGTTTGAGAGAGTCGGAGAGCATGCGGCGGTATTCTGCGGGTTCTTCTAATAGTATGGATGCGGCGTGCATCAGAAAAGAAGGCGGATTTGGAGCAGCGGCATCTGTATCTTCGCTTTCGGAGCCAAAGAACAGCGCGTCCACACAGGAAAGTCCGTGGAGCAGGGACACGGCGCCTGCAGCAAAGTATTCTGCGCTGGCGCATGCATAATAAGCAGGCAGTTCTAGCACGAGATCGGCGCCGCCTGAAAGGGCCATTTTCGTGCGCGTGTATTTGTCTATTATGGCAGGCTCGCCGCGCTGCATAAAATCACCGCTCATGACGACGATGATATGATCATATCCATAATGTTCTTTGATCTGACGAAGCTGATAGGCATGCCCGTTGTGAAATGGGTTATATTCGGCAATGACTGCGGCAATTTTCATGGCACTGCTCCTTTCAAAAGAGTTCCCGGAGGAATTCTTTTTTATTTATAACATAAAAAATGAAGAAAAAAAACTTGTTTCTTCTAAGAATACAGATATAATGAAATAAGAATATATAATCTAAATCATAAATGCGTATCAGAATGTGAGAGGGAGGGCAGCACATGGCATTCATTGATTCGATGAAAGAAAAGGCAAGAATGGACAAAAAAACGGTGGTTTTGCCGGAGACAAACGATAAGAGAACGCTCATCGCGGCGGCACATATTCTGGAAGAAGATATCGCCGACCTGATCTTAGTCGGAAAAAGGGAAAAGATTCTGGATGGTGCCGGATGGCTGGAGCTTGATTTGGACGGTGCGCAGATTGTCGACCCGGATGAGTTTGATAGATTTGACGAATATGTAAACGTACTTTATGAACTTCGCAAGGGGAAAGGCATGACGCCGGAGGCGGCGAGAGAGGCGCTAGCCAAGGACTATCTGACGTTTGGCGTTATGATGGTAAAATGCAACGACGCCGACGGCATGGTTGCCGGCGCCTGCCACGCGACAGCGGATACGCTGCGTCCGGCCCTGCAGATATTAAAGACGGCGCCGGGCGTTAAGCTCGTGTCAGGGTTCTTTATTATGGATGTGCCGAACAGCGAATACGGGGATCACGGAACCTTTTTATTTGCGGACTGCGGCTTAAATCAGGACCCGACAGCAGAGGAACTTGCTGCAATTGCCGATACGTCGGCAAAGAGCTTTAAGAGTCTGATCGGTTCTAAGCCCATCATTGCCATGCTTTCTCATTCGACAAAAGGGAGCGCGAAGCATCCGCTTGTCGATAAAGTTGTGGAAGCAACGCGGATTGCGCATGAACAGTATCCGAACCTCTGCATTGACGGAGAGCTGCAGGCGGACGCAGCACTGGTTCCTTCGGTTGCAAAATCAAAATCCCCGGGTTCCGAAGTCGGCGGCAAGGCGAATGTCCTGATCTTCCCGAACTTAGACTGCGGTAATATCGGTTATAAGCTCGTGCAGCGTCTCGCCGGCGCAGAGGCGTACGGACCGATGCTGCAGGGCATCGCGAAGCCGGTCAACGATTTATCCCGCGGATGTTCATGGCAGGACATTGTCGGTGTTGTGGCACTGACGGCGGTTCAGGCACAGTTGGTATAAAAAATGATTGACAAACCCATTTTCCCTATGTATAATCGTATGAGTGTGGATAGGAGCCTGATATGTTCATTGATCTTTCGGAAAGCTTTCTTTCACAGGGCTGTACCCAATCGAAGCAGGTTTCACCGGATATAGAGGCCGTGCAGTTGAACGGGCAGACTTACCGCGTGATATGGAAAGAACCTGTCACGGTAACGGCGACGTGTTTAGAAAAGGGGAAAGCGCTGCTTAAGGTAAACGGTGCGTTGAATGTGGAATTGTTCTGCGACCGGTGCCTGACGCCGGTTGAGCGGGAAATCGGAATTAACTTCGAGCAGAAGATTTATGCGCCTGACGCCGTGCCGGCTGAAATGAACGCAGATGAACAGGTATTTATGGAAGGCACCCAGCTTGACATAACAGCACTGATAAACAGTGAGATTGTAATGAATTGGCCGCCTAAGATTCTTTGTAAGGAAGACTGTAAAGGGATCTGCACGATATGCGGCAAGAACCTCAATGAGGGAGAATGCGGATGTGACACGTTCGTACCCGACGTGAGGATGGCGGCGATAAAAGAACTTTTTCTGGCAAATAAGGAGGTGTAAGAAAATGTCAATCTGTCCTAAAAATAAATCTTCCAAAGGAAGACGTGACAAGAGACGCGCAAATTGGAAAATGAGCGCTCCGACTCTTGTAAAGTGCAGCAAATGCGGCGCGCTGATGATGCCGCACAGAGTCTGCAAGAAGTGCGGTTCTTATAATAAGAAAGAGATCATCGCACAGGATTAATGAATTAATGAAATGAAAAGAGGGAACGGGATATTTCTACAGGATGTTCCGCAAGAAGAACCTTTGGCATGCGCCAGAGGTTTTTTTTACGTGCACAAACTTATATACTTAACGGTAGATTAATTGCATAACCGTGAATATGATTACGAAACATATAATTTTAATTGAAATTTAAAATTTTATAAAATAATTGACATCATTAAAGAAATAAAATATATTTATATTTAAGCAGTATGTTAAATTCTGTGATAGCTATTAGGTCCAGAGTATTTCCTAATAATGTTAAAGGAGTTAGATGGGGCGGATAAATTTGTAAAAGAAGGAACGATAAATGAGATTGATTTGGAATGAATACGCACATTTTATTTTAGATAAAGAAAAAGTATTTATTGGTAACGTAATGAATAAAGAGTGTATATATATCACAAAAGAATGTTATCAAATATTAAGTCAGGCAATGGAAAATAAGTTATCGGAAAAGGAACTTGTGGATTCCTTCCAGACGGAAAAGGAGCGCCAGTATGTAAAAGAGCTAATTGAAATCCTCACGCACAAGAGAATGATCGGGGATTTCAATTATTCGGAATTGTTTCGGGATAACTTGAAAATAACCTGGGCGTTTACGGATCAGTGCAACTTGAGATGCAGGCATTGTGCAAATTCATCAGGGGAGCAAAAAAGGGGAAAGGAATTAGAAAGAGAAGAACTGCTTGAAATTGCGGATAAAATCTGTGCATTACATCCCAGAAGTATCTGCCTAACGGGTGGAGAGCCCTTGTACAATCTTTATTTTTGGGAGATTGTGGATCATATAAAGGGGCAATTTCAAGGGAATCTAAAATTAATGACAAATGGAACCTTAATCAGCGAGGAGAATGCTCCTAAATTGGCGGAACAGTTTTTCTCTATTGATATTAGTTTAGACGGTGTTGATGAGGAAAGCTGTGCCAAGATACGTGGGAAGCATGTTTTTGGAAAAGTGATTGAGGGAATAAAGCTTTTGAAAAGGTACGGTGCGGAAAGAATCGTAGTTTCTATGGTGGATTGCAGGGCCACGCATGAATTTATACAGACATTTAAGGACTTATGTGCAAATGAGCTAGGCGTGCAATCTATGGTTAGGGTTTTTGACAGTATTGGAAGAGGAGAGGCCAATAAAAGGGAATTAGAAAATCCTTCCGATGAGATTTGGGAAAATGAATTGACGGAAAAGAAAGAGAATCAGCAGAGGTTGATTAAAAAACAAGTAAAAAACTATAAGCCTGATATATTTGGGTGTAAAGCTGCGCTCATGGAATTTTACATAGACTATCGGGGACAGATTTTTCCGTGTCCTGTACTGGATTCAGAAGAATTTCTGCTTGGCAATGTATTACACGAAGATTTAGAGCAATATCTATTCGAAAAAAAGTATATGGAGAGTGAAGGATACAGAACGCTGCTTCAATATCTTCCATGGAATCTGCCGGGGTGCTCCGATTGTAAGAATCAGTTATTTTGTTATACCTGCATCGGAGATATCAAAAAAAAGTATGAAAGTGGAATCATAAAGAATTGCAGTAAAAAAGTATGCATGGAAAATTGAGGTATAATATCAATGTTTTTTAACATATGGGTTACACAGGATTGCAATCTTTCTTGTAAGTATTGCTACGAAAAGACAAAAAGAAGAAGAAATCTGAGTCTGGAAAATGCAGGTGCGGTGATCGCATTTGTTTTCAAGTATCAGACAGATCGATTGAATCAGGTAAACTTTCACGGAGGGGAACCGTTACTGAATTGGAACGTAATAGAGTATATCGTACGACAGATCAATGATTCCCAACTCAAAAAAGGACGGTTTCGCTTTGGTTTTACAACAAATGGAACATTACTTACAGAGGAGATATTGCATTTTCTCAAAGAAAATGAGATTCAGATTTCGATTAGTATTGACGGAAAACTAGAAACACATAATAAAAACCGGATAGATCAGGGTGGGAACGGTACCTACTCAATAGTAGAGAGGGGATTGAGACAGCTTGAAGTGAGGGGAATTGCTTATGAGATCAGAATGACCTATGATTCTGAAACAGTATCGGAACTGGCTCATAATGTTACATTTTTGCTTGACCGTTTTAATTGTTCCTGTCTGCGATGGGCACCGGATTGTTATGATCGTGGGTGGAATGAAGAAAAGATAAATCTATTATTACAGCAATACCGAAATATTATGGAATATCAAAAGAAGATTAAAAAAGAGCAGGCGGAAAAAATAGCGGCTTTTAATATCAATCATTTTAATAAACTAGGCGTATGCTGCGGCGGCATAACAGAGATGAATATTGACACAGAGGGAAATTTGTACCCCTGTACATATGCTTGCGGTAATGAAGCGTTTTTGATCGGCAATATTAAAGATGGACCGGATGTGGAGCGGATTAAAAGAATTCATGGCACAATGCAGAAAAGCGATCAGAAATGTGGAAACTGCCAAAACAAAGAGTATTGTATCGGAAATCGTTGCAAAATGATCAACTTTATAGAAGATGCCCGATGCAGCAGCTATATGGAAAACGTTTGCAGTCTGTCCAATGCAGAGATACGTTTATTAAGAGAACAATGGATGCTATAATAGGATGAAGAAAGGAAGGAATGTGTATGAAAAATGAAATAACAGATTTTATGGAACTGAAGAACCAGTTTGACGTAAGACTGCAAGGGTGCAGTAGTGATTGCAAGGAATATAGACGGTCTACATCAGATGAGGTTAAGCAAATCGAGGGCATGGGAGTGAATTGTTGCGAACCATCAGTAGATGATGCAAAGCTGGGGATGGAGGTTGCGCAAATGATTGGCATTCCATACTGCTATTATGATTTAACGCCAAAAGATTCCATTTATTATTAATAATACCATACTATAGCATCCATTATTTTTTAGGGGGGAAAGATTTCCATGTTTCTTTTTGCAAAAATGATGATTAAACACCATATTAAACGCAGTTACCTGATCATTTTTGGGATTGCCTGCTCCGTGGCAATGATGTTCTGCCTGATTCAGATGGGGGACAGTATTAAAAACGAATACAAAGAGCAGGCAATGGGAACAAACCGGTATGATTTTCAAATAGAAGGTTTAACAAAAGAGCAGGCGGATTGGTTAAAAGCGGAATTGGATCAAGAAAAAATTGAGGCATCAGGAATCCTTTATAGTGATTTCCGTGAAATGCAAATGAAACTGGAAGAATACCCGAAGCTGGAGTTTAACCTTTGTGCAGGTACGAATGCGAGGGGAATGGAAGACCCGGGACTGCGGCTGAAAGAAGGAAGATGGAGCGAGTCGGCGGAGGAAATCGTACTGGAACAATATGTCTGCGAAATGCTGGAAATCCAAATTGGTGACGAGGTCACAGTCGGCTGTGATCCGATAGGAAGCACATGGCATTTCCGGCTTGCCGGTATTATGGAGAATACGCCGGTTCTGTTAAACAGTGACTGGCAGATCGGGTTCATGAACGTTTCTTTTGCGTTTCTATATGAAGCGGGACTCATTACACCAGCAACCGAAGAACATACGCTGATCGTCACGGTGAATTCCGATGTGGATGATTATGATTTTGAAAAAAACACAGAAATGGAAGAAAAAGCCCGTGAACTGCTCGCGCAGATGTATGGGCTGAAAGATTACCATAATACTGCTTACAATGTAGTCTATGGTCAGGCTTCAGAGGAAGAAAAAGAAATCATAAGGAAGATCGGGGGGAGCGTTGAATACAATCGTACAAAAATGGATAATTGTGTAGAGTATCAGTCAAAGTCCGGACTGGTAAATGCATTAAAAGCATTTTCCATTCTGCTCTCGGTTGCCATGATTCTACTGGTTTTTAACAGCATGCATCTTACGATTGCCGAAAATACAAGAGAGTTGGGAATGCTGCGCTGCATCGGAATGAATTACCGCCAGACCGGTCTGATCGTATTTCTGGAAAACATTCTTTACTGCATCTTAGGATATGGGATTGGTATTGCTTTTGGAAATATTATCAATCAGGTATTTGCAAGGAATATCCTGCTGTACATGACCGGTGAGCGCGTAGAAATCAGACAGCTCGGCGCAAGCTACCTGCTGACAGCGGTGATTGTCCTTATTTCCCTTCTTCTGGCATTTGCCTTATCCGTACATAATATTTTAGCGCTGGCACCTATAGAGGCGAGCAAATATAACGGCATGGCAGCCGCCCCTAAAAAAGTACAGGCGATGGAAAAATGGTCTTCCATCAAATTCGCTGAAAGAAATATCAGAAGAGAACGAAGCAAAAGTATGATCATCATGCTCTCCATGATTTTTTCTATGATGATTCTGATGCTCATTGTCAATACGATGCGTTCCTTAAAGCTACCAGAAAAAGACCCTAAAAGCAGATTTTCCGATTATGAAGTGTATGTACCCCTTTATAAAATGCTGGATGCCATGGAAGGAATTGCCGCTGCCGGGGTGTCTTTTTCAGAAATGGAAGAGGTGGGAAACGTGACCGGCGTAAAAGAGATTTATGCAATTGGCGGGAAGTTTGATAGTGCGTATTCTATGTATCAACAGGACGGAGATCGAAATCACATTGCGATCTTGATTTATAATGATCTGTTACTTCAATGGCTGTTGCAGCAAAATGGAAAGTCGGGACTTTGGGAGAATGGAGCGGATGCACTCTGTGTGGTGACCGGAACATACGGTGAGGGTGAGCAGAAAATTTTGAATGAAATTGAGGAGACGGGCGCTATTGCATACAGGCTTGAGAATGGGAAGGAAGGCATTCTGCATGTTGCTTTTGTGCTATATACGGATTACATGCCGGGGAGCAAGGGAACAGGTCTCGATGAGGTTACGATGATTCTGACAGAACAAGCCGCTCGGGAGATTTATGGAGATTACAGCTATACGGATTTGATGATAAAATGCAGTTCTGATGCCGATGATGAAACGTATGTTGCTATTAATGCTGTTTTTGCGGATAATGAGTCCGCTATATGCGGCTCATATGAAATCGGCATGGAAAGGATCGTCACAGAGACACTGGTGATGGCGTATATTGCCACACTGATTGTCATTGCCACGGCAGTCACCGCCATTTTGAACATGATGATCATCATGAAAGCAAACCTGATCCTCAGACGAAAAGAATATGGCATATGGAGAGCACTCGGAATGCAGTTAAAGCAGCTAAAACGAACGATCAGCATGGAAATTCTGCGTATGCTTTTTACTTCTTATGTGATCGCGGTCATTCTGTCTCTTCCGCTTCAACAATACATATGCAAGCAGATGGAAAGCTTTGATGTGAAGAGAATCGTAACAGGCTACCTCGGAGTCGGGATTGTTTTTATCCTGTTCGTGTATCTTTTAGTGATAACAGGACTGAGATTCAAGCAGACAAACGAGATCATTGCGGATATCAGGGAAGAATAAAGCGGGAAGGGAACATCTAATGTTGCGAAATACGTAGATGGGAAGTTTTGAAAATTCATTGGTTAATAATAACCAGCGGCATTCTTTTATACTGTTGAGGTAGCAGAATTTTAGGACAATAACGGCTTTAAGACAGGCAGCCACGGAATGGAGCGAAAAAGATGAATCTGATTGAATTAAAAAACGCAGTAAAAGAATATACCACGGGGGATATTACCGTGCGTGCATTGAATGAATTAAATCTTACTGTCAAACAGGGGGAAATTATTGTCATACTGGGAGAAAGCGGTTCCGGAAAAAGCACTCTGCTTAATGTCATGGGTGGACTTGACGTCCTGACTACCGGGGAAATCCTGTTAGAGGGAAAACCATATACAAACTTTAAGGACACTGAAATGTCAAAGCTCCGCAGACAGAAATTTGGATTCATTTTCCAATCCTATAATCTGCTACCGCTATTGACGATCTATGAAAATATCATTGCGCCGTGCCTCTTAGACCGGAAGCATATACAGCGAAAGGATGTGGAAGCCTTAAGTGAAAACCTCGGAATCAAAGAACAGCTTGACAAATTTCCGAACCAGCTCTCAGGTGGGCAGCAGCAACGCGCCTCGATCGTGAGGGCTCTGATTAACCACCCGAAAGTGATTTTTGCGGACGAACCGACCGGCAATCTGGACAAGGATACCGGCGAGCAGGTCATGACCTGCCTGATCGACGCTGTAAAAAGGGAGAGCGCAACCTTAGTCATGGTAACCCATAATGAAAAATTTGCCTCCTGTGCAGACAGGGTAATACGGATGGAGAATGGGAAAGAGATTGGACAGATATAAGGAATGGTATAATGTAGCCGTGATTGATAGCGGCATCGGAGAATATGGCAGATACTTTCGGAATTCTTATGCTGGACAGATCAATTTTATTTTTGATGAATATGGTGCCGGTAAAATATTCAAGGAATCCTATTTTACCGGCAGCCATGTATGTGACGTTCTGCGTGTCATGGAGAAATATAAAAATAACAATAAATACAGATATCATAATTACAATATTGTAAACAGAAATGGCAAAAGCTCTAGCTTTGCATTATTAAAAGCGTTGGAATATCTGCAGGAGCAGCAAGATGAAATGGATATGATTGTTGCGTGCCTGAGCTATGATAGTGCGGTTTATCATAATGAGATTCAGAGATGCTGCTCAAGATTAAGAGAAAAAGGGAAAATCATTTTTATCGCTGAAAATTATGATAACGACTCCATTTCGAATCATTTGGAAGACGTGATTCTGGTAAAAAAGGGAATGTATAAAATGCCCAAAGAATACGGAATAGAATCAGGAAACGAGAACCAAATTTATGGTAATATTCTTCCGGAGTTTATTTCAACAGAGCGCGGAAGATATACATTATTTGGTGGAACTAGTATGGCAACCGCGAAGGCAGCCTCCATGCTCTCTACATATTATTTACGAGGAGATTTGCGGAAAATTTTGCTGTCGAGGAGTCTGAATGAAATAAAAAATATAGGAATCATGAAATACCCTTCCGAAAAGTGGATAGGGCGGGTATGGGAAATGCTCGCAGTAATCTTACAGGAAATGGGTGAACAAGATAGATTGGAAAAAGCATCAGATTGCTCCACAATGGAGTTATTAAAAGATAAAGAAAAATATGATCTATTGATTAGCGGATTCAATAGATGGTGTACCGAGTGGAAAATGGAGAATATGAACTATTATGATTTTGGAACGGTTTATTCAATTGCGCGGTGGTTTGAGGAAAATGAGGGAAAATATCCATATCATTTTTAAGTATTTAAAGGGGCATTTCAGATTATATTTCAGTTCTATCATCAGTTCGATTCTAGTAATGATTCTATCTTATTCCCTGCCCTATATACAGGCTGTGATTATTGATCATGGTATTTTAGGCTTCCATAAACAGATTTTAATATGTGGAATGATTGTTTACTTCGGAATGTATTTTGTTCAATATGGTTTTCAGTATATCAATCAGCGGATAACGCTGAAACTTGAGCAGAACATTAACACGCGTCTGACGTTAGATATTGTAGATTTTTATCTGCACTCAAAGGAATATGAGTTCAATGAACAGATTGGGAGTGATGTGGAAACGCTCATATCGAGGGATATTCATTTTTTCGTTCAATTTATCATGAATGTGATTCAGAAAACGCTAGTCAATTTCATTTCTTTTATCGTGGCAATGATTGTGTTAATACAAATCAAGGCAGAATTTGCGGTGATCATTGCAGTGGTCCAAATTTTATCATTAATCATCAGATGCTTTTTTAACAGGATCATGAAAAAGAATAACCAGAAGACGCACAAACTGGCTGTGAAATATAATTCCATATTAAATGAATATGCAAATAATATCCGCAATTTAAAATTTCTGGGGGTTAATGATTTTGTAAGACAAAGGATCAAGAACGTGAAAGAGGAGAATAACGCTCAGGCAATCAAGAATATGAAAACAAGATATCAGCTAAACGGGATGCTGCTGTTTTTGTCTCAGTTGACATCGTGTGTGATTATGTGTATTGGCGGCTTGTTTGTTATTCTCGGTAATATATCATTAGGTTTTTTACTGAGCGCAATGCAATATTCGGATCGATGTGAGAGTACATTAAAGAGCATGATGGGTTTAAGTACCGAGATTGCCTCAAATAAAATGGAGTATCAAAGAATCTTTGAAATGATATTGAAGCAGGATGAAAATAGAAGAGCTGGATATGCAGGGGATGGGATGAAATCAATTGAATCCATCACGGTTCGAAATTTAAACTTTTCGTATAATTCTTATCATGAGATTTTTAAAAATGCAGATGTAACCTTTTATAAAGGGAGATTGTATTACCTGATTGGTGAAAGCGGAGCCGGGAAAACGACTTTGGCGAAGCTTTTAATGGGGGAGTATGAAGTTGCAGATGGAACCATCTTTTTTGACGGTAAGGACATTAACCAATGCCGCGTAGAACAATTGCAGCAGCTTATCACATGGGCTCCGAATGAAACGATGATTTGGAATACCGATATCAAAGAAAATATATTATGCGGAAGACAATATGAAGCGGAGAAATATCATCAGGTTTGTAAGGATTGTGAGATAGAGGATATGGAAAGCGAGCTGTCCACGCATCATGTGAATCTGGGAGAGAAAGGGAGTTTTGTATCGGCAGGGCAGAAACAGAGGATCGGTCTGGCACGTGCGTTAATCTCGTCAAAACCGGTCATTATTATTGACGAAATAACTGCGAATCTGGATCGGGGGACAGAGTTAATGATAAAAAACAATATTGAGAAGTACGTGCATGATAAAATAATCATTATAATAACTCATAGCAAAGAATTTATCCGGCGGGATGCGGTTGTGTATGAGGTAAAGGACAGAGCGATTTGCAGGAGGGGGAGTGAGGGGTGATTAAATTTGGTTGTGATAATTATATATAAAGTGCGAATGGTTAAGATCTGATGTACAGTTTTTGGTGTTTACATAAAGTGGATATATCTACGATGAAGTGTATAGCAAAATGGGGAGCATTTCATATAAAAATGGTTTAGATCGATCTATAATATTAAACATGATAGTTCCATTATAAATACTAAATTATTTAGATAATATAAAGCTATATAATACATTGACAATTACGCTTAAAATGATATATTATTTAGCATGGTTATAGAATGGTTTTGCTTTTGAAAATAAGATGATTCATATAACTTGGACTAGGTAGTTTTGTGTGATATAAGAGAATGAATTTTTTGCTCCGCGCGAGTGAGACCAAAGTTTAGCAGATTAGGTTCCATAAATCATTTATAAAGCAGAAATGAATGATTATAGAAAAACAAGCTTGGCTAGAAATCAAGGAAATGCTTAATGTGTTTAAATTATTGGTACTTTTTAAGCAATATGATAATTATATCAAACGACGATGTCTAGAATATTTATTTGTGAGGAGATTGAGCGCGAAATTTGGTGAATAAGTAAAAATGTTATAATAAATAGGGATTGAAACATGTACTGATAATAATATTGTTTATATGCCACGGCAGCACGGCGGATAGCCGGGATTTGGCGGCATTTGTGGGACAGAACGGGACAAATTACGGTATTGTGGAAAGTGGGGTACTACGAGTGAGGAAACGAAAAAAGAGCCTTTCAAGCCCTTTTTCTGTAATGAGGCATACTGTGGTCTTACTCTGTAATCATTTCTTTTACTTCTGGTGGCAGGCATTTCTCTAAAAACATTGCTTTGCAGCTAGAAAACCCAAGCAGATAAGCGAGCATCTCATACCGTGAGCCGAGTGCATTCTGTTCGCTGACGTAACGGTCGATCAGCAGCCGGACATCCACCGGCAGCCCCCTTTTCAGTTTGCCGAAATATTCGTCAGATATTTGGAGAATCGCCTGGTATTCCCCGTTTGTGATGCCGTTCATGACGCCATTCATGCGTATGCCCATGAGCTGGTATAGTGCAGAATCCTTTTCTATCCAATCCCTCTTACTACCAAATTGGTTGATATCTACATATAAAATGACTTTAAATATTTAGAAAGAACCTTAATTAGGATTAGGCATGATAAACAATTTTATATACATAGAAAAAATTGGTAATCTGTGTTATAATAAAACTAGTAACTAAATTTGAAGAATGTTATATAGTCAAATAAGTGAATTCGATTAATATATAATTAGGCGATTGCGAAACTCGTTC
>DLAJ01000001.1:56420-63501 GCA_002493905.1 Lachnospiraceae bacterium UBA7050 | reverse complement strand
TGGAATTTAAAATTTCAAGTCAGCTCTAAAATCAGGATAGACAAAAACCCCTGCAAACGGCATATTCCACCGCTTACAGGGGGTCTTATCCTATATTTTGTTCGCCTGATTCGGCAAATATCTACGCGTTCATCTGCGCTGCAAACTTCTTTATCAGAAATGGCTTATTTACTAGCACTGCTGCTATTTATTCATAATATCATACCCATATAATTCTTAAAATTGGGTACTGCACTGTGTATCTGCACCTATACCCCAAACGTACGATATAACCATGCCCGGCTATCTACCAACATATGAAGTATCCTTACTATGTATACAGTGTCCTCTGATATCACATAATAAATCTTATAATTCTTATAATAATCTTTTCGGACACCTATTCCAGCAAGTATTCCATCTTCATCCAATTCATTCCGCTCAGGATAATTTATTAAAGAATTTATTTGTTCTCTAATACCTTTTACTGTATTTTCGGCAGCACTGGGATTTCCCAATTCAAAAGCAATATAATCACCTGCATTTTCTAAATCTTCTTCTGCTAAATCGGTAATTTCTATTTTATATTGCTTCATTCTTGTACTTATTCTCCAGTCTGTCACATACAGAGTTAAAATCTTTTGTTTTTCCTTCTTTTATCTGCTCTAATCCCGCAAGCACATGGTTTCTTACTTCTGTTTTTTGTTCTTCTAAGGCTAGCTGATAATCACCTTTTACTGCAACAGCCATAAAATCAGTCCTTTCTAAATATATAATATACGCAATAACGCATAAAACATTTACAGATATCTTTATTTTATGATATCTTATCTCTGCCTGCATTGCAAGCTCTTTGAAAAATTTTCAGTTAATAAAACCCCCTGCAAACGGCATATTCCACCGCTTACAGGGGGGCTTATCCTATATTTTATTCGCCTGATTCGGCAGATATCTACGCGTTCATCTGCGCTGCAACTTCAGCCGCAAAATCCTCGCTCTTCTTCTCAAGACCCTCACCGGTCTCAAAACGGACAAACTTCGTCAGGCTGATATTTGCGCCGTTGTCCTTTGCAACCTGTGCAAGATACTGCGCAACAGTCTGCTTGCCGTCTTCCGCCTTAACATAAATCTGGTCAACAAGGCAGATTTCCTTTAACTCCTTATTAATACGGCCGTTGATCATTCCCTCGATCACCTTCTCGGGCTTCTGGGACTCCTTCGGGTCGTTCTTAATCTGCTCTTTTAAGATTTCCTTCTCATGCTCGATATAGTCCGCTGGAATCTCATCCTTGGACACATATTTCGGAGAAAGTGCTGCCACCTGCATTGCAACATTCGTCAGTGCTTCCTTCACCGCATCATTGCAGACATCCGTATCAGCAGCTACAATCACGCCGATTCTGCCGCCGCCGTGGAGATAAGTCACGGTCATGCCGTTTTCTGCCGATACTTTCTCAAATCTTCTGATCTTTAAGTTCTCTCCAATGACTGCGATCTGCTCAACAAGCACGTCCTTTACGCTCTTGGACGCATCCGCATTCCAGGATTCCTCCATCAACGCGTCAACATCCGCTGCATTCGATCCAAGGACCTGCTCTGCAACGGCCTCTACATAGCTCTGGAATTTTTCATTTTTAGCAACGAAATCCGTCTCAGAGTTTACCTCAACGACTGCTGCGGTCTTATTGTCCTTCGTGATGACGCGGCAGACACCTTCTGCGGCAATTCTGCCAGCCTTCTTCTCCGCCTTCGCCTGTCCGTTCTTTCTTAAATATTCCACAGCCTCATCCATATTACCGTCAGTCTGTGTCAATGCCTTCTTGCAGTCCATCATACCTGCTCCGGTCATTTCTCTTAAATCTTTTACCATTGCTGCTGTGATAGCCATTCTATTATTAACCTGCCTTTCCAAATTCTCTCATTCAGCACTTTGATACCGCCATCGGCGGCATATCACTGTAGCATTTCTCATGCTTCCTCGTTCTCTACAACTTCCTCAATGTCCTCAGCTTCGCCTTCCGCTGCTGCCATCTCAGCCTCCGTGTAAACCGCTTCTCCCTGATTTGCCTCGATCACGGCATCAGCCATCTTGGATACGATCAGTTTTACGGCCCTGATCGCGTCATCATTTCCCGGAATAACGTAATCTAATTCCTCAGGATCGCAGTTCGTATCGGCGATACCGATCAGAGGGATGCCGAGTGCATGCGCTTCCTGCACACAGATTCTCTCTTTCTTCGGGTCCACAATAAAGATTGCATCGGGAAGCTTCTTCATATCCTTGATACCGCCAAGGTTCTTCTCTAATTTTTCCCATTCTTTCTTTAACGCAATGACCTCTTTTTTCGGAAGCACGTCAAATGTTCCGTCTTCAGACATTGTCTCAATCTTCTTTAACTTTGCGATACGGGACTGAATTGTCTTAAAGTTTGTCAGCATACCGCCAAGCCATCTTTCATTGACATAGAACATACCGCAGCGCTCTGCCTCGGTCTTTACCGCATCCTGCGCCTGCTTCTTTGTGCCGACAAACAGAATCGTTCCGCCCTGTGCTGCGATCTCGGAAACTGCCTTGTAAGCCTCATCCACTTTGCCGACGGACTTCTGTAAGTCGATAATGTAGATGCCGTTTCTCTCTGTGAAGATATAGGGAGCCATTTTCGGGTTCCATCTTCTTGTCTGGTGTCCGAAATGGACGCCTGCCTCCAGTAACTGCTTCATTGAAATTACGCTCATGTTGTTCCCTCCGTTTTGTTTGTGTTCCTCCGCATTCTTCGACTGCATCCGCCACCCTGTATGAGAGCACCGGCGTCCGCATCCGAATGCGTGTGGTGTACTGTTCTTCTGCGGCGCATACCGCAACGCTGTGATTATAGCACGGTTTTACGCATGATGCAATCCCATTTTTTCATGAAACACTTTCGCAAAAATACCAGTTACTCCCAAGAATAATTCTTCGCTCTGAGTCCATGCTTATGATACGGCATAAAAAACTGCAGGCAGAACCTTTCTTCCCAATTCCGCCATACAGAATACCGCCGCATCTCTCACACTAACTATAAAGGACGGAAACAAAGCATGATACAGGGAAAAGTAGAAATCTGCGGCGTCAATACCGCGAAGCTTCCGTTATTAAAAAACGAAGATCAGGAAATTCTCTTTCAACTCATTAAAGACGGAAATCTCGCTGCAAGAGAAAAGTTTATTGAGAGCAATCTCCGTCTTGTATTAAGCGTCATCAAACGTTTTTCCTCCAGCGCGGAAAACATCGACGACCTCTTTCAGATCGGCTGCATCGGTCTGATCAAAGCAATTGACAATTTTGATCTGTCATTTAATGTGAAATTCTCCACCTATGCCGTACCCATGATACAGGGTGAAATCCGGCGTTTCCTGCGCGACAACGCCTCCAGCATCCGTGTGTCCCGTTCCTTAAAGGACACCGCTTATAAGGCGATCTATGCCAAGGAGCTCTATGTCAAAAAGCATCAGAAGGAACCGACGATCACGGAAATCGCCGATGAGATCGGCATTTCCAAAGAAGACATTGTGTATGCCTTAGACGCGCTGCAAAGCCCAATGAGCCTGTACGAACCCGTCTATACGGAAGGCGGCGACACGCTCTATATTATGGACCAGATCAGTGATAAAAAAAACAAGGAGGAGACATGGGTAACGCAGCTCTCCCTCTCGGATGCCTTAAAACGCCTGTCCGACCGTGAGCGGGAGATTATTTCCATGCGCTATTTTGAGGGAAAAACACAAATGGAAGTTGCCGACGTCATCGGCATCTCACAGGCACAGGTATCCCGTCTTGAAAAAAATGCATTAAAAAGTATGCAGAATTATCTGGCGGAAAGCTAAATTAATTGCACAGTTTATCATAAGAAAAGGACGTGTCGCAACGAATTTTTCATTCCTTACGATACGCCTTTTTTGACCATATCCATCTTTATCTTTTTCGCGCACAGATATCCGGCTGCAGGCAGTGAAACCGGTTCTCTTATACGCCAGTACCAAAGTTCAGAAAATTCTATTTTGTTTATCACGAGCCCGCAATAGCTGCTGACGATATGAAACATCCAGTTCTTCCTTTTCCTCTGTTTTCTGCAGCGTGACAATAAACTCATTCCTGCGTGTATTCCACATATGAGTGATTTTCATATCAATGACCTCTAATACGCGCAAATCATAAATCAACAGTTCAAAAGATGCCGGTGTAAAAACATAGTGGTGGATGTCTATATACTGATTTTCGGACGCCCTGCGCATCTCATCCATGATGAGTCCTTTACCATGGATAAACCGATAATCACGGTACCTGTGTTTCATCAGAAAATCAAAAACAGATAATGCAGGTTTGTTCCATGATATCTGTCCCTTACGCTGCACTACATTCATATAATACTCTGCCACATTTCCCACCGACTGCAGATCATTGGGCATACAGGCATTATTCAAAACCTCCGCAATACTTGTCGTGTAACGATAATGATCAAAGCAATACCGCTTATCCGGAACAGCAAGCCTTAAGATGCCATCCTTTTTCAAAAGATTCGAACAATCCTGTAGAAACCCTGCGAAATTAGTGGTATGTTCAATCATATGGGACGCAATAATATAATCATAATAGTTGCTCTTTTGAATCAGCTGACTATAGCTTCCACCCTTCCACACGTAATCAACCGGCTCGATCGTATCCAGATTTACATGATCATTTTTGTAATGCTCTCTTAGCCCTGCCTGATCCAGCCAGTCGACGGTCTCCACATGGTAGCCTTCTTTCTTGGGAACTACCGGGCTATGTGACGGTCCGATCTCCAGGCCCTTCTGCTCCTTTCCGATTCCGTCCAAAAATTTTTTCTCTCTATAAATAAATATCTTCAGCTTCAGGGATTCCGGAACATATCTGCTGTTCTTTATTTTTAAGCTCCATTTCATAAGAATCTCTTTCCATGCCATTTTCGCTGCCCTCGTTCCGTTCTCAAGTATTTTGCTTTCATTTTTATACCCCTGCATATCGCAGGCAAATGCCTGCGATATTGCACCAATAAGAAATTTGAAAGGAACTTTCAAACTTCTTTCCGATATCATTCCAGCAAGGTCTCACGGCCTCTTCCATGTAAAAAATAATCCCTCCGCTTTTAATTAAGCAGCAAAGAGTTACGCCCGCTTTCATCTGATCTAAATGAAAGCAGGCGCATGATTCATCATGTTTCATCCGATGGGAAGAAACACCTTTCCTTCTTTTTCATACCAATACCTTTTCAGTACCGAAAGTTTTCTTCTAGCCATTCACTATACATTCACTATACTGTGCTATAGTATGCAGACATTTTGTAAAACGAGATACAGAATCCTCAACCCCATTTTCCGGATACAAAGTTATCAAAATGCAGATACCCGTTCCACTTTGAAATTCCAAATCGTCCCATACCCATCCTGTGGTATAGCTGACGTCACTTTCATTTCCCACAATCTCGCTTTCCATTATATGCGTGCTGTTGCATATCAGGAATTTTTTCCCATAGTCCGCCAGCAGCTGTGCAATTTCCGCATCTCCGGCTGCCGCCTGCGCCACAACAGTCTTCGCGTAATCCGTCATGTACCCGCGATAGGTAATTCCGTAACTGTCCGTAGACGGTATGTCCTGCTCCTCTTCCGCATAAATTCCCCAGTAATGCTCTCCCCCGTCATCATTCTCGTAACTAATCCATATCTCAGCATGTGATACATAATAATTAATATTAACCGTTACTTTGCGTGGTACATTCCCGGCCGGTATCAAAATACCGTTGTCTTCCGGCACAGAGGGGTTCTCGTTTTGTGCTTCACTTTCTGTTCCGATCCCCGCACCTTCTACACATCTGCAAAGCACATAAGCGCCTTTCATGGTTCGGTAAAAGGTCTTACCGTCTCCCAATTCACTTTCAATCACTTCGGGATATATCGTGATCTGATACCCGGCATCCACATACTTTACCCTGTTTTCCTCTGTCGTTGCGGGCGCGCTCCAGATACTGCAGCGCTGTGTTGTCACCACCGTTGTCAGCTCCGTCTCCTCAGCCGCCATGACCTGCATCGGTGCCGCCATCCCTGCCGCTCCCACACAAAGAAGCGCCATAGCGAGCACTGCCGCCCATTTTTTCATCTTTTCTCTCATTGTTTTTGCTCTCCTTTACCTTATTCTTTTGATCTTTTTTCTTTCCGCCAAAAAAGTGTACTTTTTTGTGCAGGCAGACGCCTCTCAACAATTCGAAACAAATTGGATACCCGGATAACAAAGCTTTGAAAAATATGCGGCAAACTACAGAGAAAACACGGGAAAATACAAAGTTCATGGTTGACACAAATAAGAATATCTGTTATTTTGATTACAAGGCATTTTTGAAATCCCGCACAAAAAAGTACACTTTTTTGTTATTTTTCTTCATATCTTTTCGCCTTATAGAGGAAGGTAGACCGCGGCATTCCACATTCTTTTGCTGCACCCGCAGCGCAGATTTCCCCAGACTTCCACGCCTGATATGCCTGTGCAAAATGATCCGGAAGCGGCTTTGGGGGTCTTCCAAACGCCACGCCCCGCAGCTTTGCAGCGGCAATTCCTTCCGCCTGACGCTGCCTGATGTTTTCCCGTTCATTCTCCGCTGCATAACTGAGCATTGCCAGCACAATGTCGCTGATAAAGGTTCCCAGCAGATTCTTATCTCTCCGGGTGTCTAGGAGCGGCATATCCAGAACCACAATATCAGCCCCCTTCTCCTTGGTAATGATCCTCCACTGCTCAGTCAGGTCATGATAATTCCTTCCAAGCCTGTCAATGGATTTGATATACAGGACGCTGCCCTTCCCCAGTTTTTTCAACAATTTCTGATACTGAGGTCTTTCAAAATCTTTTCCGGACTGCCTGTCCATATAGATTTGTTTCTGCGTGATTCCCGCCTTCATCAATGCGATTCTCTGTCTGTCCATATTCTGCTCTCTTGTGGATACCCGGATATATCCATACACCTTTTTTTCTTCCATCTCTGTCATCTTTGCACTCATGCTGCGAACTCCTTTCTTTGCGGGCAGCTAATGCGCCAATGTTTGCGATGCTCGC
>DLAJ01000001.1:0-56084 GCA_002493905.1 Lachnospiraceae bacterium UBA7050 | reverse complement strand
GAAAATTTTTAATTTTCAATCTTTCCTCCTTTGTGTACCTCGGACAGATTCCTCACCCGCCCGATACCTGTCTGAATTGTTTTACTCGAAACAAATATCGTCAGTCAAAAAAAAGATTGGCGCATCCGCGCCAACCTTTTTTTTGACTATAGGAACTTTCTTATCCAAAGGAGCAAAAGAGTTTGCGGAACGCAAACTCTGAAAGGAGCGTCAGCTCCTTTTTATCTGACAGCACTTCCTTTCCCCAGAAGAAATGCCCTTGGCATTTCTTCGAAAGACTTTCGCACCAGCGAAAGTCTGAAAGGAGCGTCAGCTCCTTTTTTATGCCTCCCGTATCATCTCCTTTTTCAGCCGCTTCATGATCTTTTTCTCCAGACGTGAAATATAGGACTGGGAAATGCCCAATAAGCTGGCAACCTCCTTCTGCGTCATCTCCTCTCCATCCACATTACCCAGACCGAAACGCAGATTGATAATCAGTCTTTCCCGCTCGGAGAGCTTATCAATGGCGCCGCTTAAAACGCGGCGCTCCGCCTCGTTTTCCAGGTCCTTATAGATCACATCCTCATCCGTGCCGAGAATATCCGAAAGCAACAGTTCATTGCCGTCCCAATCCACATTGAGCGGCTCATCAATAGAGACCTCGAGCCTCGTTTTATTATTTCTTCGCAGATACATAAGAATCTCGTTCTCAATGCAGCGCGACGCATAAGTCGCCAATTTAATATTTTTATCACACTTAAACGTATTGATTGCCTTGATCAGACCAATTGTGCCGATGGAAATCAAATCCTCCACGCCTACTCCGGTATTATCAAATTTTTTTGCTATGTACACTACCAGCCGGAGATTATGCTCAATGAGTACGGACTTCGCCTGTGCATCTCCCTCTTTTCCTAACATGCTGACGCACGCGTTTTCCTCTTCCGGCGTCAGGGGCGGCGGCAGGATATCCGCTCCTCCGATGTAATGAATATCGCCTTTATTCTGCACAAAAAAACCTGTTTCCCTGTGCAGAAGGCGCATCTGTATCCTTGTCGGTATTGCCACTTTCCAAATCATACTATGTTCCTCTTTTCCTGTTTCCTTTTGATTCTGTAAGGACCTCCCCTGAATAAATTGCTCTATTCAGAATCCGTTCCCAGGAAAAAATCAGGATGCAGCAGCAGCCGGTAGCTGCCCTCGTGAGACAGCCGTCCATCGTAAAGCGCGACAAGCATTTCCTCCAAAAACACAGCCGGTGCTTCCGCGTCAATAGGCCTTAGGCAGACCTCCTTCGCCGTATACCCATAAAGCATCCCGTTCGGGCACCCGAGAGAATGGTATGGAATCACCGCCATCGGCAGTCCGCGCTTCTTCTCCGGGAACAGCGAACTCTCAAGTACCGCTGCCGGTACGCCGCGAATCGGCTCATACAGCCGGTTTCCAGTATCCAGCATTCCAATACAAGCGATCTTTACGTCATCAATCCGAAAATTCGCCTCATAGCGCCGGCTGTCCTCCACCATTCTGACACGCGCCCTGCTCTGCAGCCTTTTCACCAGCATACAGATACTCTCATAAAGTACAGCGCCGATCACGGCAATTGCAGGCATCGCCAGCGCATGCTCCCGAAACCATCCGATTTTTTCCTGTAAAAATGAAATAAATCCTCCATATAAAATTGCCAGAAAAAACATACACGCGCATCCGCAGATAAATTCCTGCGTGCGTCTGATGCGGTATGTCAGCCATAGAAGAAGCGGCTGTATCACCCCATACCCCGCCAATATCATGAACGCCTGCGGCATTCTTAGTACCAGCAGCAGAAACAGGGTCATGCACGCGCCGCATGCGGCGGACAGCAATTTCCTGCGGCGAGTGGCAGAACGCCGCAGAACCATTCCCGTCAAGGACAAAAGCCAGTAATCTGTGATCAGACAATTTGCAAACAAGACATCCACATATACATCGTAGCGCACGGCAGGCATCCTTTCCTAAGGTGCCGCACATGTCACAGCACATGCCCGGTCACACAGCTTCCTTTTGTCCCCTATGTCATCCTGACCTGCTCATTATAAGACATCCGCCGTGCCCATTTTGTCAAAAGAGGACGTCCGGGCACCAAAATTAAGTGACATTTTTCGCCGAAAAAAGGAGCCTCGCAAAAGCGAAGCTCCTTACCTACAGCTATACCTATGTTCTCAGCTATTTTATTTATTTCTCTGCAGGAAGTCTGGAATCTTTAAGGATTTCTCCTCCACCGTACTCCTTAAATCAGCCGGTCTCTGAAGAGGCGGTCTGCTCGTCGTCCCCATCGACGTTCCGGACGTCTGCGTCTGGAAGTTCAGACTGCCTGACATCGGCTTCTTAATCGGAGTCGTTCCAACCTTGGTCGGGAATGTCCCAAACGGAGAAGCAAACTTCCCGGTCGGTGCAGTCGCCTGCGTATCGTCTAATCCCGTTGCGATCACCGTGATCGTACAGGAATCCGTCATGGACGCATCGTACATTGCACCGAAAATAATATTCACATCATCGCCTGCCAGATTCTGGACATAGCTTGCCGCATCATTTGCATCCGTCAAGGAAATATCACCGGATACATTGACAATCACGTGCGTTGCGCCGTTGATCGTTGTCTCAAGCAGCGGAGATTCCACAGCCATCTTAACCGCATCGCTCGCCTTATCGTCTCCCTTGCCGTATCCAATACCGATATGCGCAATACCCTTATCCTTCATAACAGTCTGCACATCCGCAAAATCCAGATTAATGATCGCCGGAACATTGATTAAGTCCGTGATTCCCTGAACTGCCTGCTGCAATACCTCGTCCGCTTTCTTGAGTGCCTCCGGCATGGTTGTCCGACGGTCAACAATCTCCAACAGCTTGTCGTTCGGAATGACAATCAACGTATCGACGCTCTCTTTCAGCCTCTCAATTCCCGAAATGGCATTCAGCATTCTTGCCTTTGCCTCGAAACGAAACGGCTTCGTTACTACCCCGACCGTCAGAATATCCATATCTTTCGCGATTTTGGCCACAACGGGCGCAGCGCCTGTCCCAGTACCGCCTCCCATTCCGCAGGTAACAAAGACCATATCCGCCCCGCGCAGTGCAGCCGTAATATCTTCCATACTCTCTTCTGCCGCTTTCTCGCCAACCTCAGGCTTTGCACCGGCTCCGAGTCCCTTTGTCAGCTTTTCCCCAATCTGAATCAGCTTCGGTGCTTTACATAACTGCAAAGCCTGTTTATCTGTATTGATACCAATAAAATCGACGCCGTCAATACTCTCGTCAACCATTCTATTTACAGCGTTATTGCCTGCACCGCCCACACCGACTACGATGATCTTTGCAGCGGATTCCGCATCGCTTTGCATGATCTCTATCAAAACAAGGTTCCTCCTTCAAGTTTTTCCCTTTTTACTCCATCTTAATTATCATATATTCATTCCATAAAATTATCAACCTATTTTTTCACTTTTTTTCAAGAAGTCCTTACTCATCGCGCAGGAAAGTCACTGTATCAGAGACGTCCTGATAATCCCTCATGTCCAAAACGCCGCTTTCCCCTGACAGATTCGGCAGGATATGCTGAAGCCTGGTCACCTTCTCATCGATATAAGCGCTTGTCCCAAGCATCACACGGACATTTCCAAAATAGAGCGTCATTTCATAATCCTCGGAAAAGGCAATGCGCTCTGCCGCGAGCTTATACTTTGATAAAAGCTGCGTGATGCTTAAGATACTTCCAAACACGGAATTGTCATCAATCGGAAGCGGTTCGTACAGTGTCACGGAATCAAACTGCAGGCCGCTTACCTGAGGAATTCCCTCCGTCTTCTGTGCCGCGCTCTCTACAACAATCCCGTCCTTATCAAAGTAAAAATATCTGCCGAGATAATTGACATACCCCGCAAGGGACTTCTCATATACCATGATCTTTACCGTGTTGCGGGAGAGAATTTTGATATCCATCGACTGAATAAACGGGATACCCGTAATCTCTTTATTTTTATACATCCATGAAAGAATGATCGAATTATGCGCGAATTCCGAACCCATGACATAATCAATGACCTCTTCGTCCGTGTAGTGCGTGTTTCCTTCCACATATACCGTCGTAATACGATAATTCTTCCATATGTAAATACCTGCCCCCAGCAGTCCGACAAGCACAACAAAGACTATAATAAGAATGATAAGCCCGGTTCTACGCTTCCTTTGTTTTTTCATGCTCAGATTTCCTTTAACTCAATGTGGCGCGCCACACTTAAGACCAGCCCGATCTCGATGAGCAGAAACATCACGGACGAACCGCCGTAACTGATAAACGGAAGCGAGATTCCAGTCGTCGGTATAGAATTTGTCACAACCGCCACATTCAGGATCACCTGTATGGACAAGTGTCCGATCACGCCGACTACGATCATTGCACCAAATAGATCCTGCGCATTATTGGCAATGATCATACAGCGCCAGATCAACAGTGCAAACAGCAGAATCACCGCGATCGCACCAAACAGACCAAGCTCCTCGCAGATGACGCTGAAAATCATATCGTTCTGCGCTTCCGGAATGAAACCCAGCTTCTGCATGCTGTGCCCTAAGCCTTTTCCAAAAATGCCGCCGGAGCCAATCGCATAAAGCGCCTGAAGCGTCTGAAACGCCGTACCCGAGGAATACTGTTCCGGATGCAGCCACGCTAAAATTCTCTGGCCCCGGAATTCGCCGGTACCTCCCTGATTCACTATGTAAAGCACAACCGCTGCAGCCAGCGCAGCCACGATCAGTCCGGCAATCACAAATTTCTTATAATCCGGGCTTGCGACAAACAGCATGACGACCGCAATTCCGAGCACAATGATCGCAGAACTTAAATTGCTGGAAATTCTATAAATCAGCACAAACAACACACCGGCAAAACCAAGAATGATCGCCGCGCCCTTCATCGTGCGCACACCCTTCCCCATTTTGCACACAAGACTTGCCAAAAACAAAATAATGCCCAGCTTTGCAACCTCTGCAGGCTGCAAAGACATACCCAGATTCAGCCATCTTGTCGCACCGTTTGCCGTGATGCCGAGCGGCGTAAGCAAAAGAAGCACAAGCACAATGGAGCCAATATATCCGAGCGTTGCAAACTTCTCCCACTGATGATAATCAACCCGCGCGAAAAAGAACATCGCAACAAGCCCAAGTGCCGTGGAAACCGCCTGCTTTTTTAAGTAGTAAGCCGAATCATAATTACACCCCGCCGAAATCCCCGCCTCATAGGAACTGGTAGAATAAATCATGATCAGCCCGAAGCCCAGCAGAAACAGGACGACGAACAATAAGCTATAGTCAAAATAATATTCACTTTTAATATGAAATCGTGACCTTGTTCTTGCCCTCTGTTCCAATCAATCATCCCTTTCTTACTGCATCCGCGCGACCAGCTCCTTAAACATCCTGCCGCGGACCTCATAATTCGGAAACATCCCCCAGCTTGCACACGCAGGGGAAAGCAGCACCGCGTCACCCGGCTCCGCCTGCTGCGCACAGACCGCCACCGCTTCCTCCAATCCGTCCGCCATGATAATATTCGTAAAACCGTGCGCCTTTGCGCATGCGGCAATCTTTTCACGCGTCTGTCCGATCAGAACAAGGCATTTTACTTTGCCGTCAAATGCTTCAATCCACTCGTCATACTCACTCTGCTTATCATAGCCCCCGCCGATTAAGACCGTCGGTTTTCTCATAGCACGGATTCCCTGAATCGCGGCGTCAGGATTCGTTCCTTTGGAATCATTATAATAATCCACGCCGTTTTTGGTATCCACGAACTCTATGCGGTGTTCAACCGCCTGAAACTTCCGCACCGTACGCAGAATCCGCTCCATCGGCACATGAAGCGCCTCCGCGATCGCCATTGCCGCCATAATATTTTCGTAATTGCAGACGCCGACAAGCTTCGCTTCCCTCACATCCATCAGGCGTTCCACGCTTCCTTCTCCCGCGCGGAAGATTTCTTCCCCTTCCAAAAAGTATCCGTCCGAAAGGCGCTCCTTTGATGAAAAGAACACAACCCGCGCCGGACACTGCGCAGCAAACGTGCGCGTATGAACATTATCATAGTTTAAGACACAGACGTCTTCCTCTGTCTGGTTCTTCGTTATGTTTTCTTTTGTCCGTATGTAATTCTCCATTGTCTTATGCCGGTTCAAATGATCTGGCGTAATATTTAAGATTGCGGATACATGAGGATGAAACTCGTGGATCGTCTCAAGCTGGAAGCTGCTGATCTCTGCGACCGTATAGCTCTCTGCTTTCGTCAGAAGCGCCGCTTCGGTATAAGGCACACCAATGTTGCCCACCACGAACGTATTCCCGAACGCTTCCTTAAGAATCTGCCCGACAAGCGTTGTTGTTGTCGTCTTTCCGTTTGTTCCTGTAATTGCCGCGACAGTTCCCTTTTCTGCGGAATACGCAAGCTCGATTTCGCCCCAGATCGGGATTCCCGACCGTTTCAGATTCTCCACGAACGGTGCGTCCACCGGTACGCCGGGACTTAACACTGCCAGCTTTATGCTGCTTTTCATTTCTTCCGGAAGTGTTTTCGTACAGATTTTTACCGAAGGACAATCTTTCAGCTGTTCTGCAAGCTCACAGACAGAAACATTCTCATTTTCATCAAATAAAACAGGTTCTGCACCGCATTCCGCAAGCATTTTTGCTGCGCCGATTCCGCTTTTTCCTGCTCCTACGATCAATACCTGCTGATTTTTCCACTCCATATCGCTCTTTCGCTCCATGTAACGATACCTTTCTATGTGTTTTGTTACCAGACGCCCTGCAGTGCAAACAGACAGAGCAGCGCAGTCGTAATGGAAAAGACGGTCACTACGCGCGTCTCCGACCATCCGCACAATTCAAAATGATGATGAATCGGCGCCATCTTAAAAATCCGTTTTCCGTGTGTTGCCTTAAAATATGTCACCTGCAGAATATCCGAAACCGTCTCCAGCATATAAATAAAACCGACAATCGGGATAAACAGCGGCATCTGCGTCATATACGCCACACCTGCGACAAAGCCGCCAAGCGCAAGCGAACCCGTATCTCCCATAAAGACTTTCGCCGGATACACATTAAATAACAGGAAACCGAGCAGCGCGCCTGCAACCGCGCAGGTGATCGGTGAAAGACCGTTTGCCGTACCGATGCTGACAACCGTAAAAAACGTCGCGACCATAACCGTCACGCTGCTCGCCAGCCCGTCCAGTCCATCCGTTAAATTCGTTCCGTTCACTGTCGCAATTACGATAAAGTACATGGCGGGAATCGTAAACACGCCAAGCTGCAGGTAATGCCCCTCCCAGAATGGAATCTTCATATCGAGCTGAACATCCGTATAGCGCATGATATAAAACACAAACACACTCGCAACAATCATCTGTCCGAGCATTTTCTGCCATGCCTTTAAGCCCATTGAACGTTTCAGCACAACCTTGATATAATCATCAATGAACCCGACAAGTCCAAAACCCAGTGTAAGAAAAAGTACCGGTATGATCTTAGGGTAATCCCTCACATAAATCAGCGCAGTGATCGTTATGGACAATAAGATCACAATACCGCCCATCGTCGGCGTCCCCGATTTTTTTAAGTGGGACTGCGGTCCCTCGTCCCGCTCCGTCTGTCCCACCTTCAGCTTTTTCAAAAAAGGAATCAGAATCGGTGCGCAAACAGCGCTGACCGCAAAAGAGATCAATATCGGCAACAAAATGCTCAAATCCATCATGACTTATGCCCGCTCCCGGTTTTTTTATTTCCTGTCTCTAAATACAAATTTCATCATATCACGTTTTCTCTGTCATTGCAAATGCATGGTTCGCCTGTTTTGCCGGCCATGACTGAACTGCTATTCCAGATACGGAAGGATATTTTCAAACAGAACACGCGCAACAGGCGCCGCTATCTGTCCCCCGTAATAAACCCCCTGCGGGTTATGAATGATCACAAGCGCGAGCACCTGTGGATCGTCCGCCGGCGCAATCCCCAAAAAAGAAGCGATATAGCGCCCGCTCCCCCGCGGCAGCGTCTGGCTCGTGGCTGTCTTGCCGCCGACGCGGTATCCTTCCACATACCCGTTTTTCCCGCTCCCGGCCGCAACCACCTGTTCCAGCAGATAGCGGAGCGTCGCAGACGTTTCTTCCGATACGATCTGTCCGCCCGTTCCTTCCGGAAAAAGATGTTCGGCGCTGCCGTCCGCACTCTGTGCACAGACTGCAAAATGAGGCGTGATTTTTCTTCCTCCGTTGACTAAAGAAGCTGCCGTTGCCGCCATCTTGATCGGCGTAACCTGAAATGACTGTCCGAATGAGACTGTAGCCAGTTCAACCAGTCCCATGTTTTCCGGTTTATGCATGATTGTACCGGCTTCACCCGGCACATCAATTCCTGTTTTTTCCAACAATCCGAACTGTTGGAAATAGTGGTAATAGTTTTCTATGCCCAGACGCAGCCCAACCGTAATAAAGACCGGATTGCATGAGTTCATAATACCCTGCACAAAAGTCTCGGCTCCATGCCCCGCCACCTTGTGGCAGCGGATTCTCCTGTCCTCTACCGTAATATAGCCCGGACAGTAAAACTGATCCTCCAGAGAGACAACCCCTTCCTCCAGTCCTGCCGCCGCAGTAATGATCTTAAAAACCGACCCCGGCTCGTAGGTATCGCTGATACAGGTGTTGCGCCACATCTGATTTAAGGCATCCTGCTTTTCAGCGTCCGTCAGTGCGCCTGTATCCAGCTCTTCCGGCAGCGCAAAGGGATTGTTTAAGTCAAACTCCGGGACATCCGCCATCGCATAAATTTCTCCGTTTTGCGGATTCATCACGATGATGGATACACGGTCCGCCTGCTTTGTCTCCATGACCTGCCTTGCAAGCTGGGTCGCATAAGACTGAATATTAATATCCAGCGTCAGATACAAATCCTGTCCGGCAACCGGTTCCCTGCGGTTCTCCCCAGCGTCCTGCACCTCAACGCCGCGCGCGTCCGTCACGGCAAGGATCAGACCGTCCGTACCTTTCAGATAATGTTCGTATTCTACTTCAAGACCGATAATGCCCTGATTGTCCCCTCCCGTAAATCCAAGCACCTTTGAAGCAAGGTCCCCATACGGATAAAAGCGCTGGTAATCTTCATCGACCTTCACACCGTCCAAATGACTGTTTCTGATGCGGTCTCCGGTCTCTTTAGGCACATTGCTTTTTATTTTTTCAATGGAAGTTACTTTTTCCACCCTCCGGCGCACATATTCCTCGCTCAGTCCGAGTTCTTCGCTCAATACACGGATGACCTCGTCCGCATCTGTAATCTGGCTGTGAATAACCGAAACCGTACATACGGAGCGGTTCGTTGCCAGAAGTTCTCCATTCCGGTCATAAATACAGCCGCGTGCCGCCTTGATCACACGTTCCCTCTCATGAAGCTCCTGTGCGACCGCCGTGTAATAATCTGAACAAAAGATCATCAGGTACGCTACCCGCCCGCACAATGCTGCAAAAAGCAGCATACAGCAGACAGTATAAATCACAAGCTTTTTTCTGTTCGCTGTTTTGTTTCTGCGGGACGAGCCCCCCGTCAACCGCAATTTTGCCTTTTTCATAGGAGGAAACCCCACAAAAGCCTTCTTTATCATTGTATTCCGCTTTTACAAGGTTATTCATCCTTCCATCGGTAATCATAAAGAGCATACTGTCTGTCCGCTTTACCCGGTATCTCCCGTGCCGCCCTGCGTATCTCCCTCTCCCGGCTGGCTTCCCGTGCCGCCCTGCGTATCTCCTTCTCCCGGCTGGCTTCCGTCGCCGCCCTGCGTGTCTCCTGCTCCCGGCTGTCCTTCCGTGCCGTCCCCCTCACCGGAAGGCTCGGAAGGTGTAATTGAATCCATCTCAAGATGATCCAGTTCCTCCCGCTCGGTATCGGTTAACTCCTCCGTCATCGGAATGCCGAGATAGGGAAGCACTTCGGTCAGAACCTCCCGTACAATCTCACTCGCCAGTCTGGAATTATCCTGTTTCGCCTGATTAGCGCGGTCAACAACAACATAAATTGCAATCTGCGGATCATTCGCCGGCACATAACCGATAAATGAAACCACATAGTTGATGCCGCCACGCGGTACTACCTCCGCCGTACCGGTCTTACCGCCCATCGTGTAACCTGCCGGACGCGCAGCACGTCCCGTACCGGTTTCGACGACTGCGTTGCAATACTCAACAATCGTATCGGAAACAGCAGAAGATACCGTCTGTTTCAAAATGCGCGGCTCTATATTACGCACCGTCGCTCCGTCCGCATTCAAAACCCTGCTGACCATATGCGGCTCATAATAGTATCCGCCGTTGATCAGAGAACAATACGCCGTCATCAGCTGAATCATCGTGACGTTAAAGCCCTGTCCAAAGCTCGATGTCGCAAGCTCGGTTTCGTTCATGGTTTTTTCGGTATAAACAAGTGCATCTGTCCGCGCTTCTCCCGCAAGATCGATATTGGTCCTAAGACCGAAGTTAAAAACTGCCTCATATTTGAGCATATCCGACTTTCCGATTGCCGCACCCATATGCATCAGTGCAACGTTACAGGAGCTCTCCAACGCTTCCCGCACGGTCACTTCACCGTGCCCCTGCCGGTTATGACAGTGGATATCATAGTCCGCGACCCTCAGATAACCGTTGCAGAAATAATGCTCGTTTCCGGTAAGCGCTCCCGTTTCCAGCCCCGTAGCCACCGTAAAGGGTTTCATGGTCGAACCCGGTTCATAAGTGCTGGAAATGCAGAAGTTCTGCCAAAGCTGGTTCACGACCGCCGTATATTCTTCCTGCGTCATCGCGTCCACTTCTTCTTCCGTATAAAGGGCACTGATATCATAAGGGTTATTGCAGTCGAACGTCGGATAACTCGCCATTGCCAGTATCTCTCCGTTATTCGGGTTCATAACGATGCAACCTGTGTTGTAAGCGCCAAGCCCTTCCCGGTATTCATCCTCATGCGCGTCGTTAAATTCCTTCAGTTTCCGTTCCACAATACTCTGAATATGCGCATCAATCGTCGAAACGATCGTATACCCATCCTGCGCCGGCACAGTCGTACGTTCCAAATCAGCATCATCATTTAAGTATCCGTACTCCCTCCCGTTTGTTCCGCACAATTCCGCGTTATAATACTGTTCCAGACCATACATGCCCGTATTATCATTTCCGGTAAAGCCGATCACATCACAAGCGAGGGAGCCGTTCGGATAGTTCCGCTGGTATTCCTCCTCGAACCAAACCCCCGCGATATTCGGATACTCGTCCGGATTATTTTCCATTTCTAAAAAATCACTGATCTCTTCATACGGCATCCTCCGCAGAAGTACATAATATTGTGAGGACGGATGGTCCTTAATATACTGCCTGAGTACCGCAATATCCACCTCAAAGCAGGCGTCCAAAGCCGCAAGCGTCGGCTCCATGTAGTCTTCATCAGAGAGAATTTCCTTACTGTCAATAATCAGATTATAGACCTTCCGGCTTGTTGCAAGAACGGTTCCGTTACAATCGATAATATTTCCCCTTTTGAATGGAATTGTGGTGCTGCTGTATTCCTGCTGGGATAACACCTGTCTTTTATAGCTGTCCCCGTGATCCCTCACCAGCAGATACAAACGGACGCCAAGCGCGGCAAAAGCCAGCACTACTGCCACAACCAGCACCACCAGCTTTTTCTGCATCTTTATTGTAAACTTATTTTTCTGATTTTTATTGCTTTTACTATTTTTGCCGTTACTATTACTGCGGCGTCCCTGAACCTGCCTGCGTAAAGCCACTCTACTACCCCTGTTCTTTCCTTTTTAGGCGGACTGCCAGTTTTTCACTATATAGGAAATTTCTCTACTCCCGGAAGAATCCGCTCTGCGTTCCAGAAGAAATGCCTAAAGCAATTTCCCCAACCCCGGAAGAATCCGCTCTGCGTTCCAGAAGAAATGCCTTTGGCATTTCTTCGAAAGAGTTTCCTACGGAAACTCTTTTTTATTCCTGTGGAATTTCCGCATATTTGCGTGCATAGTCATCCCCGCCGCCTTCCACGCGGATAATCTGCCCTTCCGAAGCATACTTCATTCCAAGCTCACAAATGGCAATTCTCTTAACCTCTTCCAGATCAACAGAACTGTTGATTCTTGTCTCATACTCGTCGTTATCCTGTTTTAAGGCATGAAGCTCGCTTTCCATGCGCGAAACCCGCTTCACACTGTTCGTGATCTCGGACTGCAAATTGATATATCCGATCAGCACAACCGCCGCAAATGTGAGCGCGGCAATCAGAAATGCAACATAACCCAGATTCATCTGGACTGCTTTTTCCCGGTTTTTCCGCGCGGTGTGATTCGGCTTTTTTAGCGGTGCCGTCTCCAACATTTCCTCAAAGCTTAAATCTTTTACCGCTGTTCCATGCTGATATACGGCCTGTCTGCCGGAAACGTCCCGTCTGCTCTTCCTATTTGCGGACGCGTACTGCGTGTATGCACTCCTGCCCGTATGTCTCTGCATCCGCTCATTCTGCCCATATTCATTCCGTCCGCGGACACTTTCTCTCTGTCCGCCCACTCCTGCATGACCCTGCATCTGTCTGCTCATCCTGCATCGCACCTTTCTATCCCCAAACCGCTCCCGCCCTGCCTTCTGTCTTTCTTTGTTCAGACTTACAGGCTCGTCCGCCTTTGCGGTTCGAATTATTTTTCACTTCTTTCAAAAATCCGCAGCTTTGCACTTTTGGATCTCTTATTTTTTTCCAGTTCCTCACGATCTGGCAATATCGGCTTCCGGTTCACCTGACGCCCCATCGGCAGCTTACCGCACACACACACCGGAAAATTCGGCGGACAGGTACAGGGATTCTCGTTTCGCTTAAACGCTGTTTTTACAATCCGATCCTCAAGCGAATGAAATGTGATGACCGCAAGCCTTCCTCCCGGCTTCAAAAACGCGATCATATCATCCAGCGAATTTTCAAGTACCTCCAGTTCGCGGTTGCATGCTATGCGTATCGCCTGAAATGTCTTTTTGGCTGGGTGTCCGCCCGTCCAAAATTTCGCCGGAATGGATGCCTTAATGATATTGCACAGCTCCCCGGTCGTCTCTACCGGCTTGTCCTTTCTTGCCGCTGTAATATGTTTTGCTATATTTTTCGCAAACTGTTCCTCTCCGTAATCGCGGATGATGTGAAAAAGCTCCGTCTCCGAGCAGCCGTTTACAATCTCCCTTGCCGTCAGCTGCTGGCGGTCATCCATCCGCATATCAAGCGGTGCATCCTGTTTGTATGTAAATCCACGGCTCACCGTATCGAGCTGATAGGAAGACACACCGAGATCCAAGACAATCCCGTCCGCCCCGTCCGCTCCCATGCTCCGCAGTCTCTCGACCGCATTGCAATAATTGTCGCGTAAAATAAAAACCCGTTCTCCAAATGGTGCAAGCCGCTCCGACGCAGCCCTTATTGCATCCGCATCCTGATCGATTCCATACAGCCTTCCGTTTTCACCAAGTCTTTTGCAAATCTCATAGGAATGCCCGCCTCCGCCCAGCGTACCGTCTATATAGACACCATCCGGTTTCACCTTAAGCGCATCCACCGTCTCATAGAGCAGAACGGACTTATGTTCAAATTCCATCCGTACATCCCTTCTACCGCGGCAGCGCCGTTCCTTCTTATGCCGCGCTTATGCGCACAGATCGCTGAAAGTCTCGTTCCGGCGCCTAAAACTTCTCTTTACAAAATGCCGTACGATGTAAGGCTCTGTGCAAACTCCTCCATATCCTCATAATCGACCGCGCCGTCATAACGCTCCTTAGACCAGATTTCAGCGCGCCTGCCGACCCCGATCAATACAACATCCTTCTCAATTGCCGCAAACTGACGCAGATTCTGCGGCAGCAGGATTCTGCCCTGCTTATCCACTTCCGCGTCCGCCGCTCCGGCAAGAAAGAACCTCGTAAACTGTCTTGCCCCTTTATCCGTCATCGGTAACGCCGCCAGCTTCTCGGTCAATGCCGCCCATTCGTTTTCGTCAAACACAAACAGACAGCCGTCCAATCCCTTCGTCACAACAAATTTCTCGCCGAGACTTTCTCTGAACTTCGCCGGGAATGTCAGCCTGCCCTTGATGTCCACTGTGTGGTTGTACTCACCTGTAAACATCATACGCCACCGCCCCGTGGAGCTGCCACTGTGGTCCTTTGTGAATGCGTTTTCCCCCGTTTCGGGTTCAAATCTGCCACTTTCATCCACTAAGAACCACTTTTCTCCACTTACAAGGCTATTTTACAAAAAAAATCCTCATGATGCAAGCGTTTTATGAAAATAGAATCGGATTTTTATAAAAAAACATCGTTTGTCGAACATGTGTTTCTCTAAATAGCAGACAACAAATGCGGCAAAAAAAGAGATACGGTTCTATCGCCGTATCTCTCATCTATCTACCTGCTACATATACTGTTTTTACTTAAAAATAGCCGTACTGCTTTCTCTTTTTTATTAGAAACAGGACAGAAATCACACACGCAGATACCTCCGCCGCCGTAATTGCCCACCAGATTCCATCCACTCCGAATAAGCGCGGCAAGATCAGGACTGCCCCTGTCTGAAATACAAGCGTCCTCAGGAAAGAGACCGCCGCCGAAACCGCGCCGTTATTCAGCGCGGTAAAATAACCCGAAACAAAAATGTTAAATCCCGCAAGCAGAAACGAAAAAGAAAAAAGCATAAACGCGTGCTTTGTGAGCGCATACAATCCGGCGTCATACCCTACGAACAGCTTTGCAAGCGGAGCTGCAAGCAGCAGTGCCAGCGCAGTCAGTATCATGCCGCTTCCGCCCATCAGCATTGTTCCTTTCTTTAACATATTATTCAGCTCTGTGCGGTTTTGCCTGCCAAAATGATAACCTACAATCGGTGCGCTCCCAATGGAATATCCGATAAAAATAGCAACAAAGATAAACTGCACATACATCAGAACACCATAAGCGGATACACCGTCTTCCCCGATATAACTCATAAGCTGAAAATTATATACCATACTGACAATTGAAGTAGACAGATTGCTCATCAGTTCCGACGAGCCGTTGGCCAATGCCCTCAAAATCGGCTTAAGTTCCCATTTTGTCCTGACAAGCCTCAGAGAACCGGCATTGGGGGAGAGGAAATAGAACAATGGCAGCAGACCTCCGACGCACTGGCTGATGCCAGTGGCCAGCGCAGCGCCTGCCGTGCCCCAGCCAAATCCCGCAATAAACAGCGCGTCCAGCGTTGCATTTGTCAGTCCGGCCGCCACGGTAGCGGCAAGCCCCAGCTTCGGCTTCTCTGCTGCGACCAAAAAGCTCTGAAATACATTCTGCAGCATAAAAGCCATTGTAAAACCTATGACAATCCTGCCGTACAGCACACAGTCTCCGATCATATCGTCCGTCGCGCCGAGAAGCTCCGCCACCGGATGCATACATACAATGCCGATAACAGACAGCACCGCCCCCATTGCAATCGTCAGATAAACCAGCATAGAAAAATATCGGTTCGCCTTCTGAGGATTTCCTTCACCCAGCACTCTCGCGACAAGTGCCGTCCCTCCCGTCCCGATCATAAATCCCATGCCTCCCAGGATCATAATAAACGGCATAATCAGGTTAACCGCGGCAAATGCCGTTTTGCCCGCGAAATTTGATACAAACAGCCCGTCAATAACACCATAGATCGATGTAAATACCATCATAACGATGGAAGGAAACACAAAACGAAGTAATTTTGAATATGTGAAATGCTCTGATAATTGGATTTTCATATGAAAACCTTCCTTTCTATGTTATCCGGCACACAGGCGAATCCGGCTCTGTCGAATACTCTCTCTTCCTATATATGAAACAGAAAAAGCCCGGCTAAATTACGGGAAATCACTTTCTCGTATCTAACCGGGCTCACCCGACATCTTGTAAATCGACAGGAGACTCTCCGTTTTCCTGCAATTACTTCACACAAACCCCAAAAGTCTCTACGCTACGGCGTACTGTCCTCCGATGAACTATTCTGTTTTTCTTCTGTTTCCACGCCCTTCAGGTTCTCTTTTTCAGATTCTCCCGGCGTCCCTTCAGGCTCCTTGCTTTCAGGTTCCTCTGACAGCCCTTCAGGCTCCCCGTTTTCCGTCTCCCCTGCCATCCTTTCGTGCTCCTTGCTTTCAAGTTCCTCTGACAGCCCTTCAGGCTCCCCGTTTTCCGATCCCTGGGGCATCTCTTCACAAACCTCTTTTTTCGCTTCCTCCTGCAATCCCGCGAGCACTTTTTTCCGCACCATCCGGACTCTTACGAAAATTTCCGCTCCGACCGCAAACAAAAAGAGAACAATACCCAAAAGCTGCGATACTGCTATATTCGTATTCCACAAGAACAGCCGGTCCGTGCGCAGTCCCTCAACAAAGAACCGGACAATTCCATAACCACCGAGATAAATAAGCGTGATCTCACCCTGAAACTTCTTGTGCTTCCGGTAAAGAATCATGATCAAAAAGACGATCAGATTCAGTACGCTCTCATACAAAAATGTCGGCATAACCTGAATATAATTCACATTATCCGTAAACATATGCTCGGCAAGTTCTAACGAGACATCCCTGGTCCGCACGTCCATAATCGGGAGACGCATTGCGAACAGCCCGTCCGTATATCCGCCGAAGACCTCCCGGTTCATGAAATTTCCCCATCTTCCAATCACCTGCCCGATAATCAGTCCGGGAATACAGATATCCAAAAATTTTAAGAACGATATTTTTTTTATTTTTGTAAAAATGAAACAGGTCAAAATAGCGGCAATCACACCACCGTAGATCGCAAGTCCGCCCTGCCGGATATTAAAAATACTGAGCGGATCATCCCTATACATTTCCCAAAAGAATACCACATAATAAATTCGGGCACCGATCACACCGAAAATAATCGCAGGGATAAAAAAATCCCAGATCAGCTCCGTATCAACGTTCTCTTTTTTTGCCTGCCTGAGCGCCGTGGCAAATCCGACGGCCATGCCGATCGTAATGATTACGCCGTACCACATAATGTGAATGCCGAATATGGAAAACCCTGTGGGTACATTGTGAAGCTCAATTCCCAGATTAGGAAATGATATATCCCCTGAATTCATGCCTGCTTTTCTCCTTCACCATTGCAAATACCGCCGGCCCAGTCTTCCCGCTATACATTAAACCGGAACAAGATCACGTCTCCGTCCTTTACCACGTAATCTTTTCCCTCCATGCCGACCAGCCCCTTTTCACGTGCCGAGGAGAGAGAACCGCATTCCAAAAGGTCCCGGTAATTGACGACCTCTGCTTTGATAAAACCGCGTTCAAAATCTGTGTGGATCTTTCCGGCGGCCTGCGGCGCTTTTGTTCCCTTTTTGATCGTCCAGGCTCTTGTCTCATCCTCACCCGCCGTTAAAAAGCTGAGGAGCCCAAGCAGGGAATAGCTCGCCTTGATCAGCTTATCCAGTCCGGACTCCTTCAGTCCCAAATCCTCCAAAAACATCTGCTTCTCATCCTCGTCCAGTTCGGAAATCTCCTGCTCGATCTGTGCGCAGATGACAAACACCTCACTGTGATTTTCTTTTGCGTAGGCGCGTACCTTTTTGACTCCTTCATTTGACGCTCCGTCCTCCGAAAGCTCATCCTCCGCAACATTCGCCGCATAAATAACCGGCTTTGCCGTCAGCAGATTATAAGAAGCAAACCACGCCTGCTCATCCTCATCCTCCGTCTCAAAACCAATCGCAAGCTTCCCGTCTTCCAGCATCGCCCTGATGTGTTCCAAAAGTGCAAGCTCCTTTGCGGCGGTCTTGTCCATGCGCGCCAGTTTTGTCACTTTCGCAATTCTCCGTTCCAGTATCTCCAGATCGGAAAAGATCAATTCTAAATTAATGGTCTCAATGTCGCGCATCGGGTCAATACTTCCGTCCACATGCACAATATTGGAATCCTCAAAACAGCGCACAACATGCACGATTGCGTCCACTTCGCGGATATTGCTCAAAAACTGGTTTCCAAGCCCCTCCCCTTTCGACGCGCCCTTAACAAGTCCGGCAATGTCCACAAATTCAATAACCGCAGGCGTCACCTTCTTGGAATGATACATATCCCCAAGCAGCTTTAATCGCTCGTCAGGAACTGTCACGATCCCAATGTTCGGGTCAATTGTACAGAACGGATAATTCGCCGACTCTGCTCCTGCCTTGGTCAATGAATTGAATAGCGTGCTTTTTCCCACGTTCGGCAAACCGACGATGCCTAATTTCATATCCTGTTATACCTACTCAGAAATCCTTTATTTCAAGAATTTCCGCCTTTCTCTATTTTTGCCGCATAAATTTTAGGCATTATTGATTCTCTTTCATCAAAAGAACTCAATACGAATTAGTATTATAGCATATCGCCTACTGTTTTGGAATAATGAAATCTATTTTATACTACATTCTCCGCCTGTCAATTTCAACAAATTTTCCACAAATGTTTGTTTGATTTCCCTATCACTGCGCGGTAGATTTTTTACCACGGCTGTGATATACTGCATCTTACTTAAAACATTCACAAGGAGGATACCCTATGACTGACACCGAAAAATTGGACCTGCTGCTTGAAAAAGTAGCAAAGCTTGAATCCCTTCCAGAAAAAGTAGCAAAGCTTTCAAAAGACATGGATGATGTAAAATCTGACCTGAAGCGCCTGCATAAACGCGTCAAACAATTACATCAGGATGACCGGTTCATACTTGACGAAATTGAACGCGTCCATTGTATTCTTGAGCAGCACATTTCTGACCGATCCGTTCATTTGGCATAGGGGCAAGCCTGTCTATCATTTCTCACATTGATCTGCGTACTCTCTTTTCATCGGAAACATAACGCAAGTTCCATTTACCATTTATAGATGATTGTCTTTCTCCCGCATCAGCTTCACAAAATATTCCGTGTTCTGCGCGATGTCCCCGTTAAAGACCGATGACCCCATGACGATCACATTCGCGCCCGCATCAAGGACCATTTCAATATTATCGCGATTGATGCCGCCGTCCACCTCAATATCCGTCGGCAGATTCTTCCGCCTGATCATATTGTGAACCCGGTTAATCTTTTCCGTACAGTAATCCAGATAGGCCTGACCTCCAAATCCCGGGCGCACCGTCATAATCAGTATCATATCTACCAGATGCAGATACGGCTCCACCGCATGCACCGACGTCTCAGGATTAATGGCAAGTCCAACCTTACAGTTCAGCGCCCTGATCTTGGATATGACCTGTTCCGGGTATTTCAATGTCTCCAGATGAACAGTGATAATATCCGCCCCTGCTTTCGCAAAATCCTCGAGATACCGTTCCGGCTCATCAATCATCAGGTGCACGTCAAACACACAGTCCGTCACTTTGCGGATGCTGCGTATAACCGGCATGCCGAAAGAGATCGTCGGCACGAACTGACCGTCCATCACATCCACATGGATATACTGCGCGCCGGCACGGTCCGTCTCCCTGATCCCGTCGCCAAGCGCGGCAAAATCCGCCGCTAAAATCGATGATGAAAGTATATTCATTGATCCCCAGCTCCTTTCACTGACCGCTTCATTACAGGCAATTATAAAGCATCTGACCATTTGACCATCAGACGCGAAACATTCTCTTTACACGTCTGATTTGTCAGAAGCGGCACAACTTCCAATGTATTAGTACCGTCTCCTCTGCCGCAGTTCCTCATACAACTGCACATAACGCTCATAGCGTTCCCGTGGCAGCACGCCGTTCAGGACAGCCTGTTTCACGGCACAGTCCGGTTCATTTACATGCATGCACCCGTCAAAACGGCAGCCTCCCTCATAAACCGCCATTTCGGGATAATAAAAACGAAGCTCTTCTTTTTCCATGTCCGGCAGCATCAGTGAAGTGAATCCCGGCGTATCGAGCAGAAATGTATGTGCGTCCACCGCATGAAAGAAAGAAAGCCTTGTTGTGTTCTTTCCCCGCTTGATCTTTTCACTTAATTCCCCCGTCTCCATGACGGACTCCCGCAGAATTCCATTGACAATCGAGGATTTGCCGACTCCGCTCGGTCCCGCGACCGTCGTCGTCTTTCCCGCAAGCTGCGTCCTTAATTCCTCCATACCCGTTCCTGTTTTCGCACTGGTAAACAGGACGCCGCACCCTGCCCCCGCATACTGCCTGTATACATCATCCTGCTCGGTCTGAGTTGTCAGATCCGCCTTGTTCATGCAGAGCAGGCACGGGATATCCTGACGCTCCATCATAACCAGGAAACGGTCCAGAAGCTGAAAATTGGGCTTGGGGTCGGTCATTGCAAAAATGATGAGCGCCTGATCGACATTGGCGACCGCCGGACGAATCAGTTCATTTTTCCGCTGCCTAAGCTGAATGATATTGCCCGTCGGCGGATTCTCTTCTAATACATCGATCGTAACCGTATCGCCGACAAGCGGTTTCTTATGTTCCCGGCGAAAGACTCCCTTCGCCTTACATTCATATACGATGCCATCCTCGCCGCACACATAGTAAAATCCGGCGATTCCCTTCACGATCCGCCCTTCCATCCGTTCCGATTCCCCACATCCTATGCTTTTGCCCGTCATTCAAGACTTGTCAAGCCTGTTCCTTCACCATTCTATTTCCTTCTTGATAGAGCTTCCCTGTTCATCCGGCTTCCGCCGCAACGCGTGTCCCTCCGTCATTCCGTTTTCCACGGCGCATGCTTTCCGCGCCAATCTCTACTCTTCCTCAAACGGCACCGGAATCTGCTCACTGCGTACCTCTTCTTTTACGCCCGTCACCTCATTGCCGAATTCGTCCGTCGTCGTCACTGTCAAGGACACGGTATAATGAATGATCACCTGACCGCTCGAAACATTACTGATCCCGCTCACGTTGATCATGACCGGAAACACGTTCGTTGTCGCCTGATGGTAAACAGTACCGTCGCTGCCAACAAGCTGCACAACCGCTTCGCTTCCGCTATACTCCGGGTCCATCGGCGCATCCACCTGAATGTTGCAGGCATAGGTGCGCGGCTGGGGACCAATACTGATTTTGAGGTCCACTGTCGTACCGCTTATCACATTTCCGCCCGGCGCATAACTCTGATAAAACACCTGTCCGACCGGATAATCATCGCTGTAACCGTCCTCGACACTCCCCACATTCAGTCCGACTGCCGATAACGCCTCCTGCGCCGCCTCCTGTGTATAGCCGCGCACTTCCGGCACCGTCACTGTACTCGCATCCGCACCGTCACTGATCAATAAAGTAACCGTTGAACCGAAAGAAACATTCTCTCCCGCCGTCGGCGTCTGGGAAATCACATAACCCTTTAGCACAGTAGAAGAAGTGGAACGCTCAATAGCTACCTGAAACCCTCTCTCCTCCAGCATTTTTGTTGCTTCTGCCTGGGAAAAGCTGCCATCTGACGAAACATCCGGCACTTCAGCCTTCATTCCCTCTGGGACCGCTGTCGGCGTCGGTGTTATCTGCGCTTCCTGCGTTGGCTTTACGGATGTGTCATCTTCCTGTGACCCGCCGCCAATCGGAAAAACACCGAGTACATTCCCAACGATATAGAGTACGACACAGCCGATCACAACCGCCACAATGACCATTAGTGCTGTTGTAATACGCTCCATTGCCGGATTATAATCTTCCTCATCCTTCGACTTCTGCAGCGCAGGCTGCGGCTGCCTTTTCTTGGCTTTTGATCTGTCCGAAGTCTGACGGGCACCGTTTCCCGCCCGTTCTTTATCACGCGGGCGTTCTCTTACAGCGTTCTCATTTAAGCGCATCGGTTCGGGCGTCACAGGATTGATATGACCGGTCTGACGCTTTGAGACCACATCACGGTCTTTGATCATCCGCGTCTCTCCGTCCACATTCACACCGTTCATCACAACAAAGTTTTCATCCGGCGTAATCAGAGAACGCTTTAAGTCCTCAATCAGCTCTGCCACTGACTGATAACGGGCATCTGGGCTTTTCTGCGTACATTTTAAGACAATCTGCTCCACGCTGATCGGAATTTCCGGAACAAAATCGCGCGGGGAAGGCATCGGTTCCTGAATATGCTTAATTGCAATCGCAACTGTCGTATCCCCGTTAAACGGCACTCTTCCGGTCAGCATTTCAAACAGCGTGATGCCGAGTGAATAAATATCGCTCTTTGCGTCGCTGTATCCGCCGCGCGCCTGTTCGGGGGACGTATAATGTACGCTTCCCATGACATTCGAAGTGATCGTATTGCTCGTCGCCGCCTTTGCGATGCCGAAATCCGTCACTTTTACGCGACCTTCCTTGCTGATCATAATATTTTGAGGCTTAATGTCACGGTGAATAATATGATTATTATGCGCCGCCTCGATGCCAAGTGAAACCTGAATAGCAATGCTGATGGCTTCCTTGACCGAAAGACGCGCTTTTTTCTCAATGTATTTTTTTAGCGTGATGCCCTCCACAAGCTCCATTACGATATAATAAATATCATGTTCTTCACCGACATCATAAACATTAACGATATTGGCATGCATCAGTCCGGCTGCTGCCTGCGCTTCCACCCGGAATTTTGAGACAAAATTCTCATTTTCTGAAAATTCCTGTTTCAGTATTTTGATCGCTACTGCCCGGTTAAGCTTATGGTCCTTTGCTTTATAGACATCGGACATCCCTCCGGTACCGATTTTTTCGAGCACTTCATATCGGTCGCCGATTATCATTCCAATTTTAATCATATGACTCTCCATACTCCTTCAAACGCGGGAATCCGCCTCTATGCAAACGGTTCGATTAGAATTACGGAAATATTATCGCTTCCGCCGTTCTCATTTGCCGCCTTCACCAATTCCTGTGCTTTCTCGACAACATCCCTCTGTCCGTTCACGATCAGACGGATATTTTCATCCTCCACCATATTAGAAAGTCCGTCCGAACACAGCAGGATCGTGTCGTCTCTCATCAGCGCAACACGGAAAAAGTCAACTTCCACAAACTCTTTGACTCCGACAGCGCGCGTAATAATATTTTTATCGGGATGCGTTCTCGCCGTATTCCTGTCAATACCGCCGATCCTGACCATCTCTTCCACCAAAGAATGGTCCACCGTGATCTGCTTGATCGTCTCATTGATCAGATACAGCCTGCTGTCGCCGACATTCGCAACGAGCAGCTCGTCCCCTAAGCAGACTGCTGCGACGACTGTCGTTCCCATTCCCGACATAGCAGGCCGCTCACTTGCACGCTCGTGTACAAATTCGTTGGCGCGCTCAATCGCATGGCGCAGAATCTCCTTTGGGTCCGTCTCCGAGTTTGCCTCGATGTCCGAGACCATCATCTCAACCGTATAGCGCGATGCATAATCGCCTGCATTATGCCCGCCCATACCGTCCGCCACCAAAAAAAGATTTGGCAGGTTTCCGACCGGCATCTCGGAAGTGTAGATCGCATCCTCATTTAGTTTCCTTTTTTTGCCGACATCCGTAATAGAAAACGTCTTTAACACTGTCTGTCCTCCCGTATCGTCCGCAATACGAATTCCTAGAAAGTATATCATGCTGTTTTCGGAATGTAAACCTCAATTCCATCCGCCGTCTTTTCCACGCCGTTATGGCCGTCACTCCATATACCTTCTGCGAAGCTGGCCGCAGGCGCCGTTGATGTCCCTGCCCATCTCCCTGCGGACCGTAACCGCAATGCCGCCTTTCTCAAGAATATCCCGAAATGCAGCAGTCTTTTCGCGCGAAGGCCGCCTCCACTGCCGCTCCTTAACCGGATTAACCGGTATCAGATTGACGTGACAGTTTAGCGCACCGATCAGCTTTAAGAGTGCATGCGCATCCGCCGGAGAATCATTGACGCCGTCAATCAATGCATATTCAAACGTAATCCTTCTTCCGGTACTCGTAAAATACTCCCGGCATGCCTCCACAACCTCATGAATCTCATAGCGCTTTGCCACCGGCATAAGCTCCATGCGTTTTTCCTGATTGGGCGCATGAAGGGATAGTGCAAGCGTAATCTGCAGATGTTCGCCGGCAAGACGCTTCATCTGTTCCACAAGCCCGCAGGTGGACACTGTAATATTCCGCTGGCTGATATTCAGACCGTTTTCATCACAGATTAATGTAAGAAACCTCAGCAGCGCATCATAATTATCGAGCGGCTCCCCGGTTCCCATCACGACAATATTCGAAACACGCTCTCCCGTCAGTTTACCGATCTGATAAACCTGACCAAGCATCTCCGACGCCGTCAGATTTCTGACAAGTCCCCCCAGCGTGGAAGCACAGAATGCACAGCCCATCCTGCAGCCCGCCTGTGAAGAAATACAGACTGAGTTTCCATGCTGATAACGCATCCACACGCTCTCCACGACATTTCCATCCGCCATGGCGAACAGAAATTTTTTTGTTCCGTCGATTGCGCTTGTCAATTCTTCCACAACCGTAAGCTCCGTGTATTCATATTGTCCTGCAAGCTGCTCCCTGAGCGCTTTCGGCAGATTTGTCATCTCCGAAAAACTGCCCGCCTGTTTTGCGTGCATCCATGCAAACAACTGTTTTGCACGAAAACGCGGCTCGTTAAGAGCCGCAAGTTCCTGTTCCAGCTCTGGGAGCGTCATCGATCTGATCTCTTTCTTCTGCATCAAAATCTATTTCCTTCCTTTTCTAAAGCGCGCCAGAAAAAAACCGTCCGTCTCATGAATGCCCGGCAGAAGCTGCAAAAAGCCCTGCTTGGCCGTGCCGCCGCAAAGCGTCTTGGGCAGATATGGAGCAAGGCTCTCCGGCACAAACTCTTTTGACATAATATAAGGAAGCTGCTCCTCATTTTCTGCCGGGTTCATCGTACAGGTACTATAAATAAGTACACCGCCCTCCTTCACATACGCGCATGCCCGGTCAAGGATTTCCCGCTGGAGAACGGTCAGCTCTCCCATCTGTTCCGCACTGATACGGTGGCGGATATCGCATTTCTTACCCATGATCCCCAAACCGGAACAAGGGACGTCCGCATATACCACATCAAACTGTCCGACGTCCTCCTCCGTCAGAACCCTTGCGTCCTGCTGCCGCACCACCATATTGTCACAGTGACATCGCGCCCGGTTTTCCTCGATTATGGCTACTTTGTTTTCTGTCAAATCTCTTGATTCAACCATGCCAGTTCCGTGTAATCTGACCGCAGCATGCAGGCTCTTCCCTCCGGGTGCGGCGCATACATCCAAAATCCGCATTCCTTCGCTGATTCCTGCCGCCTCAGTCACCAGCATGGAACTGACATCCTGCACATAAAACGCACCTTCCTCAAATCCCGGAAGATTTACTATGCCGTCCACACCGGAAAGATCATATGCATAATCCAGATATGGGTGCTTATGTACAGCAATCCCTTTTTGTCCGATCTGTTCTAACACCGTTTTCTGGTCTTTTTTGCTTAACCGCTCATCCATGCGGATCGTAAGCGGTCCCGCTCCGAGCATGGCCGCCAGTATTTTCTGTGTTGTTTGTATTCCGTAATTTTCACAAAACAGGCATACCAGCCATTCCGGCATCGCATAGCGCACCGAAAGCGCCTGCATCGGTTTCGTCCCTTCTTCGGGCAGCACCGGAAGCATCTCCCTGTTTCGCGCAATCGTTCTTAATACGCCATTGACAAATCCCTGCAGTCCGCGAAATCCGCGCCTGCCCGCAAGCGCAACGGCCTCGTTGCACGCCGCCGAATCGGGAACACTGTCCATATAAAGGATCTGATACACGCCCATCCGGAGAATTTGCAGAATCACAGGTTTCATCCGTGCCGTCTTAGTTTTGGAAAAGACATTGATCTGATAATCAAGCTGTATCCGGTATTCCACACAGCCCTCAAACAGACGCTTGATGAACGCCTTTTCATACACAGGCAGATAGTTATATTTCGCGAGCGTATCCCTTACGATCACATTACAGTATTCCCGCCCGCTCTCCGACTGCAGCAGCATATCCAGCACAAGCGCCCGCGTGTTCACCGTACCGCGCCCGTGCTCCTGCTTAATCACGGTTCCGCCGTCCGAACAACAGGATCAGACGCAGTAACTGCAGAAGCGCTGAAGCTGCTGCCGCCACATAAGTCAGCGCCGCCGCCTTTAAGACTTTGCGGCATGAGGAAACCTCCTCGCCGTGTAAAATGCCATAGGAATTTAAGCATGCCACGGCCCTTGAAGACGCGTTAAACTCCACCGGAAGCGTAACCAGCTGAAACAGCACTGCAATCGAGAACACCCAGATTCCGATCTGGATCAGCACCTGATTATAACTGAGCAGGATGCCGAGCAGAATGATCGGAATGCCTAGCTTAGAACCAATATTGGCTGCGGGTACAAGCGCAGAACGGATTGCAAGCGGCCCGTAATGTTCCTTATGCTGAATGGCATGCCCGCATTCATGCGCAGCAACGCCTACGGCTGCAACAGAGCACATGCCGTAAACAGAATCCGAAAGATTCAGCGTCTTATTGCGCGGGTCGTAGTGATCTGTCAGCGAACCGCTCACCTGTCTGATCTGCACGTCATAAATTCCGTTATACTGTAAAATGCGCTGCGCCGCCTCCGCCCCCGTTAAACCCGTCACGCTGCGCACGCGCGCGTATTTGGAAAATGTGCTGTTGACTCTGGCGGATGCGATCATGGACAATACAGCGCCGATGATCACAAGCAGATACGTCCAATCCATAGAATAATAGTAATATCCCGGCATTCTTCTCTCCTCCTTATGCTCCGAGTGTATCCCCCGGTTTTATTTTTACGCCAAGCAAAAAGTCTTTGACGGGCATCCTTTTTTTACCGGAAAGCTGTACTTCCCTCAGCGCAAGTCTTCCCTGCCCGCAGTTTACCGTAATTTCCTCCCTCGTTACGGCAAACACGCTTCCCGGACGTCCGCCTGAAAGACCGGCGCCCGCCCCCTCTGCAGACGGCGCATTTCCAGCAATAGGCGCATTCCCCGCAGAAGTCATACCTTCCGTCTCAGCATCCGCAATCCGCGCACTCCATACTTTCAGTGTTTTTCCGAATAAAGTTGTATAAGCACCGGGCCATGACGTAAATGCGCGTATTTTCCGCTCAATTTCCTGCGCAGTCCCGCTCCAGTCAATCTCACCGAGCTCCTTACTCAGTCGTTTCGCATAGGTTGCCTGTGTCTCGTCCTGCGTTTCCGGTCTGATCTCCCCTGCCTCGATACGCGGCAGCGTCTCTACAATCAGCTTCGCTCCGGCACGCATCAGTTTCTCAAACAGGCTGTCCCCTGTATCCTCCGGCGAAATATCCACGCGGACTTTTGAAAGAATCTCTCCGGTATCAATCCCTGCATTCATCTGCTGGATCGTCACACCGGTTACAGTCTCCCCCTCTAAGATCGCACGCTGAATCGGCGCAGCCCCACGGTATTTCGGCAGCAGCGAGGCGTGGATATTCACGCTGCCAAAACGGGGCATATCCAATATTTCCTGCGTCAGTATCTGCCCGAACGCCGCCACAACATAAATATCGGCATCATAGGAAGAAAGCTGTTTTACCGCCCCGGGTTCTCTGATCTTTACCGGCTGCAGGACCTCAATCCCGTGGCGCAGTGCATACTCTTTGACCGGCGGCGCCTGCATCTCCTTCCCCCTGCCCTTCGGCTTATCCGGCTGCGTAACAACGGCAGTCACTTCATGCCCTGCCTTCACAAGCGCGTCCAGCGCACCCACCGCAAAATCGGGGGTCCCCATAAATATGATTTTCATAATCTGCCTCCATGCTGCAGCTGTTTTTCAGAGCAGCCCGCGACTCTGTCCTTCGGGTAACTGCCTATGGCTGCGTATTCACGTTTCGTCATCCATATCTTCCGCATCCTCTAAATCTTCCACATCCATCAGCTCTCCCTCAACCTTTTCAACATAAAGATGTCCGTCCAGATGCTCGCATTCATGGCAGATTGCCCTTGCGAGCAGCTCTGTGCCTTCCAGCTCTAACGGCTTCATATCCGCATCAAGCGCTGCCACCTTGACATAATTCGGTCTTGTAACAACACCGGTCTTCCCGGGAACGGACAGACAGCCTTCATTTCCCGTCTGTTCCCCGCTCGTCTCCACAATACGCGGGTTAATAAGCACATGAGGGTCTTCCCCCGTCACATCAATCACGACAATACGCTTTAAGACGCCGACCTGCGGCGCCGCGAGCCCGACACCATTCGCCTCATACATGGTATCCAGCATGTCTTCAATCAAAATTTTTGTGCGCAGACTCATTCCCGTTACTTCTTTTGCAGTCTTTGTCAGCACACTGTCCCCAATCTGTCTGATCTTTCTGATTGCCATTTTTTCTTTACTCCTCTCAAAAATACGATCATGGGTCCCTGCATAACAAAACCGTCACATCAGGTTCATCGGGTCCATGTCAAACAAAACCGTTTCCTCCCGCCCATCTTTTTCTTCCAGATACTGTTCGATCTGTTCCCTAAGAACATGAAGCGGTTCTAACATTTCATGTTTATAATACAACACTTCCCGGAAAATGTCTTTCACTTTTCTTACCATTGCCGGAGCAGGACCCATTACAAGCACTGTATTTTCTTTTACAGACTCCTCCGTCCGCATTTTAATCTCGGCTGCCAGACGCTCCGCCGTCTCTTCATCCGCGGCATAAACCTGCACGGCCAGCATATGCCCCGCAGGCGGATAACGCAGAAATTCCCGGTAAGCAATTTCTTCCCGGTAAAAGCCCTCATAGTCCTGTGCCGCCGCATAACGGATGCTGTAATGATCGGGCTGATAGGTCTGAATCACCACTTCGCCCGCGCCCGCACCGCGGCCCGCACGGCCTGCTGCCTGCGTCAGAAGGTCGAACGTCCGCTCCCCTGCACGATAATCGTTCGCGTTCAATGAAAGATCGGCAGCAAGAATCCCGACAAGCGTTACTTTAGGAAAATCATGCCCTTTGACGATCATCTGCGTCCCGATCAGGATGTCCGCCTCCTCGTTCATAAACGAAGACAATATTTCATCATAGCTTTCCTTCCCGCGCGTGGTATCGGCGTCCATCCGGAGCAGACGCGCCTGCGGCAAAAGCCTCTTCACCGCATCCTCGACCTGCTGCGTTCCCGCCTTAAAACCGAGAATATACTTGGAAGAACATATTGGACAGCAGGACACCTGCGCCTGCTCATAACCGCAGTAATGGCAGATCAGGCGTCCGCCGCGGTGCTGCGTCAGAGAGACGTCACAGTGCGGACAGCGCATAACATATCCGCAGGCGCGGCATGAAACAAAACCCGCAATGCCTCTGCGGTTTAAGAACAACATACTCTGTTCGCCCTTTTCGAGCCGGTCCTTTAAGAGCTGCGCAAGCCTGTCCGAAAACATCGAACGGTTTCCCTGTTTTAATTCTTCCCGCATATCCGTAACGGATACATTCGGAAGCGTGCCTCCCGTCAGCCTTTTTGTCAGCCTAAGCAGCGTAAGCTTCCCCTCCTGTACCATCCGGTATGCCTCTAAGGACGGCGTTGCCGAACCGAGCACAACGCTCGCGCGGTGATAGGACGCCAGCTCAAATGCCGCTTCTCTCGCATGATAGCGCGGCATGTTCTCACTCTTATAGCTTGGCTCATGCTCTTCGTCGATAATGATGACTCCGGTACGCGGAAACGGGGTAAACAGCGCGGACCGCGGACCGATCACCACATCCGCAAGTCCGTTTTTTGCCCGCTCATACGCGTCATACCTCTCACCGTCCGACAATCTCGAATGCACCACGGACACCCGCTGCCCAAAACGCCCATAAAACCGCATCACCGTCTGATAAGTCAGAGAAATTTCCGGTATCAGGACAACTGCCTGCTTCCCCTCTTTCACAACCTGCTCCACAATTTCAAGATAAACTTCCGTTTTCCCGCTGCCCGTAATGCCGTGCAGCAGAAAATGCCTTCCGCTTTCTTCCCTGACTGCCCGGACAACACACTCAGCCGCGTATTGCTGCTCTTCGCTGAGCGCATACGGTCTTTTACGCGGCGCATTCTCCGGCACGGCGCATCTTCCCTCTTCCCCCGCGGCATGACGTGCCCTCCCCCGCACGGCGTCACGGTATTCCCGCTCGGAAAGCAGACGAACCTCACCGGTTTTTTCCAGTGCCCGTATTGTCGCAAGCGTGATGTGAAGCTTTGCTGTCACAAGCTCATAGGGAAGCGACTCATATCCGGCAAGCTGCCTTAAAAGTCTCGCCTTGGCACATTGATGCTTTTTTTCATACCGCTCCGCGGCAGCCGCTGCCTCCTCCCCGTCTCCCGTACGCACCACAGTACGCTTCACTTTATCCGCAACCTTCCGTTTTACCGGAAGCACGGTCTTTAATGCCGTGATCATCGTCGAACCGTAACGCCCGCGCATCCACGCAGCAAGACGTATGGCGTCAGTCTCCGCCCCCGTCTCATTTTCAATCACGGAACGGACCGCCTTGATCTTTTCAGGCGCCCACTCCGGCACATCAGTCAGCTTAAGGACATAGCCCTTATGCTCCCGGTTTCCCTTACCAAACGGGACAAGGACTGCCGATCCGACATGCACGCGCCCGAAGAGCGCGGGCGGCACGCTGTACTGAAACGTCCGGTCCACGCTCTCATGCGAAATATCCACTATAATATTGGCATACAGCGTTTCCTGTGCATCGCTCATGCTTTCTCTCCCGTTCTTCACCTTTCATTCTTAGATAACTCCGTTAAAATACGGCGCTCATCCATCGGGTATTTTTTCCCCCGTATTTCCTGATATGTCTCGTGCCCCTTGCCCGCAAGTAAAACAATATCGCCCGGACGCGCAATCCGTAACGCGTACGCAATTGCTTCCCGCCTGTCGGTGATGCGCACATAACGTCCATCCGTCCGGTGCATGCCGGTCAAAACATCATCTATAATCGCATCCGCATCTTCATAGCGCGGGTTGTCGGATGTCACGATACTGAAATCCGCAAGGCGTCCGCTCGTCTCACCCATCTCATAACGCCGGCTTTTCGGACGGTTCCCCCCACAGCCAAAAAGACAGATCAGCCTCGCCGGACAATACTCCCTCAGCGTCTGCAATACGCCTTCCAGCGCCATTGCGTTATGCGCATAATCAATATAAATCGCATAATCCGGACACACAGATGCATTTTCCATCCGTCCGGGTACACTGACGCATCCAAGTCCTTTCCGCACAGCCGCCGGCGGCAGGGACAGCTGCCTGCAGACGGATACAGCCGCAAGCGCATTCTCTACATTAAACATTCCCGCAAGCGGAAGGAAAATCCGTCCACAGCAGAGCGCCGGAACGACAAAGCTCACGCCAAGTCCCGCGCCCGAGCACTCTCTTTTCATATGGCACGCACAGATTTCCTGTCCCGGGCCAAAAAAAGAAAGCGATTCACAATTAGATACCGACGCCATTCTTGCGCTTTTCGCGTCTGCGGCATTCAGAATCCCCATGCGGCACTGGCGGAACAGCTTTGCCTTGGAACGAAAATACTCTTCGACATCCTGATGCTCTCCCGTGCCGACATGATCATTCCCAAAATTCAAAAATACACCGATATCAAATACCATACCGCAAAGGCGCTGCATTTTCAAGCCGATGGATGAAGCTTCTAATACTGCAGCCCCGCAGCCGCATTCCGCCATCTGCGCGAGCGCTTCCGCAATCATATAAGATTCCGGCGTCGTATTGACGCCTGCCGACATGCCATAGCCGCAGTCAATGCCAAGCGTTCCAATATAGCCGGAACGGATACCGGCCGCCGCAAGAATCTCACGAATCATACATGCAGTTGTCGTTTTCCCTTTTGTGCCCGTTATGCCGATCATCGTCATCCGGCGTGCCGGATATCCGAAAAAGCAATGAGAAACCATTGCAAGCGCTTCTCTTGTGTCCGGCACTTTGATCATTGCCATCGGGCTTTGTGCCGGATATTCGCAGATTTCCTCCACAAGAATTGCCGCAGCCTGCGCTGCGGCCGCCTTTGCCGCGAAACGATGCCCGTCAGCCTGACCCCCGCGGATGCAGACAAAAAGGCAGTCTTTTGTGATCCTGTCGGAGTGATAGACGATGCTCCGCACCGGCCTGTGCACGGACCCCCGCAGCAGCTCATAGGGCAGCCCTGCGATCAGCTTTGCCAGTTCTTCCATAGCGCTCCGCATGATTTTTTTCTATTATATAGCATGACGCTGCGCTTTAGAAGCATGCAGCTCTTTTTTGTTTATAAAGTTTGTGTTTATTTTATTTTTTAATCACAAAATGGACACATTTATCAATTATAGTGTTCTTAGATAGTTGAAAAACTACTATCTCCCCCCTCATAAGAAATAAGGACCTCAGGGAATACCCCTGAGGTTCTTATTTTATGTCCCCGCGCAAAAGAATCGCACTTGTGCGATTCTTTGAAAAATCCTGCCTCATAAAGGAATTTTCTGCATCCAAAAGAATCCGCAACGCGGATTCTTTGAAAAATCCTGCCTCAGCAGGATTTTTTGTAGTCAATGATCACATACTGCAGTTCACTGCGCCCGCCGTATTCATTGATTTCAGCATAATATACAACTGAGAGAAACACTTCCCCGCCCCGTGCCTGATAGAGCAGCGTAAGCGCCTCGTCCCCATACGTCTGCCTGATATAGCTGTCAAACTTCTCATGCGCGCCAAACAGCGTCATCGAAAAACGGTTTTTCTGTTCATCCATCACGCTAAAGCGCATTACACGGTCGTTTTTTCCGATCAGCCGCGCGGATAGAAAAAGCAGATTTTTCTGCGCGAACAGCGGTCTCGGATTCCCGGTCCCAAACGGTTCTAATAGCGCAAACTGCTCTATCAGCTCTCTGGCTGCATAGGAAAGCGGCATCGGCACGTCAATATGAATCTTTTGCACGAAATCTTCTTCCGTGAGCCTTGCAAGTTCGTTGATACGCCTGCGGAAACGTCCGACATTTTCCTTTGGCATGGATAAGCCTGCCGCCATTTTATGCCCGCCAAAGCGCGTAAGCAGCTCCTTACAGCGGCAAAGCTCCTCATACATCGAATAAGTTTCAATGGAACGTCCCGACCCCTTTACGCCGTCCTCCGCGTCGGTTAAAACGAATACAGGACGGCAGTACAGCTCGCGGATACGTCCGGCAATGATACCCGCCAGACTCTCATGGCAGTCCGCAAGATACAGCACAAGGACAGGATTCCTGCTTAAATCCATCGACTGTACCATGAGAACCGCCTGCTCGACTCCTTTTGCCGTCATATCCTTGCGGCTGTCGTTTAAGCCTTTTAAGTCCTGTGCGATCATGAGCGCTTTCCTGTAATCCTTACAGGTAAACAGGGCCAGCGCCCGGTCCGCGCTGTCAAGCCGCCCCGTCGCATTGAGGCAGGGTCCCAATACAAATCCGACATGATAAGGAGTAATCTTCTTCCCCTCCAGACCGTTGACCGCAATGAGGGCGCGCAGACCCGGATTTTCGGGATGCTCCATGATCCGCAGTCCCTCGCGCACCAGAATGCGGTTCTCCTCTTTTAATTCCATCACGTCGCCAATCGTCGCAAACGCCGCAAACATCGTCAGCTCCCGGCATAATTCCTGCGGCATGCCGCCCTCCCGCTGATACATTGCGCGGATCAGTTGAAACGCGACCGCCGCTCCGCAGATTCCGGCATACGGATACCGGCTGTCTTCCCGCTTCGGGTCAACGACCGCCGCTGCATGCGGCATCAGATAACGCCTGCTTCCATCTTCGCTTTCCTCGTAGGGTACCTCATGGTGATCGGTCACGATCATTTCCATGCCGCAGGATGCCGCAAATAACGCCTGCGGAGCGGCGGCAATCCCGTTATCGCAGGTCACGATCAACGAAATCCCGTCGTCATGCGCCTCCCTGACCAGTCTGTCGTTTAACCCGTATCCGTCCGTCATGCGGTTCGGAACCGCCATGTCAGCCTGCATATGTAACGCGCCGAGTCCCCGGTATAAAATGTAGGCGGCGCACACGCCGTCAATATCATAATCCCCGATAATACGGATTTTCTTTTCGCGGTATTCATATAGTTTTTCAACCGCCCGCTCCATGTCCGGCAGCAAAAACGGGTCCGGCAGATCCGCCATCGTCCCATACAAGAACAACGCGACCTCCTCTTTTGTTCGGACGTCGCGGTTCCTGATGATCCTTGCCAGCACGGGGCTGATATGAAATTGCTCTGCAATCGCCTCAAAATCTGCTTTTTTTGCGGCGACAAACCATTGATTTTCCATCACGAAAGCCGTTTACTCCCCGGATCTGCTCTTAATCTTCGTGCGCATCACATACCAGAGCGCGCCCGTAATGCATACGGAAGAATAAGCGCCGCAGACGATACCCGCCATGAGCGGCATTGCGAAATCACGAATGGACGAAACGCCCATGATAAACAGGACAAATACCATCACGAACGTCGTCAGGGACGTATAAATACTCCTCGTTAAAGTCTGTGTGATCGAGCGGTTCACGATCTCCTCCACATCCGCTTTCGGACCGGATGCCTTCAGGTTCTCACGCACACGGTCAAAAATTACAATTGTCGCATTGATGGAGTAGCCCACGATCGTCAACATACATGCAATAAACGTATTTCCGACCGAAATCCGCGTAACCACATAAAATGCCAGCACAACCAGCACATCATGAACAAGCGCAATGACCGCGCTTGCCGCAAACCGGATATCCTTAAAACGGAACCAGATATAAAAGAGCATGCAGATTGTCGCGACAATGACCGCAACCACCGCATCGGAACGCATTTCCCTGCTGATCGTCGCACTGATATTATTGTATTCAATTTCTTCGGTCACGCCAAACTCGTTTCTCAAAACTTCCATGACTTCCGCACGCTTATCCTCATCGAGCGTCCTTGTCTTGATAGAGATCGTGTGCGTGTCCTCCGATGCCACGGAACCCCTGATCTTTGCCGCCTGTATATTATTGTCCCCGATTACGGCGGCAATGGCAGGCTTAATCTGCTCGTCGATCTCCTCTAACGTATACTCACGCGGCATAGACGCCTGAAACGATGTTCCGCCGGAAAACTCCAGACTGTAATTCATGGCGTTTCCATGCACGCCTTTGTTGATGCCCATAAATACAAACCCAAGTACGATCATAAGACCGGACACTGCAAAAAAGAGAACCTTCCTTTTGAGGAAATTAACACTCTTTCCTTCCTTTGCCCTGCCGTAGAATTTCTCAGCCTTGAATCCGACTGCAAACAGCGCTTTCACAATCTGTTTCGTGATGACAAGCGCCGTAAACATCGAGAGAAGGATGCCAAGTGCCAGAGTCTGTGCAAAGCCCTTGACCGGTCCCGTCCCCATAAGCATCAGCACAAGCGCCGCGATCAGCGTCGTCACATTGCCGTCCACGATCGCGGACAATGCTTTTTTGAATCCGATATCAATGGCGCTCTTGACGGTCTTTCCGGTTGCGATCTCTTCTCTGATACGTGCAAAGATAATGACGTTGGCATCCACTGCCATGCCGATCGAGAGGATGATACCCGCAATACTCGGAAGCGTTAAGGTCAGATTCAGGAAATTGAGCGCAAGCAGCGTTAAAATGACATAAAGAATCAGGGCAAGTCCCGATGCAAGGCCCGGAATCCGGTACACCACTATCATAAACAGGATAACAAGAACAAGTCCGATCGCGCCTGCATACAGGCTTGTCTCAATTGCCTTTTCGCCAAGCTGTGCGCCGACTACATTGGAGCTTAACTCCTCCAGTTCCAGCTTCAGACCGCCGATCCGGATATAGGACGCAAGCTGCTTCGCCCTCTCGTAATCCATCCCTCCGCCCGAAATCTGCGCCCTTCCGTCACTGATGACAGAGTTTACGTTCGGCACGCTGATAAATCTGCCGTCATAATAAATACCGATGCTCCACCTTCCGGCTGCTTTTGCAGTTGCCGCCGCAAATTTTTCAGTCCCTTCCTCCGTCAGCGTCAGATCGACCACAACCTCATTTGCACCGGTCATCTGATTCGCCTGATACCGCGCATCTGCGCCGCTTACATCCGTACCTGTGAGCACAACGGAACCGGAAGCTTCAATCTCTTCCAGCGGACGCGAAAGCGCATAAGTAAACTCATAGTCTCCGTTTTCCGTGAGATTGAGCCCCTGTGTATAATTCACGTTTCCCGCATCGTCATACTGCATAATAAACAGCAGGGAACCCGGCTTTCCTAAGTTTTCCAAAACCTCTTCCGCATTCGATTCTCCCGGGATCTCAATGTTAATCCTGTCGCTTCCCTCCTGATAAACCTGAGACTCCGTGCTGTAATTTTCCTGCTCCACACGCTTCTGCAGCTTGTAGACCGTATCGCTCATATCCTCCGCCGACGGCTGCGTATCCCCTTTTACCTGATACGTGATACTGACGCCGCCCGCCAGGTCCAGCCCCCGTTTGATGTTACGCGCCGAACCCCTGTGCGCCGAATCAATGCCATAGACCGATATGAGACCAAGTCCCACGGTCAGAAGCACTGTGATGATGAGCGTCCAGATTCCTCTGCTCTTTTTCATTGCCTTTTCTCCTTTTTAACCTATCCTTTTATCACCGTTATGAACCATCCGGCATCTTTTCATCCGCATTCTTCATGCGGTCTCTTCGCTCTCCGCAAGCGCCGCCTTCATCATGATCGCGCACTCCACGCGCTTTCTCTGAAGCCTGCATCCGATATCATATGCACCGTTAATACTGCCGTCAAAATGATACGCATTTGCGGCACAGCCGCCGCTGCAATAGAACTTTGCAAAACAGTCTTTACATTTTTGTTTTGTATAAACATTACAATCCTTGAACTGCTGCTGAATTTCGGGTCTTGTGATTCCCGCATCCACGTTTCCCATCAGGAACTCCTCCTGACCGACAAACTGATGGCATGGATAGAAATCTCCCCATGGCGTGACCGCCAGATACTCGCAGCCCGAACCGCAGCCCGACAGACGTTTCGCCACGCACGGACCGCCTTCCAGATCGATCATAAAATGAAAGAAATTGACCGGTTTTCCCTCCCGGCGGCGTTTCAGCAGTTCTCCCGCAAGGCGGTCGTACTCACGCTCGATCGCCGGGATATCCTCCTCGCGGATCGCATAATCCTCCTTCTCGTCAGCGACAACCGGCTCCACGGATATCTGCTCAAAACCTAAATCCGCCGCATGCAGCACATCTTTCGCAAAATCAAGGTTGTATCTCGTAAAGGTTCCCCTAAGATAATAATTCATCTGATTCCGGCTCTCCGCCGCGCGGATAAATTTCGGAACGATCTCGTCATAACTGCCCTGACCGCCCCGGTGCGGGCGCATGCGGTCGTTCACTTCTTTTCTTCCGTCGAGACTTAAGACAAGATTTCCCATCTCCTGATTGATAAAAGCAAGCTTTTCCTCATCTAATAAAATACCATTTGTCGTCATGGTAAAACGGAACTGCTTATGATGCTCTTTTTCAATGCTTCTTCCGTAGAGTACCAGCTTTTTCACCACATCCCAGTTCATAAGCGGCTCCCCGCCGAAGAAGTCCACTTCCAGATGGACCCTGTTTCCCGAATTTGCCACAAGGAAATCAAGCGCCTTCTTTCCGGTTTCAAAGTCCATAAGAGCACGCCTGCCGTGATATTCCCCCTCCTCGGCAAAACAATAGCGGCAAGCCAGATTACAGTCATGCGCAATATGCAGGCAGAGCGCCTTTACGACGGTATCCCGTTTTTTCATGGAGTCGATATACGGCTCGTAAATGTCCTCCGTATACAGCATGTCCGCCTCTTTTAAGGATAAAAGTTCTCCAACCGCCTCCGCCGTTTCCTCCTGTGTGAAGGACGCAAGACGCCCTTCCTTATCCTGCGCTATGACATGGGCTGTGATCTCCTCCTCTTTTGTCATTCCCGCATGGAGCGCTTCCTCCACGGGCTTAACCAGCTCATAAACAAGCCCGTCCACGACATGAACGGAGCCGCTGTTGACGTCCAAAACGATGTTATAACCATTGTTTTTATATTGATGTACCACTTATATCCAGCCTTTCTGTCAACCCTGTCAGAGCAGTTTACTGCAATGCCCTGCGATCAAGGCACATCCCCGGCTCTGACAAAAATTGCTTTATTCTTTGCGCTAACGCACAATAAGCAGCGACTTGTCATCGCTGCTTACGATAGCGCTTATTCTGCCATTCTTTTATTTTGCCTGCTCACAGGTCTGGTTTCCCACTGTGCAGGAAGTCTTGCATGCAGACTGGCAGGAAGTCTGGCACTCGCCGCATCCGCCCTTCTTCATGGATTTCTTCAGATCTCTTGTGTTTAATGTCTTAATGTGCTTCATCTTCAATACCTATGCCTTTCCGTAGCCTGCCGCTCCGAATATGTATGACATTTCCTGCAGGCACAAATTTATCTGCTTATAACAGTTCGTAGTATAGCACAGATTCCCGCCTGTTTCAACAAAAATTTGCGTTTTCAGTTCAGCCATGCATTTGCGCGCCTTATTACGCCAGCATTCCGCCGAGCATGCCGCTGCCCGTGCAGAGCAGGAAAGTCGTCACCAGATTCGAGCCGAAATCCGAAACAGACCTTCTTACCGCCAATGTCATAAGCAAAAGCACGGCAAAATAAAGCCCGCCCTGTATAAGCCCCCACAGATATTTCTTATTTCCTGCTTTTTTCCCCGCGATATAACCGGATACCAGAGCTGATACAACATAGATCACAATGATGCCGATTGAGACGATCTGCTCCGAAAGTTTCATCTTGTATAGAAAGCCCGCCAGCAGCAGCAACAGCGCCCCCGTAATCAGATAACCAAATAACAGACACTGCAGGATGCGCACAACCGGCGGACGCGGGAGCCTCATCTCCTCCCTCACTCGCATTTGTTGTTCCATACTTTAACCCTCCTTTTGATCATTCTGCCCTTGTTTCAAGACCTTTTTCTCTCCATAACTATGTATATTCCGCTGTCAGGCAAAACTTGACAAGCAGTTGATAACATTGTATATATTATGTAAGAATGATTTATTTTTTCGCACGATCATGTGCAGATAGGAGAATTATGCCCCCTCTCGAATCCATCGACCCAACGACGACATTCATCAAGCTATTCGTACTGTTCATTCTTCTTTTTTTATCTTCGTTTTTCTCGTCAGCTGAGACTGCATTTTCCACAGTGAGCCGCATCCGCATCCGCACATTATGTGAAGAAGGGGATAAACGCGCACTCACTGCGCAAAGCGTCTTAGACCGCTACAGCAAAATGCTCAGCGCCATCCTGATCGGCAATAATATCGTAAACTTAAGCGCTTCTTCGCTGACTACGACGCTCGCCACGGAATTATTCGGCAGCGTAGCCGTCGGCATCGCCACAGGCGTCCTGACTGTTCTTGTTCTTTTATTCGGTGAGATTGTCCCGAAAACAAAGGCGATGAACCGCGCAGAAAAAATGGTTCTTTCCTACGCCAAGGTCATCACCCTGCTGATGTGGATCCTCACACCGGTCATCTATATCATCGACAAACTTTCCAACGCGCTGCTGCGCCTGTCCCATATCGACCCGAATCAAAAGATCGCGGCGCTTACGGAAAGCGACCTGCACACACTGATCGACGTCAGCCATGAGGACGGTGTGATCGAGAGTGAAGAAAAGGACATGATCCACAATGTATTTGATTTCTCAGATTCCGTCGCCAAGGATATCATGATCCCGCGCATCAATATGACTACCATCCCGTTAAGCTCCGGCTACCGCGACGTTCTGCGCGTATTCCAGGATTCCATGTATACCCGCATTCCGGTCTACGACGACGATCCCGACTACATCATAGGCATTATCAATATCAAAGACTTTCTCCTTTTAACAGACAAGAGCGCGTTTCATGTGCAGGACATCCTGCGCGACGTGCACTATACGTATGAGTTCAAAAACACTTCCGATCTGATGCTGGAAATGCGTGAAAAGGGCTTCGCCGTTTCTATGGTACAAAACGAATACGGCGCAACGGCCGGCATGATCACGTTCGAAGACCTGTTAGAGGAAATTGTCGGCGAGATCCGCGACGAATATGACGAAGATGAAAAAGAATTGATTCAGTCACTGGACGATGGAGAATACCTGATCGAGGGAAGCATGAAGCTTGATGACATCAACGACGCCCTCTCCACCCACCTCGAAAGCGAGGATTACGATTCCATCGGCGGTATGATCATCGACAAACTCGAACGTCTGCCAAAGCGTATGGACCGCGTGACATTGGAGGACGGCACCGTGCTGGAGGCGACGCAGGTGCGCAGAAACCGGATCGAGAAGGTCAAACTGACGCTGCCGAAAATGGAAAACGCACCTTCCGCTTCCGCGGAAGGTGCAAAATAGGAAACAAAAAGCCGGTTTTGATTTCTTTAGGCTTATTTTGCGACGCTCATCCAGCAGCCCTCCGCACCGATACCATCCTTCGGCGGCGTAAGGATTCCTTTCTCAATCAGAGCCTCAACGACCCCGTCGAAAACCGGCATATTTGCAAGGCGGTTTGCAAGTCTCCATTCTCCAAGCAAATATTCGGGGACTGATCTTTTAATCAGGGCTGCCATTTTTTCCGCAGCAATCTCTGCATTTTTCTCAAAGAACCCCTCACAAAGACCATTGCTGATCTCAAAGAGTCTGCCATAGTCTTTCATGGAACACGCAAGGATTTTCGTATAAAGCATATCGCCGTCGCGGAACAGATAACCGCACTCGACAGCCTTTGCCGCGTGTTCCTTTTCTTTTTCAGACAGAGTATTCCTGTCCAATCCGTCAATTGCCAGAAGCGCCATCTGAATCAGCGGATCACCCGAAACATTCAGATCGCAGCCAAAATGCTTTTTGATACGGGTGGTATAGATGTTTTCCAGATGGATTTTGGAGAAACCGCATACGTTTGCCGCATCCGCTTCATCCCAGCCGCCGCCGCAGGTTTTTCCGTAATCAGCGTATCCAAACACACTGAAAGGACGATCCTGCTTTTCATACTGCGAAAAATATCTTTCTTTAAGAACGCGCTCCACATTGTCGGAAAACGCCTGAGACATTACGAACACCTGCTGCCAGAGAATCAGATTCAAATCCACTTTCTGATTCAGATAAGGGAAAGAGAGATACTCTTCTTTATGCTTTTCAATATACTCCGAAATGATATCACAAATTTTCGGAAGCTGCTCTGTGTACAAGGCATGCGCTTTTTCGATGCTATTTTTATCCATAAGGATAAAGTTGATGGCATATCTGCCGTTTTCCGTTCTGCGGAGAAGACCGTATTTCCCGTTTTCTCCTTTTGTGAGAATCTCAAGCTCTTCCTCAACGTAGACCGTGGGCACATTCAGTTCTTCTGCAATTTCAGATGCGCTCATGGGCTTTTTTCTGCAGAGCCATACGATATGTCTGGAAAACATTCTGGTGCAGACGCTGCGGGGATCACCCCAGGTGGGACTGCCCTTTCCCCAGATAATGTAATTGATGTTGTCAAGAGCCAAAGGTCTGTTACAGGTTTCCGTCATTTCTTTTACCTCACTTTTCATTTTCTGTCTTGCTGAAAAGAGTCTTTGACGAACAGCGCCTTCGCTTGTGTTCTGCCGCTTTGCTATTTCTGCAGTAGATAAGCCGTCCAGATAGTACATGATCATGACTTCGCGGTAAGCCTTCGTGAGAAATGCGATGCTTCGATAGATTCTGCCGAGCAATTCATCGCTGTCGTCCTCCTCTTCCCTGTCCGCGATAAACTGCAGTACATCGTCGGCATCTCCATCATAAATGGTTTCTGCATATTTTTTTCTTTTGCTTGAAAAATCGGCATACACATTCCGGGCAGCCTTCCAGATGAACGAATACGGGCTTGTGATTTCCCCGTCCACATGAGCTGCTTTTACCAGGGCATAAATGATGTCGGAACACAATTCCTGGGCTTCGTAACTGTCATTCGTGCGCGCATAACAAAACCCAAACAGTCTGCCCATCAGGTCATCGTCAAGATATTTCAGCAATTCTTGTTTTTTCATACTAATCCCCATGCATATCGCAAGCAAAGCTTGCGATACTGCTTAAACAGAAAAGATTGATCAATGCTTTCACCTGTATAAGTCTGTGTAAAACCGGAATTGTTAGGTGATCTGTAAAAAAGAGTCTGCATTTCTGCAAACTCTTCCGGGATTGAGAGATCTCCTCGTTACGCCGTCCCCCTCATGACAACAGCTTTGTTTTTCTGGCGATCTTTACAAGAGCCGCGCCCTTAGGAAATGAACGCAGCTCGCGCTCACCGACGCCGCCGATCCTTAGCAGCACAATAAAGTAGACGCATACCGCAATACAGATCGCGGCTGCCAGACAGACCGCATTGCTTTTTATAAGCTGGCAGAGACCATGATATACCCCCCATGCGGCAGCTCCCATAACCGCCGACGCAATCGACGGCATCACAAAGGTATTTTTCAACTCCTGGCGGTAATGCAAAAGCTTTTTCAGGCTTCTCCCGTTTAAGAGCACAATCAGCCCGGAATAAAGAATCGACGCAATGACAAGTGCATAGAGGTTTAAGTCCGTGCCGATCAGCAGAAGTGCAAGCACAATTCCCTGAACAATAAGCGCGATGCTCGCGTGGATGACCGGCTTTACAACCTTACCGATTCCCTGAAGCACGCCGTTCGTAATCGTAGAGATGCTAAAAAGAACAACCGTTATAGATAGTCCCCTAAGCAGGCTCGACGCCATTGTAAGCGACGCCCTCTGCGGAAACAAAAGCTGCGTAACGGGTCTGGCAAGCACGAACAGCCCGACTGCGGACGGAATCGCAACCATCATTGTCACGCGGATGGACAGGTCAAGTTTCCTGTGGATTTCCTTCATATTGCGTTTCGCATATTCTGATGAGATTGCCGGTATCATGACGGAGCTCATCGCAGCAGCGATCGCAATCGGCACATTGACAATAATTGCTGCCTTCCCCGAATAAATGCCGTACATCGTGGAGGACTCTGCTTCGGAAACACCCTGCATGCCGCGCAGAACCCCAAAATAAATATACTGGTTCAGCGTCGTACTGAAATTATAGATGAGATTGCTGACTAAGATCGGCGTTACCATCAAAAGCATCAGCTTAAAAATCTGTCCGTACGGAAGGGGCGCCCCCGTTCTGTCCCGGCGCATGCTCTGGCGGATGGATTTCCGGTTGAGCGCATAGACCCACGCCATAAACAGCATTGCGATCAGAACGCCGCAGCCTGTTCCGAGCGCACTGCCCGCTGCTCCCAAAATCGCGCGCTGCGTATCCGTCCCGCGTGCCGCCGACTCTCCGAGCATATACGCCGAGCTTGTCTTAAGAACATTTCCAGACGCATATACGGCTTCCCTCGACGCCTCCGTCATGCCCGGCACTGATCTCGTAAAAAAATAAGCAGCGCCAATACTGACGCCCGCATTCAGGATCTGTTCAAAAATCTGTGAGACCGAGGTCGGCGTCATTGTGTGATGCGCCTGAAAATAGCCGCGCAGCGCGCCAAGCGGTCCAAAGATCAGGATCGTCGGCGCAAACACTTTAAGCACTGACGCCGCATTCTGCCCAACAAGCTTATCCGCAAAAAAGTAAAGCACCGACGCCGCGGCTACTCCAAGAATCATGACATACCAAAGCGCACAGATAAACACTCTGTGCGCATTTTTATACTGTCCGAGCGCAAGCTTCTCCGCGATCAGCTTCGACACTGCCGCCGGAATATTATAAGAGGAAAGCATGAGAATGATAATGTAGATATTATAGGCAACACTATAATAGCCGTTTCCCTCATCTCCGATCAGCGAGGTCAGCGGACTTCGATACAGAACGCCTATAATCTTAACAAGGATTCCTGCTGCCGCAAGAACCCCTGCCTGTTTTACGATACTTCCCGTCTTTTTTGCCATATATCCACTCTCTGCTATATCATCAGCGGAGCTCACAGCATAAGCGTGTGCATTAAAAACCCTTCTCACACTGACAGTCCTGATGAAAAACGCCTGTACCTGGCGTTTTTCAGAAAACAACTTAGCGGTTCTTAGGCGGCGTACTTTGACGCCTTAGAACAGCTTTGTTTTCTTTAGAGCTGGGCCTCCACAAAAATATTGTAGATCGCCTTGATCGCGCTTTCAAAATCCTCGTTTTTCACGCCAATGATAATATTTAATTCGCTCGAGCCCTGATCGATCATTTTTACGTTAACATTGACATGTGCCAATGCAGAAAAAATACGTCCGGCAGTTCCCCTCGTCGCCTTCATGCCGCGTCCCACAACCGCGATCAGCGCTAAGTCAGATTCCATTTCTATCGTATCCGGCTGTGCGAGCTTATGAATCCCCGCAAGCACCTTCTGTTCTTTTTCCACAAACTCAGACTGATGGACAAACACCGTCATGGTGTCAATGCCTGAGGGGATATGTTCAAAAGAAATGCCGTTCTTCTCAAATACCTCAAGTACCTTGCGCCCGAATCCGACTTCCGCGTTCATCATGGCTTTTTCAATATTGATCGAGCAGAAACCCTTCTTGCCCGCAATCCCCGTAATGACATACGCCGGCTTCTGACAGGTGCTTTCCACGATCCACGTTCCACGGTCTTCCGGCCGGTTCGTATTGCGGATGTTGATCGGAATTCCCGCCCTGCGCACGGGGAAGATCGCATCTTCGTGCAGCACGCCGGCTCCCATATAAGAAAGCTCCCGCAGTTCTCTGTAAGTAATGGTGTCAATTGCCTGCGGATTGGATATGATTCGCGGGTCTGCGATCAGAAAACCCGACACATCCGTCCAGTTCTCGTACACATCCGCCCGCGCAGCCCTTGCAACAATGGAACCCGTAATGTCAGAGCCTCCGCGGGAAAACGTCTTGATCGTCTTATCCGGCAGAGCGCCGTAAAAGCCCGGTATCACCGCACATTCCTCTTTCTGAAGGCGTTTAGAAAGAACGGCGTCAGTCTTTTCCGAATCGAAATTTCCCTTCTTATCAAAGCAAATGACCTCCGCAGCGTCGATAAACGGATAGCCCAGATATTCCGCCATGATAATTCCGTTTAAGTATTCCCCCCGGCTCGCAGCATAATCGCTACCCGCTTTTTCGCCAAAATTTTTTTTGATCTTTTCGAACTCTTCACGCAGGGAAAGCGTCAAGTGAAGACCGTCTATGATCTCCTGATACCGTGCCTCAATACGCGCAAGCCGGACAGAAAAATCTTTTCCGCGCTCCGCCGTCTCATAACAGGCATAAAGCATATCCGTCACTTTCGTATCGGAAGAATTCCGCTTTCCGGGCGCAGACGGAACAACATACACCCTGTCTTTATCCGCGCGGATGATTGCACCTGCCTTTTCAAACTGCTCGGCGCTCGCAAGCGAGCTTCCGCCAAATTTTGCTACCTTGACCATTGATTACATGCCTTTCCTTTTATTTTGACTCTCATCATCTTAAAACAATTTTTGTACTGCTCATGCGGCATATGGGATGCCTTCCTGCTTCATCATGACTCCCTAAACAGCTTTTCGATCATTTCATAGCCGTGAGCGACCACATTTCCGCTCCGCGCACCCTCTTCTTCATTATAATCCCACGTATGCTCCTGTATGCGTTCACTGTCGTAAAGCAGATACGGTACGGGATCCGCCGTATGCGTGCGCACACGGATCGGCGTCGGATGATCGGGCAGAATCAGCATTCTGTATGGCTCCCCCGCCTTGTCAAGCCCCTCCGCGATCAGCGCTGTTACACGCTTGTCTAAGTATTCGATTGCCTGTACTTTCTTTTTCACGCTTCCCTGATGTCCCATCTCGTCAGGGGCTTCCAGATGCACATAGGCAAAATCATATCCGTCCTCGGTCAGCGCCTTAACTGCCGCCCGCGCTTTTCCTTCCCAGTTTGTATGAAGGCCGCCGTTTGCGCCTTCCACTTCAATCGTATCCATGCCCGCGCCGACCGCAATTCCCTTTAGAAGATCAACCGCCGAAATCATAACGCCTTTCTTTCCTGTCTTTTCATAAAAAGAAGACAGCTTCGGACGCGTGCCCGCTCCCCAGAACCAGCAGCAGTTTGCCGGCGGCAGTCCCTTCTTTTTACGCTCGATATTGAGCGGATGCTTTGTGAGAATCTCGTAGCTTCTCTCCATCATCCTGCGAAGCACAGTGTCTCCCGGCAGATTGGGTCCGATTTTCTGCGTCAGTACGTCATGCGGCTGTACCAGATCAATGACCTTTCCCATTTTCCAGATCATACAATGCCGGTAACTCGTTCCGACATAAAAGCGGTACATCTCGTTTTCCAGCTCTCTGCGCACGGCGTCAAGCAGCACTGCACAGTCTTCGGTGCTGATCTCACCCGAACTGTGGTCTAAAATAACCTGTTCTTCAAACGGAACCTTCTCCTCGGTCAACGTGACAATATTGCAGCGCAGTGCAATGTCCGTCTCCTCCATCGGCACACCGATGCTTAGTGCTTCAAGCGGAGACCTGCCTGAATAATAACGCTTCGGGTCATAGCCGAGCACGGACAGGTTTGCAGTGTCGGAACCCGGTTTCATTCCCTCCGGTATCGTATGCACGATACCGATTTCCGAACATTTACTCAGCCTGTCGAACGTCGGTGTGTCCGCGTAGGCAAGCGGCGTCTTCCCTCCAAGCTCATCAATCGGTTCATCCGCCATTCCGTCGCCAAGAACGATCACATATTTCATTCTGTCTTTCACCGTGCCTTTCCGTTACAAATCTGCTTCCCTAATCCCGCATGAATCCCTTCACAATTCCGGAAGACTTTTCCATCCCGGAAGAGTTTCCGAAAGAAACTCTTTTTTATTCCACGCGGATCATGCCGAGAACACCCTCCACGCTCTGCTCTCGCTGGTGGTACTCTTTCTCCGTCATCACATCCGTGATGAATCCAAACTCTTCCGGCAGCTCCGGAACTTCAATCTTGTCAATCATACCAAATGCAAGCCGGATGCCTGCAAGGGAATCCGCCTTGGCACGGACGAAAAACCGCTTAGACGTCTCATCAATATGCTTCATCGTCATTTTTTCATCAGACCAGTATACGCGCAGATTCCGGTTCAGATTCCGCGCACATTCCATCACATCCGACACAACAGCGCTCGCCGTCGGAAGCTTCCCGGCGCCCCTGCCGTAAAACATGGCATCGTCCAACATATTTCCATGCACGAGAATGCCGTTAAACACATCGTTTACCGCATAGAGCGGATGATTCTCGCTGATCATGAACGGTGCGACCATCGCAAGCAGCTCACCGTCCACATCCTTGCTCATTGCGAGCAGCTTGATGCTCATGTTCATGCTCCGCGCATACATAAAATCTTTATCGGTGATCTTTGTGATCCCCTCAGTATAAATATCGTTATAATCAACCGTCTTTCCGCACATCAGGGAAGAAAGGATCGCAATCTTGCGGCACGCATCATATCCCTCTACATCCGCCGCAGGATTCTTCTCTGCGTACCCTTTTTCCTGTGCCTCCTTTAAGACGGCTTCATAGGAGCATCCCTCTTTTGCCATCTTGGTAAGCATATAGTTCGTCGTACCGTTCATGATCCCGGTGATAGCCTCAATCTTCTCAGGCGTCAGGGAATTGTTTAACGGACGTATGATCGGAATACCGCCGCCGACACTCGCCTCAAACATATAATTCACATTCTGCTGTCTGGCAGTCTCCAAAAGCTCTGCGCCATGCGCCGCAACAAGCTCTTTATTAGAAGTGCAGACGGATTTTCCCATAAGCAGTGCCTTTTTGCTGAACGTATAGGCAGGTTCCACACCCCCCATCGTCTCGCAGACGATCTGAACCTCAGGGTCCTCCAGAATGATATTCACATCATGAACCAGCTTATGTTCCATTGGGTCCCCCGGAAAATCGCGGAGGTCCAGCACATATTTCACCTCGATCTCATTGTCGATCTTCCTCTCAATGATTTTCTGATTTTCCTGAATGACCGTAACAACACCGCTTCCGATATTCCCGTATCCGAGTACCGCCACTTTTACCATGATCGTTTCTCCTGTCTTATTCTTATATGGAAATTTTCAAAAAACTGCGCGTCTGCGAAAGCTTTTATGCCGTTAAAACAATATCCTGTCTATGTCAGTTGACGGTAACATGGCGTACGCCCTGCTGCTGTTCCATCATACTGACCATCCGCGATACGTCTCCCGTCGTCTCTAAAACCTGAACGCTTAAGGAAAGCGACGCGACTCCGTTGACCGGAATACTCTGGTGAATCGTCAGAATATTCGCGCCGAAATCGCCGACAATTTTTAACAGCCGTGACAAACGTCCCGGTTCATCATCCATCTGGAACGTCAGCGTGATCGTCTTCCCCTGCGCCGTGTCATGAAACGGAAAAATGTCATCTTTATATTTATAAAAAGAACTGCGGCTGATGCCAAGGCGGTCAACCGCCTCCTGCACGGATTCTACCTTCTCCGAATCAATCAGGCGCTTCGCTTCCACCACCTTGAGTAAAACATCGGGCAGCGCCCGCTCCTTTACCACATAGTATCCGGCTGTCTCTGCCATTTTGTTTCCTCGATCTGCCGGCTCTAAAAGAATTTCGCGGCTCCGCCTGCTTCATTTTGGAATCGGATTGTTCTTACACCGCGGACAAATGTTTGCCGACGTGAAACAGTCTAACACAATTGCCAAAAATATGCAACCGTATTTGTGAATTTTATATGAATCCCTAACAGTCAGCCTTCGGCTCCATTCTCACAATGATGCGGCGCTTACAAAAGCTGAACTGTTTCCTCAGCGGAACGAAATTTTGCCGCAGGGCTTGCTTTCGGGACAGTGTCCAAGAAGCTGGCATTTCGGTACAAGCAGATTTTTCGTAATCCATTCCCATTCTTCCGAATATTCTGCCAGTGCTTTTTCAATATCGGCAAACAGTTCGCGGAACTCCCAGTATGCCCGGTAACATTTTCTCTGGTGGCTCATATCGACCAGATTGCGAAGATTGCGCCTGTCCACGATTTTTGTCGCCATGCCGAGCGGAAGGCCGTTCGCAACATCCTCTTTCGGAATACCGTACTCGTTTTCCAATGAACAGAGCTCCGTTTTAATATGTTCCATGAGACCGTCCCATTTTGCCTTTGCGCCCTCATTGCCCTCGATCGACTTCGGCGTCACATAGGAAAAACCGTTCTTGGAATAGTCAATATATCTTGTGGATGCCTGCAGGCGCGTCGGCAGAGAACCGATATGCGTGTACCATTCCCGGATCACCCTTGCGGAATAGCCGTCCAATATCATTTCCACATTCACATATTCCATCACCCTGCCATGGCCCGACTTGATGCAGTTCATGCCGCGCTTATAGTTTTTTTCATTGTCCGTGATGTCCGAGTTCCAGCATACGCCTGCACGGATTCCCATCAATGTGATCGGGTTTTCGGTTGTTTCCGGTAAAATTGTAATTGTTCCCATATTTGGTTCCTTTCCGTTTACAGCTCTTCCTTTATCTGCTCCCAGCTCAAAAAAACAGGGCGGCAGTCCACAGGCCTGTCCTTACAGACGCTCAGTGCATAGCCGTCCGCTGTCACGCATGACCACAGACAGGCGCCTTCCGCCGTTCTGACTAAATGCCGGTCTGCAGCAGCCTCTGCCTGCAGGCGCCCCTGATAGGAAGGCGGATCGCTGCCTTCCTCTGCTGTCCGTTGATCCTGATCGGACGGAAGCGCTATGCTCTCCCCTGACGTGTCCAACGCGCGCAGGTCGCCGCGCAGGCCGCTTCCTCTGTATTTCGCCAGACTTTCTTTTCTGCTCCAGATCAGGCATGCCGATTCGCCTGACAGCAGCTGCGCTCTTTCCCCGTCGGAAAAAAAGCGCTCAGCCAGCCCGGCGCGCACTGCACGCGGCTCCTGAATGTCCAGACCAAGGGACGCCCCGTCCGTTCCCTCTCCGAGCACACAGGCTGCATAAGCTCCCGAATGCGACAGGCAGAATGGGATATTCTCTCCGCTAAAACACGGTTTCCCGTTTTCCTCCCGCATGATTTCCGGCATTTCCCGCTCCCCGAACTGCGTTTTCCACGCATACAAAAGCGCGATTCCCGCGCCAAAGGAGCGCAGTTTGTCCGCGCCCCTCCGACACTGTGCGATTCCTTTTCTTCTGTCCTCATCCAGTACACGCGCATACTTTGTGATGTCGCGCTCCGGTATGGACATCACATCAAGCAGATATACGTTCATGTGCCACCGTCATTCTTTTTGATCTTCAACCGGCAGTATACCGATACCAAGCTCTTTCAGCTGCTTCTCCGCCACAGTGTCAGGCGCATCGCTCATCAGGCAGGATGCATCCTTCACCTTCGGGAATGCGATCACCTCGCGGATATTGTCGGCATGGACGAGCAGCATGACAAAACGGTCCAGCCCGTAAGCTAAGCCCGCATGGGGCGGCACGCCATATTTGAATGCGTTCAGCAGGAAACCGAACTGACTCCATGCCTGCTCTTTGGTAAAGCCGAGAACCTCAAACATCTTCTCCTGAATATCATTCTGATGGATTCTGACAGACCCGCCGCCAAGCTCCACGCCGTTTAAGACAATGTCATACGCTTTGGCGCGCACACGCCCAGGATCGGAATCAATGTACTGCCAATCTTCCTCCATCGGCATCGTAAACGGATGGTGCATTGCCATAAACCGGTTTTCCTCATCGCTCCACTCTAACAGAGGAAATTCTGTAACCCAAAGGAAATCAAAGCGGTTTTCGTCGATCAGCCCAAGCTGATGGCCAAGTTCCAGTCTGATCTGTCCAAGCACATTCCACACAATTTTATTTTTATCGGCTGCAAACAGCAGTAAATCTCCCTTAGCGCCGCCCATCGCCTGCACAAGCGCATGAAGCTCATCCTCAGTCATAAACTTAGCAAACGAAGATTTATAGCTGCCGTCCTCCTCAATGCATAAATAAGCAAGCCCTTTCGCACCGCTTCCTTTTGCCATATCGACAAGCGCATCGATCTTTTTACGCGGCATTGCGGCCTGTCCTTTGACGCACAGTCCGCGGACGGAACCGCCGTTTTCCAACGCGGAAGTAAACACGCCAAAGCCGCAGCCCTTCACTGTATCAGACACGTCGATCAGTTCCATGCCAAACCGGGTATCCGGCTTGTCAGAGCCGTAACGGTTCATCGCGTCGATCCACTTCATTCTCGGAAGCGGCAGGGTAACGTCTAATCCGATCGCCTCCCTGCACACCGTCTGGATCAGACGCTCGTTCACCTCTAAGACGTCGTCCACATCCACAAACGATAACTCCATGTCCGCCTGCGTAAATTCCGGCTGCCTGTCCGCACGCAGGTCTTCATCACGGAAGCATCTGGCAATCTGGAAATAGCGGTCAAAGCCCGAACACATGAGGAGCTGCTTAAAGAGCTGCGGGGACTGCGGAAGCGCATAAAACGAACCCGGATGCACACGGCTCGGCACGAGATAGTCTCTGGCACCCTCCGGCGTCGATTTGCACAGGACCGGCGTCTCCACTTCCACAAACCCTTCTTTTGCCATGAAGTTTCTCATCGTCGTCACGATCCTGCTGCGCAGCATGAGTTTTTCCTGTAAGTCCGGTCTTCTTAAATCCAGATAGCGGTATTTTAAGCGGATTTCTTCTTTCGTCTTGGAATCCGCTTCGATCGGAAACGGAGGTGTTTCCGATTCGGAAAGAATCCGGACCTCCTTCGCGCGCACCTCGATCTCCCCGGTCGCGAGATTTTCATTCACTGCGCCTGCGCGCTTCTCGACCCTGCCGACAACGGCAATGACAAACTCGCTGCGCATACGCTCCGCCTTGGCAAAATTCCCGCCGCCGCAGTCACTCTCCTCAAAAATAATCTGTAAAATGCCTGACCGGTCGCGCAGATCCACAAAAATAATGCCGCCCTTATTTCTCTGCTTCTGCACCCATCCCATGACGGTTACAGTCTCCCCGGCATTTGCCGCACTTAATTCCGCGCACCGGTGGGAACGCTTCATTCCCTGTAATGTCTCAGCCATATCGATAACCTCTTTTCTCTTTTCCTTGATTTTCAAAGCCTGATTCAGCATATCGGCTGCATAATGCTTTTTCCGCCCAACAGGACGTATGCAATATCCAACATGCCCGTTACGTGTATTTATGTGCACATTTTTCATGCTTCGCTTTTAACAGTTCTGCCATTATTGCAGCGGATTCGTGTAAAATTCTTGAATCTCCGTATATCCCTGCGCCGCAAGCTGCTCTTTCTGAAATTTTTTATTTTTATTCATGCGCGCGACAAGCACCTGCACGCCGCTCTCCCGCTCGCGCTGCGCCTGTGCAATGACTTCGCAGAGGCGGTCCGTAGGAAGTCCTTTTTCGATCAGATACGCTTCTTTTTGCAGATTCGGAACGGTAAAGCCCTTCTCCATCAAGATCAGGATGATCCGCTCAAATCCGATCGAAAAACCGCACGCCGGCACATCATTTCCGGTGAATCTGCCGACCATCTTATCATACCGCCCGCCGCCTCCGCAGCTGATGCCGAGCTCCGGCATGGCAATCTCAAAAATTGTTCCTGTATAATAGGACATGCCGCGCACGAGCGTCGGATCAAATACCAGCTCGAAATCCGAGCATTTGACCGCGCCCACACCGGCGATAATTTCCTGTAAATTTGCCGAGACCTCCGGCTCCATGACGCCCTCAAGCGTTTCCGTCAGATAAGCGATTCCATCCTGCGCCTGCTCTAATCCCGCAAACAGCGCCATATAACGGTCTGCGCTCTCCTTGGAAAAACCGCTTTCCACAAGTTCTTCGGCAACGCCGTCCGCGCCGATCTTGTCCATTTTGTCCAAAATAATAAAGACCTGATCATACGCTTCTTCCGGGAAACCACTATAAGCCGCCATCGCCTTTAAGATGCGGCGGTCGTTGATCCGGATCTGGAATCCCTTAAATCCAAGTTTGCCGAGTGTCGTCGTTGTCGCCAGGATCAGCTCGATCTCCGCCAAGTTCGTCGGCTCGCCCAAAATATCAATATCACACTGCATGAACTGACGGTAGCGCCCTTTCTGCGGTCTGTCCGCACGCCACACATTCCCGATCTGCAGCGCCTTAAACGGAGAGGGCAGCTCATTCGCATGATTGGAATAATAGCGCACAAGCGGTACGGTCAGATCATAGCGGAGCCCGCCGTCCGCAAGACCGGCTTCCACGCCGTCCTGAAACGCAGCGGTAAGCTTCTCTCCACGCTTTAGAATCTTAAAGATCAGTTTTTCGTTTTCTCCACCCTGCTTGTTCGTCAGATTCTCAATATTCTCCACACACGGCGTTTCCATCGAAGTAAATCCGAATTTTGCATAGGTTTCCTTGATCACGCCGATCACATAATCCCTGACCTGCATTTCCGCAGGCAGAATATCTCTCATTCCCGTTACCGGTTTCTTACTGAGTGCCATCTTCCCTACCTGTCCTTCCTGTCAGTCTTTTTAGATTCTACACTTTTTTTATTCCCGAAGCAAGCCCATATAGTCAAAGACCGGATACAAATAGCTCGCTCCAAACGTGCCGAGCATCTTCGGTCCGGCCACTTCGCGCCCCTGCTGCCGCAGAGCGATTAAGCTTTTTAAGGATAATCTCACCGTCGAGCGGGTAATGGATTTATTTTTGCGGCTCACAAAGATTTCATTTCCTTTGACGCCGTAGCAATATGTAAGACCTTTCGCAGTCATAAAGTTCTTTCCCTGCAGCAGGCGTATCAGCTCCCAGACCGGACGTTCCATTTCCGTAAGCTTCTGCTCCTCGGAAAGCGTGTTGTCCTTTAACAGCGCGCGGAGTCTTTCCTTATATTGTTCCTGCTCCGCGCCGTCCTGTGCCGCCCGCAGCCCGCTTTCTTCCGTATTTCTCTCCTCCATGCGCTTAAAGTCTCCCTTCCGCGCCGGCACTTTAAGCTGCCTGCCGGCATATCCGAACGTCACCCGTTTCCCGATTGGTCCCGTTTTCGTTCGCTCTCGCGTCTCTTTAAGAACCATCATATTTTTGTATGGATAAAAAGTCAACAGAAAAGACGTTCAAAAAAATTAACCACCCTGCTGAGCAGGATAGTTAATTTTTTCGAAACATCTCGCTTTAAGCCGCAGATATATGCCTAAGTCCCGCGTTCTGTTACTTTCCGTATACTTCCTTCCACTCCACAGCCGTCTTCTTGCCAATACTGTGATAGTAGACAAGAAGCATAAAGATCGCGGCAAGAGCAAGCAGTCTGCGCATCGTCTTTCCTTTCTTTGCCCATGCGATCAGCTTGGAGACAAGTTCTTTTTTCGTCTCCTCGGACATGCCATGCCTGCGGTCAGCAAAGTACGCCAAGAGATAAGTAAAGCCTGCGATCATGGAAAGGGTTGCATATAGTTCAACCGCCGGAACGTCCCCTGTCTTTGGCTCGTCGTCTTTTCCCTGTCCCGGTGCCGTACCGGCAGCGCTTCCGCCGCTGCTTCCGCTTTCTGCCTGTGCATCAACCGTATCCATGCCGGCTTCTTCATCGTCCGCTTCCTTATCTAAAAAAACGAGAACATAAGTAGAAAAACGGTCCGTTTCAATCGTGATCGTATCGGCATTGTCATCAAGATCGGGCAGAATCTCCGCCTGTCCGTCATGAATGCGCAGGATGGCAAACCGTCTCGTATATATGCTTCCCTCCGCCGCTTCTGCACCTGCTCCGTCTGATTCCGAAAGCCGCAGACTTTCCGGTATCTCAAGCATAATCCTGATTTTTCCCGTCGTCGACGTAATCTGCGTACGGCTCTCTCCAATCATCTTATAAAGGCTGATGTCCAGATATTGTCCTATGGCATAACCCGAAAGATTCGCCTCAACGACCGCCTTTTCCTCCGCGCTGACATACTCAGACGCGTCTTCGACATGCAGTATGATCCTGATATCCGTTCCGTCCTGCGCCTGCTGTTTTTCTTCCGGAGTCAGTGTGCGGTCCGCCAGTTCTTCCGTTGGCGTTGCAAATCCTGTTTCGGACGTACTGCTGCCCTGCGTAATGACTTCAGAAATGATGCTTCCGCTGTTCCCGGTACCGCTTCCGGAAATACCCGGGGTGCCGCTGCTGCCGTCATTGCTTCCCGAATTACCGCTTGCGCTGCTGCCTCCGGTGCTTCCCGAATTACCGTTTCCGCCGGCGCCTCCGGTGCTTCCCGAATTACCGTTTCCGCCAGTGCTTCCCGAATTACCGCCTTCTTCTCCGGTACCGGCCAGCTTCGCAATCGGTTTATTGATCGTGACGTTCTCAGACGCATTTCCGCTTGTAATGCTCACCGTTCCGGTAATGCTTCCTGCCGCTTCCGACGTCGCTTCCGTTTTGCTGATGTCTCCTACCGTCACGGTGACATCCGTTATCCCCGCGCCGTTTAACGCCGTGTCGATAATGCTCTGAAGCTCCTGCTTCGTCGTATCGTTATCCGCTGTTATGCCTGCTAATGCCTGCTCCACTATCGACTTTGCCGCCGCGACTTTTTCCGTATCCGATACCGGCAGCTTTGCAATCGGCTTACTGATCGTCACGTTCTCAGACGTGCTCCCGCTTGTGATCGACACCGTTCCGCCGACGCTTCCCGCCGCGCTTGATGTTGCTTCCGTCTTCGTAAAATTATTCACATTGACAGTTACATCGCTTCCGATTCCCGCTTCCTGCAGCGCCTTATTGATCTCATTCTGAATATCCTGCTTTGTCGTACCATTCGTCGCCGTCAGTCCCGACAGCACATCTTCCACAACCTTCTTCGCGTCCGCCACTTTCTCCGCGTCCGTCTTCGGCAGCATGGGAATTGGTCTGCTTATACTCAGAGATTTTTTCACATTCCCACATTGCAAATCAACCTGTCCGTAAAACAGCCCTTCTTTGCTTGTAGTTGCCTCATTTTTCCCTATATAGATTAGGGTGTCAAAAGACACAT
>DLAJ01000014.1 GCA_002493905.1 Lachnospiraceae bacterium UBA7050 | reverse complement strand
GAACGAGTTTCGCAATCGCCTAGTAAAAATGTTTATCCATACAGCCCGTATCATAATCCTTTACCAGTGTAAATTTTACCGTCGTGTTTGGCTGTTCCAGTATCCTGCTATGTTTCAGCAAATCTATATATTCTATTACATGGCTGCGTAGGTATTGGGTCCACATCGTTACCACTGTGACCGTCTTATTCATCTGCTGTAGGTATTGAATCCCACCGATAATCTGATCAAAACAATCGTCACAACGGTTGACCTGTCTAATCACGGAATCCGAACCATCAAGAGATACTTGAATTTCGTCAAAAGCTTCAAAACGAACCCGATCCTTATATGCCAGAATATTCTTGCCATTCGTAAACAATATCTTCTTTTTTGCCGTGACATGTTCACAGATTTCGTTAATCGTAGCAATATTAGAAGGGAGAAGGGACTCGCCTCCGCTTACTACAATCTCTTCAAGCCCAGTATCGTCAAAATGTGGCAATTGGAGATATTCCATAATCAAATGGATATCCTCAACGCTCATGCTCTCCATATATTCGGGTTTCTTCTTATATTTTTTTTGATAACAATAATCACAATTGAAATTACAGCTATGTGTCAAATTAAACGTGATAGATCTGACCGGAAACTTTGAAAGATGAAGCCGCGACTCCCTCTCTGTCCGCCGATCCACCTCCTTCACTATCTCTGGCAACAGTATTTGCTTTTTGGTTAAAAACTCTTGTAAAAATTTTTCCTCTTCTATGAAAAGATTTTTTCCTGCTTCAAGCTTGCATTCTATCAATAGCAGCTTATCCAATCTCTCTCTTGTTATCGTTTCACGCCGGAAGCTAATCAAATTCATTAGTAATAAAGAACCCACATCCAATTGATATATTAAATTATCAAAAACAAACCGTTCCATGATATATATCCTCCTGTCCGGTCGCTTCTCCTTATAGTCTTATAATAATATCTGAAAAATATGAATTTTGCTTATCGCTCTACCTTCTCGACGTTTTTAATATTATAGCACAATGGACTATATATTACAACACTTTTTCAATTTCAAAAATAATTAAATTCCAAAGGCATATTGACGCACGGCGCATCCTGTGCTATTGTATAAGTATACCCCGTATGGGTATATGCTTTTTTCATCACACGGGATATCCAAACATATTTTAGCACAACCTATAAATTCAGAGATATGGAGACGGATATGGAAAACGAACAGGCACAGCAGTCAGAACAGCACTTGACCTCATGCAGCAGGGACTGCAGCAAAGACTGCGCGGAATGCGAACGGCATAAACACCGCTCCAAAGAGGAATACCGCTCACTGATCAACCGCTTAAACCGCATTGAAGGGCAGATTCGCGGCATCCTTAAGATGGTGGACGATGAGCGCTACTGCGTGGACATTCTCACACAGGTCAGCGCCGTGCAGTCGGCATTGAACGCATTTAACCGCGAGCTGCTGACCAGCCATATCAAAAGCTGCGTGACCGAAGACATCCGCAGTGGAAACGAAGCCGCCGTTGACGAGCTCTGCGCCGCGCTCCAGAAACTCATGAAATAACTCATGAACCAGAAATCCTGTCCGGCAAAGGTCCCGGACTTACTGTACGGAAAGGAAACGCCCTTATCATGAAAAAAGAAACCTATGACATTACGGGAATGACCTGCTCCGCCTGTTCCGCGCGCGTGGAAAAAACAGCCGCCAAGCTTCCCGGCGTCCGGAACGTAAGCGTCAACCTCCTCACCAACAGTATGAGAATTGAATATGACGAATCCACACTTGCATCATGCGAAATCGTCTCCGCAATCGAGCATGCTGGCTATGGCGCCGCCGCGCGGGACACGGGCTATGGTGCCGCCATTCAAAACACAGGGGTCAGCGCTGCTGCGCAAACCACTGGCGGCGGCACTCAGACGAGCCGCACGGATAAGCAGGACGGTACGGCAGCAGTTTCAGGCGGACACAGCAACGGACCAGTTTTCACAGGCGGACGCGGCAGCGGACAGAACCGCGCACAGGCGGACACCGGCGGACGCACGAAACCCGCCAGTGTGAATGAACAGCATATCCGCGGCATGAAAAAGCGCTTGATCTGCTCGTTTCTTTTTTTGATCCCGATGATGTATGTGTCCATGCACGGCATGTTTCATCATATGTTCGGTCTGCCCGTCCCGCAGTTTATATCCGCAGTTTTTGACGGAGCGCAGAATGCGGTCGTCAATGTGCTGACCCAGTTTTTGCTTTTACTTCCCATTTTATACTGGAACCGCAATTATTTTATCAACGGCTTCCGCAACCTGTTTCACGGCGCGCCGAACATGGATACGCTGATCGCGCTCGGCTCCGCTGCATCCACGGTCTACGGTCTGTTTGCGCTCTACCGTATCGGTTACGGGCTCGGACACGGTCAGGAAACGGTCGTTACGCACTATCTGTCCGATATTTATTTTGAGTCGGCGGGCATGATCGTCACGCTGATCACGCTCGGAAAATATTTAGAGGCACGCTCGAAGGGAAAAACAAGCAGCGCGATCGAAAAACTCATGGACCTCTCTCCGCGCACGGCGCTCGTGCTGCGTGACGGCACGGAACAGGAAATCCCCGTCGCGCTTGTGGCGCCCGGCGACACGGTCATTGTAAAACCCGGCGCGCGCGTTCCGGTTGACGGCGTGATCTTAAGCGGGCACAGCTCGCTCGACGAATCACCTATCACCGGGGAAAGCCTTCCCGTAGAAAAAAAAGAAGGCGACACCGTCATTTCCGCCTCCATGAACCAAAACGGCTATTTTCAGATGCGGGCGGAACGGGTCGGCGAAGACACAACGATCCAGCAGATCATCCGCCTTGTAGAAGAAGCGTCCTCAAGCAAAGCGCCGATCGCGCGCTTAGCCGACAAGGTGTCCGGTATATTTGTTCCGGTCGTCATCCTGATTGCTCTTATCACGATTGCCGTCTGGATGATCGCAGGCGCCGGGTTTGAATCCGCGCTTTCGTTCGGTATCAGCGTCCTTGTGATTTCCTGCCCCTGCGCGCTCGGTCTTGCAACCCCCGTCGCGATCATGGTCGGGACCGGCAAGGGAGCGGAAAACGGCATTCTCATAAAATCGGGAGAAGCCTTGGAAATGGCGCATCATGTGGATACTGTCGTACTGGATAAAACGGGAACCATCACCGAGGGAAAACCTCATGTGACCGACGTACTCCCCTTTGATTGTAAAAAAGAAGAGCTGCTTTACATTGCCGCGTCTTTAGAGTCTAAAAGCGAGCATCCGCTTGCCGGCGCCGTGCTGTCCTATGCAGCGTCACAGACAGATGATACAGGGACAGAGGCCACGGATTTTACGCTTCTCCCCGGACAGGGCATCAGCGCTGTCATTGAAGGCGTACGCTATTATACCGGCAACTTAAAGCTGCCCGTCTCCTGCATCACGCAGGAAATCAGACAGCGCGTGGAAACGCTCTCGGACGATGGCAAGACGCCGCTTTTATTTGCATCGGATACCCGTTTTCTCGGTATCATCGCCGTTGCCGATGTCGTAAAACCGGGCAGCGCGCAGGCAGTCCGCCTGCTGCATGACATGCATATCCGCACGGTTATGCTGACCGGTGACAACGAGCGCGTTGCAGACGCGATCAAACGTCAGACCGGCGTATCGGAAGTGATCGCCGGCGTGCTCCCTCAGGATAAGGAGCTGCATATCCGTAAACTAAAAGAGCAGGGGCATGTCGTCGCCATGATCGGCGACGGCATCAACGATGCGCCCGCTCTGGCAGGCGCCGATGTCGGCATTGCAATCGGTGCGGGAACGGAGATCGCAATAGAGAGCGCCGACGCCGTTTTAATCCGCAGCGATCTGCTTGATGCAGTGACTGCAATCCGTTTAAGCAAAGCGGTTATCCGGAATATCCGGCAGAACCTGTTTTGGGCATTTTTCTATAACTGCATCGGCATCCCGCTTGCGGCAGGCGTACTCTATGCGCCGTTCCATCTTCGGCTGACGCCGATGTTCGGCGCGGCCGCCATGAGCTTAAGCAGCGTCTGCGTTGTCTCAAACGCGCTGCGCCTGCGCCTGTTCAAGCCGACATCGAACACGTTCCGCCAAGCACAGGGAAAGGGCGGCGATGACGCAATACCGGCTGGCGATCGCACAATATCGCCTGTCACTGAAAACAGACCTGCCTGCCCACAGACTGACGAAAGTAATCACGCCTGTTTGCGGACTGATAAAAGCAATCACGCCTGCTCACAGGCTGATAATAAAAGGACCGATTATAAAAAGGAGGAATCAACAATGACAATTACTTTAGACATTGAAGGAATGATGTGTGAACACTGTAAAAAGCATGTGGAAGAAGCGCTTGCAAAGCTTCCCGTCTCATCGGCGGCTGTAGACCTTGCAAAAAAGAGCGCCGTCATCGAGGCAGACGGCGATATTACAGACGACACGCTGAGACAGACGATTGCAGACGCCGGTTATGAAGTGGTTAATATTACCAGAAACTGACAGAATATCCGTCGACGGCATCGCACGCATAACCGAACCGTCAAAAAAGCAGGGTGGGATAACCTAATGTCATTAAGCTAAGCGGGTTACTCGCCATAAAAATCTCCCACCTCAATCTAAGGTGGGAGATTTTTCCTATTATATAATGTTCACCGTGACAAGCAGCATGAACGGAACGCCTTGTAAATTGGTAACCGCTAACGGAAACATTTTTAAGTCTCAGGCCGCCCTTTTCGTGAACAGTATATTATCGTTGCAAAATGTACATAATTATGTTATGATAATGTACAAAGAAAGGAAGGGTGCATATGCCACAGATTAGGCCAATTACTGATTTAAGAAATACAAATGATATATCAGATGCCTGCCATGCAGTAAAGGAACCTATTTTTATCACAAAGAATGGGTATGGCGATTTAGTTGTAATGAGCATAGAGACCTATGAACAGATAGTGGAAACACAGCTTATAGACAATACAATTTCAGAAGCCGAGGAAGAATACGAAGCAACAGGTATTTTACTTGACGCAAAAGAGACATTCGCATCACTTAGGAGGAAGCATTTTGACTAAATATTCTGTAAAGTTGATGCAGAGAGCATCTAGCGACCTTGATGATATCTACAATCATATCGCAGATGATTTTAAGGAAATAGGTACGGCAGAGAAGATGGCAGATGCTTTAGAAGATGCTATTTTGAGTCTGGATGAGATGCCTTATCGGGGTTCTATCAGAAGAACGGGTGCTTTCGCTAATCGGGGGTATCGTCAACTTTTTGTTAAGAATTTTACGATTGTATATCGTATTGATGAAGTTAGAAAAATGGTCATGATCGTTACTGTCAGATATACACCGAGTAGTTTTTAATATCATGAAATTCTAAAATCCCAATGAGTTCTCAATTTATAATATGATTGTTATAAAAGGCTCTGCTGAAAATTCACTCATTTTCTACGATATTACTGATCGAGAAATAGCGGCTTTGATAATCTATGACCCATTTTGCGCCGCATACAATATCCGCCCCGAAAAGTCCGCAGATTTGATGACCGGCCGCACCATATACCGGATGCTGCACAATTTCAATCTGATACAGTTTCAGATCCGTTTTATCAATCGCAAACGAAAATTCATCTACGATTTTTACTTCTTCCTCAGAGACGGAACCAACGCCGTGTATCACAGCGCCTGCCTCTTTCTGATCGCCCAGTCTTATCGTCCACGTATCATCAAGAAAAGAATCTGTATGCCCGCTGTCAAACCCCATCGGATAGTCGGAACCGTCATGATTCATATTTATGATAGGGAAAGAATCCCATGACAAGCTGTTATTTTTTGGCATTGTTCCGCCGGGGTACATCCTAACCATTTTCTTGTTCATGTCCATTTCCCAGCAAAGCATGGAAATCAGGTCCCATCCGAGTAACATTGACGCTGGAAACCGGTTATGCTGAGAATCTTCTCCGAAGTCCAACGCTTCATCCGGCAGGATACCCACCGTTTGTTCCTTCCATATCGTATTTCCGATCTGAATGCTGTCCACACAAATGGTCTGATAGATATTCGTGATACCCTGATTATTTCCCCCGGTCACAGATGACTTCATCCGTAGCTCTCCAAACTGTTCCACAATGCTTTTTGAAACAAAGGACATACCCGCTCCGGTATCAAACAGTGCCGTCACTTCTATGCCATTCACGATCACAGGAATAAAAATCAGATTTTCAAACACTTTATCCGAAAAGTATAGCACATCACAAGTTTCCATGACAGTTCTCCTACATATGTATTAACGATGATTCTTTTCTTTGATTTCCATATGCGCGGGCATCCATCAACGGGAAGCTCCTGCTTCCCGTTTTGTCCGCACCGTCTGCTGCTTATAGCTGAAATTTTACGGCCGTTCCGTATGCAATGATCTCCGCCGCGCCGGACATGATCTGTGAAGACCCATACATGATTCCAATGATCGCGTCCGCACCAATCGCCTCCGCTTCATCCACCATCCGCTTGATTGCAATGGAACGCGCCTCGTTAAGCATTTCCGTATAAGCGGTAATCTCCCCGCCCACCAGATTTTTCATGCCTGACAGGAAATCCCGCCCAATGTTCTTTGCCCTTACCGTTGTTCCCTTTACCATTCCAAGTGCCTCAATCTCTTTACCCGGCACATAATCAATACCTAATAACAGCATATTCTTTTCCTCCTTGATATTTACCGCTTTTGCCTGCCAATCGGTTCCCTTTCCGGTTCCCTTTCGGCATCTTATTTTTTCGTTCCCTACTCTTTCGTTCCTTACTTTTCGTCTCCGCTTATGGGTCAGGTCCTATACCAGCTGTCTTCCCTGCCTTTCCCCATCCGGTCCGCCTTCAGTATTTTGCGGCGGCATCTTCCTCGCCGCTCCCGATCTCCTTTAGCCGTTCCCGCAATGCCAGCAAAATTCCGCCAATGATCACAAGCGGCACCAAAACCACTGCGATCATGAACGGTACTGCTGCCGCGGGCATTGCTTCCACGCCCCCGTAAAAAAATCCGATCACGATGAACACCAGAAACGCCATCATAAACAGCGTCACCGCACCCGCAACGATCAGCGGGGCAATCTTCTTTTTTCTTCTTAAATCCGTCGCCGTCACATTCATCAGCCTCATTCCTCCCTTCTCCCGGTCTTCCAGTCCTGCGAGCAGCTCCTTGGTCGGAAGAGACTCAAACTCTGCACCGGTCTGCATCAATTCTTCACAGACCTCACGCATCTGCGCAACATTCTTTTCCTCCCGCGCCAGCGAAATATCATGCCTCCTTAAGCAGTCCTCCAAAGTCATATGCTTCGCCTGAAGTTTTCTGATCTCCTCGATCGGAACCGACAGCTTGCGCAGCAGTTTAATCCGCAGCAGCATATCGACATCCTCATCGGTATAATCGCGGTATCCGTTCTGCGCCTGCCGCTTCGGTGACAGAAGTCCCTTATCCTCATAAAAACGAATATTCTTTTTTGTCACGCCCGCAAGCTGCTCGACCTCATTGATCTTCATCGTGTGCTAACCGCCCTTTCTCACAAGATTTGTCTTAACCATATACCTTCCACCCGGTGGAATGTCAAACACTTTTTTCAATATTTATAAAAAAGTCATGCAGACATCTTTTCGCCTGCATGACTCCTGAGCTTCTTTTTGATATTCATTATATCCGCACATCCACTGAAGGATACTGCTCGGACAGTGATTTTTCTTTTTGCGCCGCACTGTCCGCCGCCTCTGCCTGTTCTGCATCTGCGCTTCCGTCTTTTCCATCGTGCTCCTTATCCTCGGCCTTTTTGTCCGATTCTGTTTTAGGTCCACGATCCTTCTTTACATTCCCGCTTTGATTGCTGCGCTGCGCTTCCGCCGCCTTTTCCGCGCTCTCAACTGCCTCGCGCAGCGAACCTGCCTGCGCGTTCGCCGCGTTTTCCGCTTTTTTCTCCACATCGGCAAGCGCAGCTTCCTTGCTCAGCAGCACTTTTTCGCTTTTCTCAAGATTCATTTCTGACTTTAGAATGTCTGCGCGGTTTTCCATTTTATTCGAGACACTGCCCTGCACCTTCGCCTGCTCCATAGACGCGTCGGCCGAGAGCATTGCCGACATTCCCTCTGCAGATAACCCTGCTGCCGCATTCCCGCTCCGTTTACCCGCTGCGCTTCCCGTACTCCCAGATGCTTCCGCGGCTCTCTGCCGCTCTTTTTGACGCTCCGCCTTTTCCTGCATATGTTTTTCCATCTGGTGCTGCCGAAGCTGCATATTCAGATCGGAAATCTCCTTTACGAGCTCCTGCCGCTTTTTCATTTTTTCTTCAGGACTCACATCCTCTTTACCAGACAATTCCGAGAGTTCCTGCTGTTTCCGCTCTATCTGCTTTCGGATACTTTTTGACTGGGCGTCATCGCCCTGACCGAATAACCCTCCCGGCATAACTACACCGGCGCTGCCCGTACTGTTCCCGTTTTCTACTTTCATGCCAATCCCTCCATGGTTTGTTTTTTTACAGATCATAACAGCATCACTTCTTTGATTCCCTGCCGCTATTCTGTTTTTCGGCAGCGCGCGGCGTACCCTTTATCATCTTGTTGTCAACAAACATTTCTTTGTTGTGGCGTAACAGGAAAGCCTCCAGTTTCAGATACACAGCATGACATTGAGCCGGACAAGGCTTCCCTCCTGTTCGATCGTAACTGCTCCGTGATAATGCTCCGCGACCGCTTTGATATGACGCAGTCCGAAACCATGCGCTTCCGCAGGCTGCTTCGTCGTCATCGGCAGTCCCTCCGCCCCCTTCGCAGCAAGCACGCCCTCAAACGTATTTTCCACCACGATCAGATAAGCATGATGCTCTCGAAAGCTGCGGATACAGATCACGCCGTGCTGCGGAAGCGCCTCCAGCGCGTTTGTCAGCGCGTTGTCCAATATGATACTGAGGTCAAAAGCATCCGCCGCCGTATCATCAGGATAGTGAAAGTCCGATTGGAACATGGCCCCGGCCGCCTCAATCCTTCGTTGATGTTCCGCCAGAATCACATCGGTCACGGGATTACCTGTCCGTATTTCCTCCGCCAGTAATTTCCGCCCCGGTTTTGTATCGTCTGTTCTCACTGAGCCTGCACCGGATTCCGGTTTAACACCGCTCTGCTCTCCGTTCCGTGCCTGCCTCCCTCTTTTGGCGCTTTCCTCCTCATTCCCCGGCTGTCCGCCTTCTGTGCTTTCCTTCTCACCTGCCGGCTGTCCGGCGCATGCACGCCCCATCGAATCCAGGTAGTCCTTTGCCTGCGCAAGCTCGCCGCACTCCAACAGCCGCTTCAAAACACTGATATGATTCCTCATATCATGCCGCATTCCCCTTAAATCTTCATGCAGGCGCTCAACCTCTTCAATATGCGCGCGCATACTGCGCATCTCCTGCAAAAGAAGTCTGTCGCTCTGCGTTTTCCCCTGCTCCTGTTTTAACCTCTGATATAAATACAACATCGCCATGACCGCCGCCAGCAGCAGCACCTGCATACCAAACTCTATCGGGCGGTACATCGGATCCATATCATCTATATACAGATTGGTCTCTTCCAAAACCACTTTGACGCTCCGCCCGGTCCAAATATAGCAGAGAATGCCCATCAAGGACGGTATCATCAGCAGAAACAGTTCCTTCCGCCTCATTCCGCTCCGCTTAAAAAAGAACAGCTTCACAATTCCCTTGCAAACAACGGACAGGATCAGGATGAATAATGCGCACTCTAAAATTCGGAAAAAGGTAAAGCTGAAAAACAGTATCTGCCGCATATGTTCCGGAGATATTTCCAAATTCATCATCATCCAGCCTTCCAGGCGCATCTCTATAAAGAAGCACAGATTCTGCGACACGGAGACCGACAGCCATCGTATCGTAAAAAAGGTAAAACATAAAAAAAACCAGACACGACTGTTTTCTTTTTCCAGACAGCATAAGGTAAGATACGCTGATGAAAAGCATAATAAATACACGGCAAATGCGTACATATTGAACGGTACATACAAAAACAGAAGCACCACGACAAGATAAGCCGCACCGACCCACCACACACGCCGCGCCGCCTTTCTGTCCGCAAAAAAGTGTCTGCACAGCATGGCAAGCGCTGCCCCTGTGATCAGCTGACCGGCACCGCGCGCTATACCGAATACGATCTCATAATACGGTTCAAACTCTCCTGCTTCCACGCCATTCCTCCTCCCGCTTCCGGATATAGTCCATATAGCGGTTTACAAATCCGGCATATTTCGTTTTTGCCATCAGCACGTTATCACCGTTTTCCAATGTAATACCCGTGCCGTCATAACAGCGCACATACCGGAGATTCACGATATATGCTCTATGACATCGCACAAAATTTTCTCCCAGACGCCCCTCCAGTTCTGACAGGCGTCCGTAAAACTCAATCTGTTCCTGCATTTTATGAAGCGTAACCTTGCGGTTAAAGATTTCCAGATAAAGGATCTCCGACAGATACACTTTCTGTGTCCGCGCCTTGTTTTTGATGATCAGCCCTGCCTCTTCCGCCCCGGAGTCCGCTTTTTTAGACTCTGCCGCGTACCGTCTTCCGGCCGACGCCTTCTCCAGCACTTCATAGAATTTTGCAGAATCAATGGGTTTTAGCAGATAGTGAAACGCACCCACGTCAAACGCGCGGTATACATACTCCTCAAGTGCCGTCAGAAAAATGATTGTCACATCCTCTCCCCGTCCGCGCAGTTTCGCCGCAAGCTCCATGCCGCTCATCCCATTCATTTTGATATCCAGAAAAAGGATGTCCGGCATACCCGCTTCCTTTTCTGTCAGGAAATGCTCCGCACTCTCAAACAGGGTAATTTCCGCTTCCGGCAGGAATCGCCCGATTTTTTCTGCAATCTCTTCCCTGATTTCGCGCTCGTCGTCACAGACTGCTATTTTCATTGGTCCACCGCTCCTTTTCTGGTTCATTCTTTATATAAATGTCCGTCGCTTCGCTTACGCCCGCTTGCTTTTCTTCTGCGCCCTTCCATTATAGCATGCCCGGGTCTGGCATGAAAAACGCTTGTTGTAAAAGGGCATTTTGTTGAAGTAAATGGGAACAAATAAAGGGGCGCGGACCAAGGTCCACACCCCCTTATTTATCGTTGATAATACGCTGCTTCCCGCCTCTCCATCTCGGCCCATGCTTCATCAGGCACAATATGATGAATCAGTCCGTAAATTTCCGCATAGATTCCTTCGTCACAGCATCCTCTTCCACGATACTGTTCTCCGCCGTCATATAGATATAGGGCTGCATATGCTGAAGCGGCACTCCCATTCTCCTGCTCTCCTCTGTCCTTTGCCAGCATGCCAAAGCTGAATGCCAGCATCAGGGCAAAAATAACAACGCCTATGATTCCGGTTACAAGTATCACTCTCTCTCCCGGCTTTTCATCCTCCCGGCAGATCGTTTCGCCGGTCCCAGGATTCACAAGAATGTGTACCCGTCTGCCGATCGCGCGCTGTTCTCTCTCATCTTTCCCCCATCTGCTGAAAAACTGCCTTGTTTCTCCCTGCCATTCATACTCATACACAGGGTAGTAAGATTTTCCTGAAGACTCTTCCCTATCCACACCGCCGCCTTCGGTATAACCGGTCAGCACGCCGGTCACAGAACGCATACTACGGATATTCTGCCGCATTTTCACTTTCTTATAAATTCCCAGCACGCCAATTGCCATAAGTATCATGCTGACCGCATAGCCAAATGCCAGCGCCGCCAATTCCGGCTTTTCATTGGCGCGCGGAATCCCCCATAAGACTGCCGCCGCAATTCCCATAAACACAATAAAAAAGATGGAAAATACCGCCGCACCCTTTTTCATTCCCGCCTGTATCTCCCGCGCCGTTCCTGGAAAGAGTCTGCCCGTTTTATCCAGATAACAGCAGCGGATCACATCGCCCTCCACATACGATTGAGCGACCTGCAGGGTTTTCACAAGAGCTTCGCCGTTTATCCCATAGAAATCAACCGTTACTTCATAACGCTCTATCACTGTCCCTGTATCTTCGTTCTCAACCGTCTTTTTCTGACAGGAAAGCACTCTGGCATCCACCTGCCTGCCCTTTTTCGCCGCATACAGCGGCATCACCTGCTGATAGACAAATATTCCGATCAGAAGCAGCGCGATTGCGGCAAATAGTATGATTTCCAGCAGCAGCCCCATTGCGGACAATGTCGCGATGCGCAGCATTTCTTTCCCTCCTGCCTCCCACAATACCTGACAACTCTGTCAGCTCTTTTCTTAACCCGGAGTTTCCATCCCTTCACAAATTCCGTTCCCTGCAGTACCGCTGCATCACTGCCCTTGTATGCGCGGTCTGGTCAACATCCCCCTTGATCACGGTAGTAGATTTCCTTCCCCTGATCGTCAATTCCTGTACCCTGTCCCCGGACGGAACAAAGTCGTCCAGATAACGCGCCCGATTCGTTTCTCCGACACCCGGTCCCGGAAAATGCTCCCGCTTCGCCCATCCCCGAAAATCGGCTCCATGCGCAAGTAAAATATCCAGAATCCGCATCAGCTGCCGTTCCGCCGCCTCCTGTACATCGGGGTATGCCTCCCGCCTTTCTAAAATCATTTCTGCATCAGAGACGCAGAGATTGACCGCATCAAAGCCGTTGGATGCCCGTTTATTCGGGTCCGCACCGCGTTCACATAGTGCCTGAACCAGCTTTGCTCCCTGCTCTGCCTCCTTGAAACGTTGATAGCACAGGCTGACCAGCGCCGTCCTGACCGCATCCTGCAGCAGCGGACAGCAAAGCCGGGCTGTCTCCGTTTGTTCCTCCATGAAATTGACGTCTGCGCCCTGTTCCATGAGGTAATAGGCGATTTCAAACGCCCCGGTCTTGACTGCAACCTGCAGTGGAGACTGTCCGGCGTCTTTTTGGGGCGGCGGCACTGCGACCTCCCGGACTGCCGCCGGATTCTTCCCGATCATCGCTTTCACCGCTTCCAAATCTTCATTTCTGATTGCTTTGAATAAGCTCTTCATCATTCTTTCTCTTTTCCCTTTCGGCCGTCTCATATACGATTTTATTACGACCGCTGTTTTTTCCCTCATACAGCCTTTCATCCGCATTCCGGACAATATGCTCGATTTTTTCGCCGTTTCCTTCTGTAATGCCAAACGTCATCGTAATGCCGAACTCTGTATCCCCATACTTCATACGCCGGACACGAATGGCTTCCAGCAGCTCTTCCAGATAGGGAAGCGCGGCATCCAGATGCATATTTTCATATACCAGCAGCATTTCCTCGCCGCCCCATCTCGCGACAAAGCCATGTCCCTGCATATGTTCTTTGATCAGCGCTGAAACCTCCGAAAGCGCCACGTCGCCGCATTCATGCCCATATGTATCATTCACATTCTTAAAATGATCGATGTCCCCAATCGCGACACAGAACGGAATCCCATGATCGCAATAATTTTCATGTGCCTGCTTCAACAGATTTTCGCCGCTCCGACGATTATACAATCCGGTCAGAATATCCTCTTCCACCAGCTCCTGAAGAGACTTCTGCATCTTGATCAGATAGCGCCCCATATCTCCCAGCTCATCCCTGCGCGCTAATACGTCCGCGTCAAACTCGGTATGAAGTTCTCCCTTTGAAACGGCCTCCAAAAATAACTCCGTTTTCGTAATTGCGACAACAAGCTTCTTTGAAAACCGGCTTGTCACAAAGCATACGATCAGCATGGTAAGTGCGCCAAAAACGATGATCGGAATGATGGAGGTCAAAACCAGCCTCTCCACCTGCGCCGACGGTTTCCCGACAAAGATCATACCGACACACTCCCGCTCCGGCGAAAAGAGCGGTTCGTAATAAGAAAAGTAGCGAACTCCCTCCACCATCGTACTGGAATAAAAGTGCGGCTGCCCGCCCCTTAATACATCGTTCACTACAGTCTGATTCGCCTTTGTACCGACCGCCCGCTCGCCGTCGTTTGTCCGAATCGTCGTGACCGCACGGGTATCCAGCCTGAAAATGGTAATATCAACGCCTGTTTTTTCCCGGATAGAATCAATGATCGTAAAGTGGTCGCTCAACACATGCTCCCCCTTCAGCAATCTGAGTTCCTCCCCTTCGCCCTCAATATGATAACTTCCCTCATACACCGTATCATATAGAATACCAACCGCATGGCACAAATTCACAAGCCCGTTTTTTGTCTCAATATTCATGGATGAAGCAAACCGTACGGCACTAAATGCCGTAATCACCAGCGTTGCCAAAACAAGCGGCAGTACATTCATTCTGAGTAAATTCCAAAAAAAGCGATTTCTTCTTCGTCTTGTCCCCATTGTCAATCGTAAAGTCCTTCCCCCTCTTAAGAAGTCTTCAAAATAGATCACCCGGATCAGCCCTCTAAAACCGGATCGAATGCTCCGGCACAGCTTTATCGTTGTATCAGTTCATACTTCCTCGTCCCAATTCCAAGTGCTGCAGCCGCCTCCACCGTGTGGATTCCGTTTCTCGACTCCATCCGCTCAATCAGATATTTCTTTCCCGCATCCGCGGATGCGTAGACTAAATCCACGCACGCCTGATCCAGTGCGACAGGGTCAAGAGATGCCAGCATACCGATATCCGCCATTTTAGGATCTTCGGCAACGGCACAGCAGTCGCAGTCAACGGAGAGATTTTTCATGACATTGATATAAGCGGTCTTTCCTTGAAAATGGCTTACAACCGACTGTGCGGCGTCCGCCATGGACTCTAAAAAAGCATCGTGATCCGCTGACCATAATTTCGCCGCATCCCCGGCACCATGAATATGGGCTTTCCCGTGGGAGGATGCAATCCCGATGGAAATATTTTTAAGCGCGCCTCCAAAGCCGCCCATCGGATGTCCTTTGAAATGGGACAGCACCAGCAGTGAATCATAATTCAGCAGATTCGCTCCGACATAGTTTTCTTTCAAATGAACGCCTCCCGAAACCGGAAGCACTGTCTCTCCGTCTGCGTCCATAATATCCACAGGCGCAATCTTTGTCCAGCCATGCAGCTCCATCGTTTTTCGATGTGCTTTCGTCGTGTTGCGCTCACCCTCATACGCAGTGTTGCATTCCACGATCGTACCGTTTACCTCGTCCACCATCGGCTTCCAAAAGGACGGCAGTATAAAATTCTGATTTCCGACTTCACCGGAATGAACCTTAACCGCCACACGGCCCGGAAGCGTAATACCCAGAGCCCGATACAATGCGGTCACATTCTGCGGAGTAATCTCTTTTGTCATATAAACGTTTGCTTTTTCCATTCTAATCTCCATTTCTGCGCACGCTTTTGCGCATAGTTTCCATCTTCTGCTTCTGTTTTCTGCTCCCGTTTTCTGCTTCCGTTTTCTGCTTCCGTTTTCTGTTTCCGTCTTTTGCCTCTCTTACTCACAATCCGGCGTAAGCCCGGCTGTCCGCCTCTTGCGCCGTCTGCCCGGTTTCGCCGCCATTGCTGTAACGGTCGATCTTATCGCGGATGTCCTGCATCTGATAATCAAGGACGCCGATCGAATCCGCACATTTCTTTAGCTGCGCCATGATTTCATCCGCATTTCCCAGTTCCTTTTTGTATTTGAGCTTATGTTCCAGGCTTGCCCAAAAATCCATCGCAATTGTACGAAACTGTACTTCTACTTTCATATATTTCTTTTCTTTTGATAAAAAAATAGGTATGCTTAAGATCAGATGAAGACTGCGGTAGCCGTTCGGCTTCGGATTTTTAATATAATCCTTTGACTTCAGCAGCGTAATGTCGTCCTGCTTGATAAAAAGTTCCGCCAGACGATAAATATCGTCTGGAAAGGAGCAGATCACGCGGACCCCCGCGACATCCGTCAGATACTCTGCGATATTCTCAATCGAGAACTCATATCCCTTTTTTCTCAGCTTTTCATAAATGCTCTCCGGCGTTTTTAACCGGCTTTTGATGGACTCGAACGGATTGCGGTTATATTCCCGTGAAAATTCTTCATTGAGTACCTTCAGCTTTGTTTCCACCTCCATAATGGCACACCGGTACTGCATCATCAGATGGTTAAACGGCTCTGCCGCCTTCAGCTTTTCTGCCTGAAGCTCAATAATCTCATTTTGTTTCTTTAGCGTTTCTATCTGTCTTTCTACCTTTTGTTCCAGTTCCTTCTTGCACAAAAACAGTTCCACCGTGTTTCTGACCCTCTGCCTTACAACCGATTCGTCAAACGGTTTATGAATGAAATCCGAAACGCCGAGCTCAAAGCAGCGGTTCTCGATTTCCGGAGCCGCCTCGCTTGTAATGACAAGCACCGGAATCCGGCTCATCCAGCCATCCTGCCTCATTCGTTCCATGACGGCAAACCCATCCATCCTTGGCATATGAAGGTCCAGTATCAGAGCCGCCGCATCATCAGCGATCCCCAGCAGTTCCAGCACCTGATCCCCGTCAGATGCCATTTCCACCGCATACTCATCCTCCAGCATATGACATAACAGTTCCCGGTTTATTTCCACGTCATCCGCAACGAGTATCCTCTGCATAACCCCATCCTCTTTTGTAATCTGTCATTTTCATCTGTCAGCTTTCTGTACTGACCGGTCCTGTACGCCGGACAGATAAAAAGACAACTGCCAAAGCATGTTAGCAGTTGTCTCTTTGCCCATCCGGCCGCTTCCCGCCTTGAATAAGGTCATTATACCACATTCTACAATACACTTCCACCGGAAATTCTTTTTGCAACCGGTTCTCCCATACGCACTTTCTTCTCTATGCCGCACTCCCGGCTCTTCTCCCATTTCTCACAGAAACACGCCGCATTTTTCTGCAGAAGCAATATGATCGTCGAACCGCCAAACTCAAAATATCCCTTTTCATCCCCTTGCTGAACGCTGTTCAATTTTGAGTTCCTGCCGTCATTGCTGATCTTTCCAACCAGCAGCGCACCGACCTCCATCTGCACAATCAGCCCGAAATCCGCGGTTCCGATCACCTGATATTCTCTACTGTTCTCGGCAAAGACCGGAACCTCCCGCAGCGCAATCGGCCTGACGCAATGCAGCTTCCCTTTTATTTTTTTCTCATGAACGATCAATCCGTCCGATGCGTAACAGTAATGATGATAATCCGAAGGCGTCAGCCGGAAGATCAATGCCTCCCCGTCCCGAAACTGCTCCGAAAGCCGTGCGTCCCTGAGCAGTTCCTCCAGTGAAAATCTGGATGCCTTGATCAAAAACACAGAGTCCTCCCGAATTTTTGCAAAGGAGAGCCAGCCGTCACAAGGGGACAACAGGTACCCACTGTTCCTTTTGGAAATGTCTCCCTTTCTTTTTCTTGTAAAAAAATCATTGAAGGATGCAAAGCCGTCCCGTGGAACCTCAACCCCCTTCAAATCAATACCATGTTTTCGGATAAAATAGGGTACAAGCCATTTAGAAGCGCGCGATGAGAGATAATACCCCGCCGCCTTTGACACAGGCGGGCATATCAGAAGCTTTAGGAATACTCTTCCGGGTATCGTCCGGTACAGAAAGCGAAGCGCTGCGGATTCGCCCGCATCCGCCGTTCCCGCATTCCATTCACCGTCCTCCTGACGCCCGATCCGGCGCACAAATCCCTGATGGGAAAATCTTTTTTTCATATGATGTCACCACCCATAAAGAAAAACAGACCAATTCCTTCCAGAATACCAAGCACGATCATGATAATTTTCCCGATAATTCCCGGCTTTTTAATCTCAAACGGCATAAGATATCCCGCTCCCATCACAATAAGCAGTACCGGAAACCAAATACAGGTTCTGCATATGTGCTCCTTATACAATAAGTAGACAAGCGGAAGCGTCACGGCAACGACCGTCACCGGAACGCCCAGATAACTTTTACGTTTTTCCGTCGTCTGCCTCTGTCGTTCCTCCTCCAGCACATTAAAATATGCAAGCCGGATCAGCGCGCACAGCACAAAAGCAGCACACACCGCCCCGACCCACAGATTTTCATCCGCGATCCGGTAAACAAAAATTGCCGGCAGGACACCGAAACTGATCAGGTCGCTGAGCGAGTCGATCTGTACACCGAAACGCTTTTCTTTTTCGTCCCGCTCTTTCGTCCCGGCTACCGCCCCGTCAAACATATCGCAGATGCCCGCTATCATAAGACAGATCAGCGCACCCCAGTAGTCCCTTGCCAGCACTCTTAAAATGCCGACAAACGCGGCCAGCATCCCGCAATATGTAAGTATGACTGTATAATCATAATATCCCAGTACTTTTTTCTTCATGTTCCTTTCCCCCTGCCAACTGTTTTCCGATATCCGCCGTGCGGACCTTAAGCCCGCTCCGCACTGCGCGTACTTTTCAACCTATTTGATCAGCCCGAACCCGATGCTGTATGCCAGAATGCACCATGGTTTTCCCAATATAATAACCCATATAAAGGTTTTGCTCTTCATCTTCATTAGACCCGAAAAGTAACACAAAAAGTCGTCGGGAAACAATGGAAGTAATGTTGCAACAAACAAAAACCATACATAGGACTTACTTTTCTCAATCCGCTCGCTCCATTTATCATACTGCTTTTGCGGAAACATGGAAAGCACAATGCTCTTTCCGTACTTTTTTGCCAAAAAATAGGCGATGATGGAACCAAGGCTGATTCCGATATAATTGCACCAGAAACCCGTCATGGTTCCGAAAGCAATTGCGCCCGCAGCGCATCCAAGATATCCCGGAAGTACCGGTATTACCACCTGGAGCGCCTGAAACAATGTCAGTGCCAAAGGCGCCGCAAAGCCGAACGTCTTCATATATTGCTGCAGCGACTCAACCGAGTCGATCTTCGCGCTGAATAACTGCTTCAAGAACAGCAGGATCACAATCACAAACCCAATGATAACCCATATTTTAACTTTCTTCGCCACACTGCCCTCCTTTCCCTGCGATTCTCCCATAAAGTTTTGATACCGCGCCGGCGTACCACGTTGAAAAACCGCTTTTTTCACATAACAGATATGCCGCCTCCGCCAGCAGGACGCCCGCAGCGACATCAACAAGCACATGCTGTTTTGTAGTCAGCGTCGATATACAGATACTGACTGCGATCAAAACAGACAGGGCGCGATACCACCGCGGCACCTTATTATTCCCCCGTACCGCAATCACGCAAAGCCAGCTTGTCAGACAGTGAATGGATGGAAACAGATTATCTGCCGCATCAATCTGATACAGCAGGCGCATCAGTTCATGCACAAACGACTGGCCTTCCACATCCGGTCTGGCATTGGTTGTCGGGAAGATCAAAAAGCACAGCAGGCATACAAATTTTGCTATGAGATCCGCTCCCATAAAGCAAAAAGCTTTTTCCTTGTCCTGCCTGCACCCGATCGCATAATTTACAATCCAAAACAGGTAACATCCAAAATAGATCAGAACCGTCCATGGCAAAAAAGGAATTTTTTCATCCAGACCGTTTGTCAGGTCATGATGATACCGCTCCGATGTTAGCGCCCGTGCGCCATAATATGTGATATTATTTAAGGTAATTGTGAAAAAGACCGCGACCCACATGACCGGCGGAACGATCTGTTTCTTTTTGTCCATCGTTTTTCTCCGTATGATTTTATCGTGTGCTTCGCAATCACGGCAAAAGAATGCGCGCTCCGCTTCGCAATCATGGCATCCGTATGCGCACTGCGCTTCGCTCCGGCGCGGTATCATGTCTATCGACATGATACCATACTCTGCTTCATTCATCTATCCTTCTTATTCATGTTTCTGAAATTTCTGCCGCAAGATGCTCCCGCATATGCTCCAAAGCTCTTTACTCCTGCCGGAGTAAGTTTATGTTATCGCATACTGATTAAGAAACCGGTAAGAAAACTGTTAAGAAAACGTTAAGATTTCCGCAGCTTCCGCCATGCTCCCCGGACCTCTCTTTTGATCCAGTACCCACTATATGCTTCATACCTTAAGTATTCCTGAAGAGCTCATTAAGAATTCATGAAGCTTTTTCTGTCTGCGGCTGTTTTCTCATTTTTCTGCTGTCCTGTCCATGAACAGCTTATAGAAAATGAAATGCGGCCGCCATCGAATCGGCTTACATTTCATCCGGGCATGCTTACAGTTTTGTAAGTCCCCCGGCTCTTCCCCGCCGTTTTTTAGCCGTCCGCACATAAAACTGTTCTGCAGGATTCTATTACCATATGTTATGTTACACAACTTTCCGCCCGTGTCAAGGCGTCATCCGCAAAGCGCGGTGTCATGCAAAAAATATACAGCGAAAAAGGCCATTTACAGGCTTTTTATCCACTCCGCTCTGTCCATATGTCTTGATAGTTATTATCAGCCTCCGCAAAAATCAGCATCCCAAAATGAACCCCGGCCTCCCGTTCAACTTTTCACATAAAACAGATGATTTTCCAAATGGTCTATGTTATACTTTTTCTATCAGTATCTATGCGCGGGACACCGCCGCAAAATTAAGAACATAAGAATGGGGGACATGAATTATGGCACATCAGAATTTATCAGCAGCAGAAGCACTGACAAAACTGAAAGAGGGAAATACGCGCTATCTGGATGCCGTGAGCAATCCCGGCGATGTATCCCTGCAGCTCAGAAAAAAGACATGCGACGAGGGACAGACCCCTTATGCGATCGTCATTACCTGTTCCGATTCAAGAGTCATTCCCGAAAGCATTTTTACTGCGGGAATCGGCGAACTGTTTGTCATCCGTGTGGCAGGCAACGTCATGGACCAGCACCAGTTAGGCAGTGTGGAATATGCCGCTGACCATCTCGGCTGCAATTTGGTACTCGTACTAGGACATACACATTGCGGTGCCGTGGGAGCGACGATCACCAGCAATCCTTCGGGCTTTGTAAAATCGATTACTGACGAAATCCGCAAGGCAATCGGGGATGAAAAGGATGAATTGAAAGCAAGCCGCTTAAATGTGGAGAGAAGTGTTTCCATCATCCGGGAGAAATTGAATCTGTCAGATGAAAGCAGTCTGAAAGCATGCGGCGCCATCTATCACATTGATACCGGCCGCGTAGAATTTATGGACTAATGACAACAGGAGCCTTTTATGAACAACGTTCAAAAAAGTTGTAATGCCAACACAAAATGCATACTTACAACGCAGCGGGGACATCTGCTCTCCGCTGCTGTTCTTTTTCTGACCTTACTTCTTGCCGGATGCGGCAAAACCAGCTCACACAGCACCACCACACCTCCCAGCACTCCGGAAACCGCCTCTTCGGAAACCGCCGTTCCAAAAACCGTCACACCAGAAACCGGTTCTCCAGAAACTGCCGCTGCCCCAGAAACCGGCTCAGCTTTCATCACACAGGAACCGTTCCAATCTGCCACACTGCAGTCCTTTTCTCCGGATGAGGCAAAGGTTGTTCCCGAAATACCACTATATCAACTGGATATACATATCCATTTGGATACGTCAGAAGAACTTGGCACGGTTCAGAAGCTGTACGGGATACTGCCCGGAGCATCGGACGGAACATGGTATACTTTAACGGTGGATGGGATCGAATATTACTACGGAATTTATTCTTTTGATGAACAGAGCAAACCACAGCTTTACGGATATGCTGTTTTTGACGATTCCCATTGTCTTACTAACGGAATAAAAGTAGGTATGACGGAAGATGACATCCTTGCTGCCTATCCGAATATGGCAGCCATGGACTTTGACGGAAATTTCCTGCGTGACAAGATTGACTGCCTTGGCTGGAATTTCTCTGCCTATCCGCGGAGCTATCTGGATATGGATGCTTCCTTCGACTACGACGGAACGGATTATTTCTGGTCGGACCAGTTTGATCATCTTCTGATTGCAGAAATTGATCAGAACAGTCCGGAGACACTGCCCCTGTATCTGGCGCTGCTCATAAAGGACCAGAGCGTCGCCGCAATCACATTTTATCATCCGACAGCCAATTAGTCACTGCGCCCGTTTAAGCTCCGTGATCAGCTCGTCCCAGTCTGTGATCCGAAGATGTGCAAAAGGAAGCTCGTACCCGTCGTTCTGCCCCGCAAACGGATTGGGCTCATCGGTCTCCCCTTCATACAACACGGGAAAAATATCCGCACCATGCGCTCCGTACACGTCTGCCGCAATACTATCACCGCAGTACCATACCTCGTCAGCGGAAAGCCCTGCCTTATTCAGCGCAATCTCAAATAACATTCTGTCCGGCTTTTTTAGTATGTATTCGCCGGAAGCAATTACAAACTCAAACCGGTTACGGGGAAGCAGCCTGTCGAGCCGTTCTCTGAGTGCTTTCGATGACCAGCACAGATTGCTGATCACTGCCATCCTTATCCCGTTTTCGTTCAGACAATCGATCATTTTATCCGCCTTCGGCATGATCTTCCCCTCGGAAATACCGCGCCAGATCATGCGCTCCGCTTCCTCCAAGGAAACGGACAGCCCAATATCCAGATATTCCAGAACGAGCCTTAAAAAATCATCCTCATTAATATCTATGCCGGTACGGCACTCGCTAATCTTTGCGAACGTATCTATGATAACCCGATTAAACTCTTCAAAGGAAATATTTTTCGGATTTTTTGTAATACACTGATAAATCGCCCGGTTTCCCCGTTCTACATCATGATGGTTTTCATAGAGCAGGGTATGCCCGTAATCAAACAAGATCATCTTTGGTTTTTTCAACATGGCATCGACGCCCTTTCTGACGCTTAAAGCAGCGATTTTTTCTGATTATATCACTCCCCGCTTCCCCTGTCATTATAAAAAAGCACAGCTTATGTCATGCCCTGTTTTACATAAACTGTGCCTCTTTACTTGTCTTTCTATAAACTCTAATTTTTTATAGAAATTCCTATCATGAGAGATTCTTTTTCCAAAAAGTCCATCTTACCGCAGGCTGGCCGCCTATTTTCTCATAAAATGCATCAAAACCTCCGGTCATATGCGTTGCTCCAAGTGCTTTTGTTCTCCGATACAGTTCGGACAGCGCAGCGGCGGCAAGCCCTCTGTGCCGGTATTTTGGAATGGTGCAGAGCGGTTCCAAATACGCCAGCCGGTTCTCCGGCGTCCACCACATTCCTGCATAGCAGGCATACGCTCCTGTTTCATCCGCAATTGCCACTCCCAATTTAGGGGTGGCATGCGGTGCCGTCAAAAGCTGATATTGGTTCCGCACATCCTGCTGATTCCACTCTCCTTCCGTCTGTTCATGATCAAAGCCTTTCCAACAGCATTCTCCCACCTTTGAAAATTCGATTTCCTGCGGTGGTATCAGCCGAAAGCCGTCCGGCAGCGGATACACCAGTTCTTTTTCAAAGTCAAACTGCATTTCCACGCATTCGCCCGCCTGAACATACCCGGCCTTTTCTGCCGCAGCCATCAGCGCACCCTGTTCTCCAAAAAGAATCAGCTGAATATTTCCTCCCTGATTCGGCATGACTTTGTCCGCATATGCGATCATCTCCCCGGCCAGTTCCTCATACCCTGGTCTTAGGCAAAAATAAATATCAGAGGGCGGATTTTCATAAAAACAGAACGCCGCTACCGTTCCACGATCCTCCCAGATTCTGTTTTTATAGGAATATGTGATGTCCATCCATGAAGCATGGGACGCATAAGCATATTCAAAGAATGGCGCAGGCACGCCGTTTCTCCAATCCCTCTCATAGATTTCAAGCAAAAATTGATATATGCGCCCGCAGTCCGCCAATATGCTGAACTGCCTTGTCGTAATATTTTTCATAGGAAACCTCCATGTCTGCTGAATTCATAAATACCGATTCCGACTGCCGTTGCCAGATTGAGCGAATCAATGAAACGGGTATGTGGAATAACAATACTTTTTCCCACCTTCAGGTAACTGCTGTCCAATCCATGCGATTCATTTCCAAAAATCAAGGAATACGCTCTGTCCTGCAAAGGTGTTATTTCACCAATCCGATATACCCCGTTCAGCATAAACGGGTAGTTTTCTCTTTCGCTGCCGTACTCACGTTCATAATGCGCATAGCTCTCAAAGCATTGGACATTGAGCCGGAAGACCGCTCCCATTGACGCCCTCACAACCTTCGGTTCAAAAATATCGACTGTCGGTTCAATGACCGCTAAATCTGTAATACCAAAGCCTATGCAGCTCCTGATGATCGTACCGAGATTACCGGCATCGCCCGGATTTACCAATACTACATGGTTTTTATCATGTCCCAGTTCAGACTGATATTTACGAAAAACGGCCGCCATCATACAGTTTTCTTTATCGCGGATTTTTTCGATTAATTTGTTACTCTGTACGATCTCCACATCCGCCTTTTTACATTCTTCTCTTAATTTTACCAGAATTTCCGCTTTCAAATCTGTATGTACCAAGATCATTTCAATGATTTCCGGGCGGGCATGCAGCAGCTCAAAGCTTGGAAATGAGCCCATGCAGTAAGAATGACTGTCTTTTTTCCGGTACTTTCTTATATTTTCTGCCAGCATCATTTTTTCATTGCCTTTCTGTCTTGTCTATCGACATGATACCATAATTGCTTCGCAATCATGGCGTCCGTATGCGCACTCCGCTTCGCTTCGGCGCGGTATCATGTCTATCGACATGATACCATACCTCCCCTGCCTGCGGAGATCAGAAAATGACTATAGCTGTTTTGGGATATATGGCATCTGATAGCGATAGGTCTCGGGGGATTATGCTGCCTGATAACGATAGGTCTTGGGGAATTATGCTGCCTGATAACGATAGGCCTCGGGGGATTATGCTGCCTGATAACGATAGGTCTTGGGGAATTATGCTGCCTGATAACGATAGGCCTTGGGGATGTATATGATCTGGCTTTACTTTGGATGCTGCCGCTTAACGGCTGCGCGCAAAAACCTCCCGAAATGAACTTTTTTCAATTCCGGGAGGTTTGATTTAATGATGCTCTTTCCGATAGATTATTTTTTTGATCGTACTGCCCGATAATCCAAAACTGCTGCTCAATTCCTGAATTGATACACCATTCGAAAACAGTTCCCTGATGCGGCAGTTTCTCTCCGAATAAAACTTCTTTGACCCGCTGACTGCGCCCCACTCCTGTTTTGATTCAGTCTTTGGAATATATAAGAGCTCTCCTTCGATAAAACATTGGATTTCCCGCAATAATCCGGGAGGCAGAACTTCTACTGCATTCTTATACTTCATCTTTTCCGCTCCTTATTTATCTGATATAAACAAGTTGCAGAACAGCAGATGATACCGCTTGATCAGCCCATACAGAAATTTATCCGCTATTCTGCATGGGCATTGGAACCTGTAACGTGACTGAATCCGTCTCTGTCTTTCGTCATCAACTCACCCTCCTTCTATCTGTTTACAGTTTACATGATGGTATATTGTTTCACGAGTGGAAAAATTAGGTATAGTTGTTTTTGGGACATTTATCCCTGATGCGCAGACTTGCTTCAATATGCATAATCCAGTGTCTGGAAAACGGCATCTGGATCAGCCCGCGGATATCCTTCCCGCACCAATAATCAATCAGCCACACCGCGTTCTCATCGTCGCTGACGACATGCAGAGACTTTAGGCACTCTTTTCGTTCTTCCGGTATTTTCTTCCTTAGTCCGCTAAAAGGCAGACGCTTCAAAAGGCGCTCTGTACTATCCTTTACTTCCATGCAATACGAATACAGTTCCTTTAAGTCAAGCTGCTCAGAAAAATCTGCGATCTGCTGTTTCACAAGCTCATTCCCCGTCGTGATAATCGGTGAATGGATGCGTTTCTGATAGCTGCCCGCAAAAAACACTTGCTCATCTCCTTCGATCAGGGTATGCGCAACAATATCTTCGATACGGAAAATATGCCATATGGAATAAGCAATCGTCTTACTGTGATAACCGTTCGCATTGATAAAAGGAATTGCATTAAAATCTTTTCTGCTAAGTTCCTCTTTAAGAGAAATCAGGACCTTCATACATTGGTTTCGAAGCTCACACAGAGTATTCAGCCCATCCTGATAAGTATCCTGCTTTTTTAATTGCGCCTGCATCGTTTTGTTAAGCTCCGACCAGTCCTTATTCATCATCCTGCCTCCTGCATACAGTCTTTTTAAGGAAACGCTGCTTAAAGCGCTTCCTTGGATATTTTTTTGTCACAAAAAGAAAATGATTTGTCTTTCCCAGATGCTCCGGTTTTTCACAGTAAAAGAAATGCAGCTTCAAGTATTGCGCATAACCCGCCTCATCCAATTGGTTGATCCTGTCTTCCAATAATTCGCTCATACCGTCTGACGCAACCTCATGGATGATCGAAAGATCATTTCCGGCAAGCATTTCCCTGCATTGGGCCAGATTAAAAAACACAAACGGAAAATCGTCTGCTTTGAAGGTTTCCTTATCGTAATCGCCGGTCAGAAGATATGCCGGGTCATACCCCCATTCCGTATAGGGAATCATATCGTTATTGATAAAAGCAATAAACAGGACGCCTTCTTTTTTCAGCACCCGCTTCGCTTCCCCAATTGCAGTATTCCTGTCTTTTTTGTCATGTAAATGATAAAGCGGACCGAACAGCAGAACAAGATCAAATGTTTCATCCTCAAAACCGGAGAGGTCCAGCGCATTCCCCTGTCTCAGGTCAACCTTGCGATCACCGTTCATCTTCTTTCGAAATGCTTCCACATTTTTATCCGCAAGTTCCACTGCGCTTACCCGATACCCCTTATCCGCAAAATAAAGACTATACTCTCCCGCGCCCGCACCAATATCAAGAATCCTCATTCCCGGTTTCAAATACATCTCTATATACTTAACCGTAGTCAAAAATTCTACTTTGGCAGCGTTACTATGATTGAGTCTGGTATCCTCATCAAAAAAATCATAAACCGCGTTCACAAGCTGCGTGTCATCCTTCATACGCTTCATCTCATCCAAATCCATCTGTCCGGCTCCTCCCCATTCCCACTTGAAAATTCGTCTACTTCTTCATTCTCTTTCTTGCGATTATTCCATTGGGAATATCTATGATTTCAAACCCCTGATCAATATACATGGAAGCGGAGCCGCCACAGTTATTTGCGACAAATTCTCCCTGGGACGGATACCCCTCTACATAATCATAGCCGTTTTCTTCCGCATATTGACAAGCGCATTCCAACAGCGCCTTCGCAACACCCTTTCTGCGCATGCCGGGAGCCACAATAAAACATACGATCGCCAGTATCTTATCATTCCCGTTCACGCCAATCCAACTGTCCGGATGCTTTTCCCTGCTCATTCGAAAATAACACTCCTTGGCATCCGCATTACAGAACCCGACAATCCGTCCGTTATAAATTGCCGCAAATCCATTCAAGATTCCATTTTGTATCAGTTCCTTCGCATAATCCCTTTTGCGATAAGGTCTTTCGTTTTCCGGCATCAGGCTGCGTTCCCGTTCATGCCGGTCGGTCCAATGATGCCACACACAATAACATCCTTTTTCTGCGCTTCCGTCAGAAAAAGCTCTGTGATCAAAAAAATCAAGATACGCATCCGCCATGTTCCTGTCCAGCTTTTTGACTTCAATCTGCATGACCGCCTGTCTCCCTCCAAAATGAATTTTGTCTTTCTGCTTATCCGATTCCCATTCCCCGTGCATCTTTCATGCTCTTTCACAATGGTAATATTTTTTCAAAATAAAATCAATCGTTGTTTTCCGAATCATATTTGATGGAACCGTCACCCCCTCTTGTTCATATTTATATTTTATAGGGGATTGTGCGGTAAGTCCTGCGGCATCGGAACGCCAGCATGCTATGTCTGCCCCGTTGATAATTTCGCGAAATGATTTGAAGGAGGATTCTATTATTTATGGCTACCGGTTATTTGATCATACAGACCCATACCGCGCACGACGCGCTTCCGGTCAAGGGCGCGCAGATCTGGATTATGGATGGCTCGGAAAGAAAAGTTTACCATGTGACAACGGATGAGAGCGGGGAAACACAGCGGATCGCTTTGGAAACCCTTGACCGTTCCCTGTCCTTAGACCCTGATTTCTCCGGCACGCCTTTTATCAGTTATGACGTGCTCGCGTTTGCGGACGGTTTCAATTCGGTCCATATCGTCGGCATTCCGATTCTGGAAGGCGAGACAGCCCTTCAGCCGATTGAATTTGTACCGATGAGGCAGATACAGCGCACCCCGTCCGTGACAGAGATTCAGATCGGCGCTCCCGCCGTCACCATGACGGGCAGCCGCGATCAGGCGGGACCCGATCCGGAGGATACGGAACCTCAGGTACTCCGTCAGGTAGTCATTCCGAATCCGATCACGGTACATCTGGGCAGCCCGAACGCATCCGCATCCAATGTCTATGTAACGTTTCCCGATTATGTCAAGAATGTTGCCAGCAGCGAAATTTACCCCACATGGCCGGAGGCGTCCATACGGGCAAATATTTATGCCATCATCACATTCGCGCTGAACCGAGTTTTTACCGAGTGGTACAGAAGCCGTGGTTACAGCTTTGATATTACAAATAACACCGCCTATGACCAATATTTTATCTATGGACGGAATATCTATGAATCCATCAGCCGGATCGTCGATGAAATTTTTAATGAATACGTCCGCAGACGCGGGCAGAACGCGCCCTATTTTACATCCTTCTGCAACGGAACGACCGCGACCTGCGCAGGCTTATCTCAGTGGGGAACGGTAACGCTTGCCAATCAGGGGCTCAGTCCCATTCAGATTCTGCGCTCCTATTACCCAAAAGATGTGGAAATCGCAGAGACAAATATTATTACCGGAGTTCTGTCCTCCTATCCCGGCGCCCCGCTTAAAGTCGGAAGTACCGGGCTTGACGTGCAGACAATTCAGACTTATCTCGGGCGAATCCGGCGCAATTATCCCGCAATTCCTCCGATCACCGATCAGACAGGTGTGTTTGGAGAAAGCACAAGATCTGCAGTTACCAAATTTCAGAGCATTTTTAATCTGACGCCAGACGGCATGGTCGGAAAAGCCACGTGGAATAAGCTTTCCTATCTGTATGCCTCCGTAACCAGACTCGCGGAACTGGACAGCGAGGGAACCTCTCTTGGAATCGGAACTGTTCCGCCGTCCTCGGTTCTCCGTCTTGGTTCGTCCGGGCAGGATGTCATTACCCTGCAATACCTGTTGAATGTAGCAGCCGAATTTGATTCTACCATTCCGGCACCGGCGCAGGATGGAAATTTCGGAAGAGAAACACAGCAGTCCGTTGCGGCATTCCAGCGCGCATCCGGACTTGAACCTGACGGCATGGTGGGACCACTCACATGGCAGGCACTGTATCAGACTTATCTGGGAGCAGATCAGGTGATTCCGCCAAGTGCCGATACCGGATACACGGAATATGTTGTCCGGTCAGGAGACACACTCTGGCTGCTCGCACGCAGATATAACACAACCGTTGACGCAATCAAGCGTCTGAACGGGCTGACCAGTGACAATTTAAGCATCGGTCAGGTTTTGAGGATTCCGGCATCGGGTGCTTCGGGCGGAGCATATTCTGAGTATACCGTCCGCTCCGGCGATACGCTCTGGCTGCTCGCACAAAGATTCGGCACGACGGTTGATGCGATCAAACGACTGAACGGACTAAGCAGTGATATCCTGAATATCGGTCAGGTGCTGAGGATTCCGACATCAAGTTCTGCGGGCGGGTCATATTTTGAGTATACGGTCCGCTCGGGAGATACGCTCTGGCTGCTCGCACAAAGATTTGGCACGACGGTTGATGCGATCAAACGGTTGAGCGGACTAAGCAGCGATATTCTGAATATCGGTCAGGTGCTAAGGATTCCGGCCGGCTGAGAAATCTCTGATTCCGGCCGGCAACTGTGAGAAATCCGGTTCCGGCCGGCAACTGTGAGAAATCCGGTTCCGGCCGGCAACTGAGAGAAATCCGGTTCCGGTCGGCTGATATGTCAGCTCTGATTCCGCTGGCCGGGGCTCCGGGAACGATAAAACCGCTTTGCTCCTGTTTTTCCCCTAAACTCCCGAAAATAGCCCTGAATGATTTGAACGCCGCTCTTAAAATTAGGAAAGCACCTATTCAAACTCCCGGATAGCCATACTTCTAAATATATGATACAATAAGCGTTAACAAAAGCGAGCAGCAAATGTCGATCATGAACCGCAGATTCATGATCGAATAAATCCAAACACAAAACAGCTTCACCGATAAAAAACAAGCTCTTCAAATGACATGGGGTATACTATGATTTCGACAACCATAAAGAATGTGAATCTGCAGTTCGAAACGGATTCTTCGAATTTCTCTCCAAATGAGATTGATACCGGTACTCTGGCCATGCTGTCTGTAGCGAATTTTGCAGAGGGCGATAAAATATTGGATTTGGGCTGTGGATATGGCGTTGTTGGAATCCTTGCGGCCAGACTGATCGGTCAGGAACGCATTATCATGTGTGATATTTCCGAAAGCGCAGTGAAACAGGCGAAAATCAATGCAGCGCTTAATCAGGTGCCCAATATTGACATCCGGTTAAGCGACGGTCTTCGAAATGTGCCGGAACACGATTTTACTTACATTCTGTCAAACCCTCCATATCACGCGGATTTTTCCGTGCCCAAGCATTTCATCGAAGCCGGATTCCAAAAGCTTACGCTTGGCGGTAAGTTCATTATGGTCACCAAACGGCTTGACTGGTATAAAAACAAACTTACTGCCGTCTTCGGCGGCGTAAAAATACACACGATAAACGGTTATTATGTTTTTATCGCAGAAAAACGAAACCGCGTATTCAAAGAGAAAGAGAAAAATGCCAGTAAGCTTTCCAAAAAACTGCAGAGAAAGCAAATAAAGAGAAGACGCAGATAGGAGACAGTTCACTCTTCCCGGTCCGCGGTTATCAATTTTTAGACCTTAACCCAGACCGACGCTGACGCCGTCAATCCTCATCAAGAAACTGCAATATAAATTTCCTGTAATCTTCACTGAGCGGAATCTCATAATCGACGAACAGTTCCCTCCTCTGTGTGAGAACCTTTTCTTTTTTTACCGGATTAAACCCCTCTTTCTGCACATCCGTAAAATAAACACCAATTCCTCTCTTCTGCCATGACGGCAGCGCGTTGTAATTGATGCCCCTCTGAAACAGCAGTTCATTTTTATACGCCACACTCTTCCCTTCTAATTCCATGGTAGCATCATTCTGGCTTTTTCCTTCTTTACGCAGAGCCCAATAACAGTGCGAATTTAGGGAATTCCGATGTGCATCCTCCTGCCTCCACACAAAGTAATCTGCGACCCTGTCCCTGTTAGGCAGCGGAACCACACGGCAGTCAAATGTTGCTGTCTGCCCTAACGCCAGCGAAAACGCCGCACTCGCTTCCCCCGCCAAAGTCGTATTAATCTTGCGGACTTTTCTGCCGAAGGTATGATCCTCAGGATGAAACAGAAGCGATATTTCATCACTTTCTGTATAGCCGTATACAATACGAAATCCGGCATTCATCAGCGCCTTGACGGTTTCTGTCATTAAATCCCTGAATCTGGTATCAAACGGCGCCTCAAAGTTACAAATTTCTTTGGTCAGTCTGGTAAACGATCTGCCATCCAGCCGCGCCGCAATATACATATCAGGCAGAATGTACTGGTCGATGGATTCCTCGTAAATACGCATTTCCTTATCAAAATCATCAAATTTCATCCTTTTTCTCCCTATGCTTCTCTTTCAATCCATTCCTGTGTCTGAAAGTGTCCGTCTTTCAGGCAGACATAAAACAGCTTGTCAAAACCTTCCCCGTACTCCGGAAGCTCCAGTTTACGATGCGTACCCGCCACAGCCCGGTCCGGTATCCTTGCTTTTCCTTCCCGCTTTCGGTTTCTTTCAATACATTCGGAGACGGAGGACTGAAAATAATAGCCATGGATACTATAGACCGTCAAATTTCCATCC